>CAYWOD010000126.1:0-10481 GCA_964459805.1 uncultured Pirellulales bacterium
GATAAGTCATTCATACTGTAATTGCGTCCCTGCTGACATTGTGTATAAAAGTGGTGCCTTCTTTGACTAAGACTATCGCTGGTTAAGTTCAGCTTGGATTCAATGCGATTTTTAGAGTCTCGTTTGTATTTTTTACGAATCTGAGTTTTAGGCCTTTTTTGGCTTCTCTGGGGACGTCGGGGAGGTCTTTTTTGTTTCTTGCGGGGAGGGTCACGGTTTTTATTCCGGCTCGTTTTGCAGCCAGGATTTTTTATTTTGGGACGGGAGGGATTTTAGTCGTTCGGGTACACGACGTGGGGGAGATGGTTGATGTCGTTAGGGTGACTTACGGTATCAGAGGTTGAAGGAATAAGGGGGACAAGAAGGCTGGGGTGAATAACTTGGCGTGAACAGTTGAGCGAGGCTGAATGGGGAATTTGAGATGAGGACGACGAGGCGGCATTCTTTGAAGCCAGCGGTGTTGGCTGCTCGGTGGCGGCTTTTATTATCCTGCGGCGAACGAGGGTTCGGTGCCCTTTTTCATTCACTTGATTCGGGAATGGTAGTCCTGCAGTGACCTGACAGGTGCGGTATCGCTGCGGCCGGCGGCGATGCCCTGTACAGCAGCGACGGCGGCGGCGATTGTAGTGATATAGGGAATCTTGTGTTTGATAGCCGCCTTGCGAATGTAGGAATCATCGTGTTTGCTTACGCGGCCGGCGGGCGTATTGACGATCAGTTGAATCTCGCCGTTCTTTATTGCGTCTCCAATATTGGGCCTGCCCTCGTGCATTTTGAGGATAGCTTCGCTCTTGGCGCCATGTTTTTTGAAGAACTTGTGCGTTCCCTCGGTTGCCAGGATTCTGAAGCTCAGTGCGTCGAATTCTTTTGCGACTTTCAGGGCAGATTGTTTGTCGCTGTCGGCTACGGTAATCAGGACGGCTCCTTCGGATGGGAGGTCCTGTTTGGCGCCCTGCTGAGACTTAAAAAAGGCCATTGGAAAGGAGTCGGCCAGACCAAGCACTTCACCGGTCGAGCGCATCTCGGGGCCGAGAAGAGGATCGACCTCCGGGAACATATTGAATGGAAAGACCGCTTCTTTTACGCCGAAGTGCGGGATCGTGTGATGCTTGAGGTCGAGCTGGGAGAGTTTCTTACCAAGCATAAGCTGGACGGCAAGGCGGGCCATAGAGATATTGCAGACTTTTGAAACGATCGGCACGGTCCGAGAGGCGCGCGGATTGGCTTCGAGAATATAAACGGTATCATTTGCTATTGCATATTGAATGTTCATCAGGCCCACCACGTTGAGCTCTACAGCGATCTTTCTGGTGTATTCGCAGATAGTCTCAATGTGTTTTTTGGATATGCTGACGGGGGGGATGACGCAGGCAGAATCGCCTGAGTGGATGCCGGCCAGCTCGATGTGCTCCATAACGGCGGGGACAAAAGCGTCGGTTCCGTCGGCGATGGCGTCTGCCTCGGCTTCTATGGCGTTTTCGAGGAACTTATCAATGAGTATGGGCCTTTGCGGCGTTACTTCCACCGCTGCGGCAACGTAGTGCCTGAGCATTTTTTCGTCGTGGACGACCTCCATAGCCCGTCCGCCGAGGACGTAGGAGGGGCGGACCATGAGCGGATAGCCGATTTTCTCGGCAATAGCGAGGGCTTGAGCGGTGCTGCTTGCCATGCCGGATTCGGGCTGGGGGATTCCGAGCTTGCTCATCTTCTCGCGGAAACGGTCGCGGTCCTCGGCCAGGTCTATTGTCTCAGGCGATGTTCCGAGTATTTGGACGCCGGCCTCGGCCAGCTCGTTGGCGAGATTCAGCGGCGTCTGGCCTCCGAATTGTACGATGACGCCTTCGGGCTTTTCCTTTTCATAAATGCTTAGAACATCTTCAACGGTGAGCGGCTCAAAATAGAGCTTGTCTGAGGTGTCGTAGTCGGTTGAGACTGTTTCAGGATTGCAGTTTACCATAATCGACTCGTAGCCTTCGTCCCGCAGAGTAAAGGCGGCATGAACACAGCAATAGTCGAACTCGATTCCCTGACCGATGCGGTTGGGGCCTCCGCCCAGAACCATTATCTTGCGTTCTTTTGTGGCCTCGACTATGTCGGGTGCGTTGTACGTTGAGAAGTAATAGGCCGCATCTTCGACACCACTAACGGGCACAGGTTCCCAGCCTTCAACCACGCCCAGCGACGTGCGCTGCCGACGTATTTTGACTTCCGGAATCCCGAGCAATTTTGAAAGGTATTTGTCGGCAAAGCCGTCCTTCTTGGCTTGTGTCAATAGCTTATCGGGCAGCGTTTTGCCTTTGTGTTTGAGAATCTTCTCCTCGAGGGCAACGAGCTCCGCCATCTGTTCGATAAAATAGCGTTTGATACGTGTCTTTTCGTAAAGCGTTTCGACGTCGGCGCCTTTGCGCAGTGCTTCGTACATAATGAATTGCCGCTCGCTCGAGGGGAATGTCAACATGTTGAGCAGCTCATCGAGCGGGAGCTTGTTGAAATTCTTTGCGAAGCCGAGGCCGTGCCGCCCGATTTCAAGGGAGCGGATGGCTTTCTGGAAGGCCTCCTTGTAGTTCTTGCCGATGCTCATTGCCTCACCTACGGCGCGCATTTGCGTGCCAAGCTTGTCCTCGACGCCTTTGAATTTCTCAAAGGCCCAGCGCGAAAACTTGACGACTACATAATCACCGGAGGGTGTATATTTTTCAAGTGTTCCGTCTCTCCAATATGGAATTTCGTCAAGCGTGAGTCCCCCGGCGAGCAAAGAAGAGACAAAAGCGATTGGAAAGCCGGTCGCCTTTGATGCAAGGGCGGATGAGCGCGACGTCCTCGGGTTAATTTCGATTACGACGACGCGGTCAGTATCGGGGTCGTGTGCGAACTGGACGTTTGTGCCTCCTATGACCTCGATGGCATCGACAATGTCATAGGAGTATTTTTGGAGTCGCTGCTGCAATTGCCGGTCGATAGTGAGCATAGGGGCGGTGCAGTATGAGTCCCCTGTGTGGACGCCCATCGGATCGACGTTTTCAATGAAGCAGACGGTAATCTTCTGGCCTTTTTCGTCCCGAACGACTTCGAGCTCCAGCTCCTCCCATCCGAGGACCGACTCCTCGACCAGTATTTGGTTGACGAGGCTTACTGAGAGACCTCTGGCGGCGACTGTTCGCAGCTCCTCGACGTTGAAAACAGCCCCACCGCCGGTTCCACCCATGGTGTAGGCCGGTCGAATGACAACGGGGTAGCCGAGCTCGTCGGCGATCTTTTCGGCTTGTTCCACAGTGAAGGCAGGGTCGCTCTTTGGCATCTCTATGCCGAGCCGGTTCATTGTCTCTTTGAAAATAACGCGGTCCTCGCCTCGCTCGATGGCATCGATCTGCACACCGATTACTTTTACACCGTACTTATCGAGGATGCCGGCGCGTGCGAGTTCAGAGGCCAGGTTAAGGGCACTTTGTCCTCCAAGGTTCGGCAAAAGGGCGTCAGGGCGCTCGATTTCGATTATTTTTGTCATTGTCTCCAGGTTTAGCGGCTCGATGTAAGTTACGTCCGCCATGCCGGGGTCCGTCATAATAGTCGCGGGGTTGGAATTGACCAGCAGTATATGGTAGCCTAACTTGCGAAGGGCCTTGCAGGCCTGAGTGCCGGAATAGTCAAATTCGCAGGCCTGGCCGATTACAATGGGGCCGGAGCCAATAATCATCACTTTGTTTATGTCCTGTCGTTTCGGCATCCTGAATTCTCCTGTTCTTCCGTGTTTCGCTAAGTTTCTACCATCAAGCAGAAGGGAATTGGGTCGTATTAAACGACAGAGAATCCGACATGTCAAATAAGAAAAACTAATAAACAGTATGGTTTGGCTTTGTTTGATCAGCCCTTATGTCTGTCTGTGAACGTTTGTATTGACGGTCGTTCGGGGTTTCGATGAAGAGAACGCCTTTTGAGGTGACGTGACCTGAAAAAGTCGCACTTTGGCAAATTTTGGTGACTTCTCTGTGCCAATTGAAGCCTAAGAGCTGATTTCCGAATAGGAATCAGGGTCGTATTGCTGGATGATTTCGGGGACGAATCCGGGCGGGGTTTAACCTGAGAGCTTCCCGACGCGGCGGCGGTTTCTGCGGTTAACTGCCTTCGGAATACGTATTTTGCAAGGGTTTGATTACGATTGGGCTTGTGATGCCGCTTGGGAGCATTTTGTCGTCTCCAGGTGTAATGGCGATTGTGCCGATGTCGCCCAGCTCGGTAGTCTCCGAGCCCCCATCGTCGAGCGTGGCGCCGATGTTGGTTACGTATCCGGAGCTCCATGCTGTTGTATCGCACATCGAGATGATCGTACCGAAAACCTGTGCGTTGCCGCGTACGTCAACAATGCCCCCTACTACTGCACCGGTCAGCACATTGTAGTCGCTGGGGACGGGGTTGGTATTGCCGAGGTTGACGTTGAAGTGTGGTGCGAGGATAGTGGCTTCTTGGATGGCCGATTCGTTGTCAAATGTGGCTTCTCCGGTGAAGTAGAGAGTATTGTGCGTCCATTTGAAGACCTGTGGGACGTCGGTAATGATAGTGCCCTTGAATTCGCAGTCTTCAAAGCGTACGTTGTTGTACTTGGTACTGCCGCTCTTGTAACAGTCGATGTATAATACACCTTTGAACGTGCAGTTTTTGAAGAGGGCATTGTAATTATCGGGAAGCCTGGCGTCGGTGAAAGTCTCGTTTTCATAGACGTGGCGTGTGAGTTTTCTGTTCCAGGTACTGCTCGGAGTCCCATCCCTGGGAAGGTTGTAATTGCCCGCTGCGTGTGGGAAATATTCGACCTGTCTGCTCGCCTCGGGACAGGCAGGTATATTTGCGAGGCCGGAATTGTAGCCGTCCGTGTCATAGTCGGCAATGTCCATTCCGGGCATATCCTGGTATGGCTGTCCGTAATTGATGTCTTCGTGGTAAGCCTGGACTTCGTCTTCGTCGCTGTAGATGCGATCCCCTTGGTCGTCGAAGATAGGGTTGTCGTTGGCATCGAGCGTCTCCAACTGGTAATCCTCTGGTTTGACCTCGTCGAGAGTCAAGACGGTATTGATGGTTCCCAATACGGCTGTGTCGCTGGTCATATTATACGGTGGTATCTCGGCACGGTCCCAAGAACTGAAGACGTCTCCGTGAATTGTCGTATCGCCAGTGAGCCACATTCGCCCCCTGCTGGCAACGGCATAGTTCAACACGTCACTATCCTTTGTGATTTTCATATCCATATTGACCTGCCTTGAGATTTGGCCGTTGGTTCCGGTAGAGCGAAGCCTGATTGTGTAAGGGTCGCTGTTATATCGGTAAAACCTCACTGTAAAATCCGTGTTGGAGCTGCCGAAATTCAGCGAGGGGGTAGAGATATAACTTCCGCTTCCGTCGGTCAAAGGTAAGGCGGCCGGCACGCTCTGCCCGTCCAGTGCGAGATCCTGAAGGTGGCTGCAGAGCTTGGTCCAGACCGTTTGTGCCTCGGAGTCGGAGACGAAGTTTTGGCCAGTCTTGGGCAGGTTGCTGACGGTCGAGACAACGTATTTTGCACATTCGAGGCCTGATTCAGCCGCTGCGAGGGCTAAATTGACCTTGTGGTGATTTGAGGCAAGTTGCGCGTTTGTGCTGGACATTGTGGCCATTGATGCCGCCAGGGCCGAAAATACGAGCACAAATATCATACAGAGGATCAGTGCGACGCCACGCTGGTTTTGAAGAGAAGATTTGCTTGCGAATTTCATTTTCTCCCCGATCGGAAAACATCCAACTTTGGCAAATTTTGGTAACTTCTATATGCCAACTAAAGTATAAGAAATGTTTGAGATGAAGCCAAAGCAGGTGAATCGCTGTGTGGCGGGGAAATGCTCGGCAGTTCCCGTGTCCGATAAGAGCGGTCGGATGGTTTTAGGATGGCCGCGGCTATTGTATCGTAATTTCCTGCTCCGCGAAATATGAGCTGCGGGCGTATGGAAAAGACATTACCCAGGAAAAACCAAGTCGAAGGGCTTTTTGCTTCCACCGGTCGAATTTGGCAGGCGGTATGTATTCGGCGACTTCGAGAGAGTCTGGTGAAGGTTTAAGATATTGGCCGATTGTGAGTCTGTCGCAGCCGACTCCGCGAAGATCCCTTAAGATCTGCTCTACCTCGGATTCGGTTTCTCCCAGGCCCAGCATAATTGAGGATTTGGTCGGCGCAGCGTGATAAGTTTCTTTGGCCATTTTGAGCAGATTCAGGGAGCGCTGATAGTTTCCGCCGGCACGGGCGGTCGGGTACAGGGACGGGACGGTCTCGACGTTGTGGGCGAATACGAAAGGCAGGGCGTCGCGCAGGATTTCGAGTGCGTGGCTTTGGCAGTTGCGAAAGTCGGGCGTAAGTATTTCAAATTTCATATCAGGGTGCTGCTGTCTTACTTCATTGACGCAATCGCGGCAATGACTTGCGCCGCCGTCCGGCAAATCGTCGCGGTCCACACTGGTAATTACGAGGTACTTTAACCGGAGCTGTTTTGCCATCTCGGCTATTCGCCCCGGCTCGGCTGGGTCCGGCGGGGCGGGCTTGCCGGTGGCTACCGAGCAGAACCTGCAATTTCGCGTGCAGATGTTGCCGAGTATCAGGACGGTTGCGGTCCCTCTTGCCCAGCATTGTCCTCGGTTGGGACAGTTTGCATTGCTGCAAATAGTCTGCAGGTCGAGTGAGTTCAATATTTGCTCCGTGCGATGGAACGACTCGTCCGCCGGTAACGGCCTGCGCAGCCAGCGCGGCAGTTTTCGTGACCCGTGACTCGCCACTCGCGAGTCGTTGTTTGGCTCAAGGTTCATTACTCAGGGTTCCTGCAAATGGGTTAGCAGTAATTTGGAGAGGCTATCCTTCACGTTGTTCATTGAATGACGCTTGCCTGTTTCTTTGAAGACGGAGGTCATTTGTACATCATCAAGGCCGCAGGGTATCAGCAAATCGAAGATGCTCAGGTCGTTCCGGATGTTGATAGCCATACCGTGATGGGTTACGAATCTTGAGACGCGGACGCCGACAGAAGCAATTTTTCTCGTATTGCGTATTGCGTATGTCGTATCTCGTATGTCGTATGTTGTATGTTGCTGCTTGTCTGGAGATTGATGATGCTCAATCCATAGGCCGGGCAGGCCTTTTCGTCGTGTGGCGTGTACGCCTAATTGTTCGAGCAGCTCGATGCCTATTGCTTCGAGCTTTCGGATGTACTCGCTTATTCCGAGGCCTAATTGCCCGAGGTTTACAATGGGGTAGAAGACGACCTGGCCGGGGTTGTGGGCGGTTGTGCCGCCGCCTCTGCGTATTTCGATCACGTCGATTCGGCGTTGGGCAAGCTGATCTCGATTGGCGAGGAGTTTGTTGGCGCTGCGGCGGGTGCCGAGGGTGATGACGGGTGGATGCTCAACGACCAAAACCGTGTTGGGTATCTCGTCCCGGCGTCTTTTTTCGCGCAGCTCGTGCTGCCGCGCCAGAACCTCGCGATATTCGGCAAGCCCGCAATCGATAATGCACAGAAGACAGTCTTTAGCTGTTTTGCCCGGAGATTCCATTGTTTCTATCTTGCCACAGAGGACACAGAGAAAATCCAGCCAGAAATCCAAATAAGAAGCAACGACAGATTTCACGTGTGGTCGTATTTTAGCCACAAAGGCACAAAGACACAAGGAGAAAATGAGCCGCGAAAAGACTCAAAAGGAGCAAAAACATACTAAGCGCGAATTAAGACGAATTGTCACCAATTTATTAGTATGGTGCCAAAGTTTGTCGGCAATTTGCTTGTTTACTTTCCGAAAAACCAATTGCGTTTATCGCTTTATCAGCTACCAGCAGAATCGCAAACCCATAGGCTCTGCCGTGCCGGAGAATAAATTACTATTGCTTTTGCCCGACAATAATTTTACTATCTCCTTGCCGGCACGCAGGATTGGGCAACGCAGGCGTGCGACCCGAGCGCCGTGCCGGTGCTATACACCAGAAGGGCTTCGGGAGACTCTCGGAGCCGTTTTCTTACCTGCTGTTAGCCCTAATGCGATAAACGCTTTTTTACCCGATAGTATTTTCCCCACAAATCTTGGGACCATACCAATTTATCTGATGGCGGATTGGTCGGATTATTAGGATCTATATTAGCCGGGGACGAGCAAAAAGGGCCGGCGGGGCCGGCCCCTGGTTTGCCAGTTCAATTCTATCTGCGGTTTATGCCCTGCGTTTTCGCAGGAGAGCCAGCCCGCCCAGGCCAAACAGCAAAATCGTAGCTGGTTCGGGAACAATCGTCATATCGTAAATACGTCCCTTGAAAAAGTTGGTGCCATCTGGATATTCTGTCTGGCTGCCAATGCGAAAGGGCAAGTCCGTTTCGGTCACAGGCTGAGAACAAATCTTGTTCTCAAAGTACGTCAGCACCCAGGATTCAGAGGGAGACTCGAACGAATACTCAAAAGAGAGTTTAGCCTCTTGACATCTTCAAGAGAATCTGATAGACTTATTACCGAGAGGTGTAGAGTTACAGTGAATTGGTTAATCGGGAGATAACGTTGTATAAGATAACGGGTTACATTGAGAGGGATCCGGAGAGCGGTCTGTACGTGGGGACTGTGCCGGGAATCCCCGGGGCGCATACGCAGGCGGAAACTCTGGATGAGCTTCAAAATAATCTCAAAGAAGTGGTTGAATTATGCCTGGAAGAGATGGACGCCGAGGCAAAAAGGCAAATACCTGAGTTCGTAGGGATTCAGCAGGTTGAGGTGAGAGGTTGAGCAGGCTCAAGCTGATCGACGCTAAGCGGATGGAGAAGCTCCTGCTTCGACTGGGATTTGAAAAAGTCCGGCAAAAAGGAAGTCACGCCTTCTATAGCCATCCTGACGGTAGGGTAACTACCTTGCCACACCACAAAGGACGGATGTTGGCGCGTCCTTTGATAAGGGAGATTCTACGGGAGATAGAACTTACAGTTGACGACTATAATCGCCACGTTAAACGCTAATATACTCATTCCTTGCGGCTGATTCTTCTCATAGTCTGGGGCGTCCCTATGGGCTTTGTGCGAAGGCGTTTTCGACGGCTTCTTCGAGGGTTTCGGAGATTGTGGGATGGGGGTATGTTATCTCGTCGAGCCTGCCTGTTGTGCCGATCAGGGCTGCGGCGAGGGTGATGAGTTCGGTTGTCATGAATCCGACGAGGGCGGCGCCGAGGATTTTTTCGGTTTTGTTGTCGCGGATTATGCGGATTTGTCCTGCGGTTTCGTTTTGTGCGACGCTGCGGCCGTTGGCCTTGAAGAAGCCCTTGCCGATGGTTACTTCGAGACCTTCGGATTGGCACGCCTTTTCGGATTTGCCGACTGAGGCTATCTCGGGGAAGGTGAAGATGACGCGCGGTATGAGCGCGTAGTCTGACATTTTGCGGTCGCCGCCAGTGGCGTTTACGGCTGCGACGTCGGCCTCGGCGGCCGCCCCGTGTGCGAGGAAGGTGGTTCCGACCAGGTCGCCGATGGCATAGACGCCGGGAACGCTGGTTTCAAATTTGTCATTGATGGCTACGGCGTGGCCGTTCATTTTCAGGCCCAGGGTCTCGACAATCTGGGCGTCGATTGCGGGTTTTCGGCCTACGGAGACGAGGACCTTTTCGGCCTCTATTGTTTGGCCGTTTTCGAGAATCACCTTTGCCGGGCTTGCGGTTTTGTCAACGGAGGTGACCTTTTGGCCGGTAAGCGAGTCAATACCGAGCTTCTTGAATTCACGCTGTATGAGCCGGGCGACCCACTCATCTTCCATTGGAACCAACTGCTCAAGCGCCTCTATGATTGTTACTTTTGTACCCATAGCGGCATAGACGCAGGCCATTTCGCAGCCGATGACTCCGCCGCCGATGATCGCCAGTGACTGCGGTATTTCAGGCAGGGAGAGGGCCTCTTTACTGCTGATTACGACCTCGCCGTCAAAGGGAATATTGGGAAGCTCTATGGGCTCGGAGCCTGTAGCCAGGACGATCTTGTCGGCCTCGAGTTCGGTCGTGCCTTCAGCAGTTGCAACCTTAATGTGGGTCGGGGAGGTTACGGTTGCGTGGGCCTGAATCACCGCGAGATTGTTTGCCTTGGCCGAGCCGGCCATTCCTTTGCGGAATCCTGCTACTATGGCCTCCTTTCTCTGCTGGATGTTGGGCCAGTTGGGGGCGGCTGAGGGGATGTCAATGCCTATCTGGGCGGCCTTCTTTGCCGAGAGCAGGGCGTGGGCCGATGCGAGCAGGGCCTTTAAGGGGATGCAGCCAACGTTGAGGCACGTGCCGCCGAGAAAGGCTTCTTCCACCACTGCTACCGAGGCATCCTTCTGGGCGCATCTTCTTGCGGCGCGAAAGCCCCCGGGCCCGGCGCCGATAACTGCAACGTCAAAACGTTCTGTCATAATTTGGACTCCTTTTGTTTAATTGCCTTGAAGAGCTGGAACTCCCGGATTGTTGGGCCTTCGGTGGCGTCGAGGAT
>CAYWOD010000127.1:0-10379 GCA_964459805.1 uncultured Pirellulales bacterium
GTATATAAAGGGTTAGGTTCGTTTTTGCCTCGATGGAAATTGGGTTCGTTTTGCATAAAAAGTAGTCGATTTGTAGAGGATCCTCGACATAAGTAGAGGCTTCGCGACAGATGTAGAGCTGCCGGGAGAGGAGATTAGTGATTAGAGATTGGTGATTAGTGATGATTTGACCCTCCGGGCTTAGTATAGTAGTGTTTATTGGCTATTAGTTCGATAGGTATTATACATGGAAAAGAGTTGGCTGTCAAGTGAAAAATTGTGTATCCACACAAGTACTAAACAAATTCCAATTATCAAAACCTCAATGAGCAAAAGACGGCTGGGCGATTTGGGCTTGACATGGCTGGATAGTATGGATATTGTTAACCACAGATTAACAGAGATTAGCGTGGAAGTTCTGACGTTGACGGATTCGAAAGTTTCGCGTACTGTATTTCCTGAAAGATGGACGGAGGATTGTCGCAGTTTCGTATGTTGAGTAGATTTTTTGAAAGGATTGGAAAATGGCAAAGAATGTATTTGTTAGCTTTGACCACGATGACAAAAATCAGGTTGCTGGTTTCAAATCATTAAGGAGAAACCCCAATCATCCGCTAGACTTCCGTGACCATTCTTTGAAGGAACCGGTTACTGGTGCGGGTGGGCGACCGATCAAGTACCCTCCAAGTGATGCGCGATCGAAACCTGTACGTGATGAGATAAGATCGAAATTTGAAAACGCTTCTAAGCTTGTTGTGCTAATTGGGGATGATACGTGGAAGAGCGATTGGATTGAATGGGAGGTTAATACTTTCTTTCGGATGAAAAAACCACTGTCGGGGGAGAAGACATGGAAGCGGATTCGAGGGATGAGGTTGAAGGGCTCCGATGACGCGCGCTTACCCGATGCGATGGGCGGTCAATCCACGAAATGTATGAAGTGGGATCCAGATGCGCTCGATCAGTGGTTGGACTTGGACCCCGACGCATGAAGATAAGACAATTATTAGGAAGTGAAGATGGAGGGGAATGGCTCATGAAGTGGGGTGAGATGTTCAAAGTTGAAATTAGTGAATGGGGTGTATTGATTGGAATTGGGCCGGTACTGGTTGTTGTAGTTGCTGTTATCATCATTGCTGTTGTCGTTGTTCAGATTAGAAGGCGTGGTTGGAAGTTTTGGCAGAAGTATGAAGTAGTTGAGGGTGAAATTCCTATTGCGGGTTTAGGGAAGGTAACGATAAGACCGAACCATGAGACGATGAGGATTGCCTACCAGGCTTGGATAGAACTAGCTACGCGAAAGGCTGCTCTTCCTTTAGATGAGGAACATGACGTTTTAGTGGAGGTCTACGACTCTTGGTACGAGGTTTTTGGGATACTAAGAGACCTTGTAAAAGAGATTCCTGCCTATAGGTTGCGGCATAGTGAAGATGCACAAAACTTAGTAAAGGTGATGGTTGAAGTTTTGAATAAGGGACTCCGGCCGCATTTAACGGAGTGGCAGGCAAAGTTTAGAAAGTGGTATACGGGTGAGAAAGATAAGGAGGAAAATGCAAAGTTATCACCGCAGGAGATTCAGAAGAGATACGCTCAGTACGAGGAATTAGTGAAGGATGTTAAGCGCGTTAATCAAATCATAGTTAATTATGCTGATTGGCTGCGGAGGATCGCGGGATGCGATGAGTAGAAGCCTCCAGTTTGGGAAATAAGTGGGTGTATGCAACTATTTGCAGTTTTCGCGGAGGTGGTCGTAGTGGTTTAGAATTCGGTCGAAGATACTGGATGGGCCGAACATTGTTTCGCTTTCCTTTTGAGCGCCGGTGAATGTCGAAAGAATGTATTCCACGTCATCTCGCTGAATTCCATACAGGAGGAAATAAGCAGCGTCGAGTTGGGCTTGAAGATCGAGGCGTTCGGCAGCATTCCATTTATGCACTGGAGGATCAAAGTTTGCAGCTTTGGCCAGAGGTTTAATATCGTTACTCGTGCAGGTTAGCTTAAGCACACGATTGGAAATCCACTTTTCCAATGGCTGCCGATTATCCCAAGGACAACGGTCGGGGTAAAAGTCCGGGGGAAGCATCGGAAACTGTTCGATCAGGAAGAAATTGAGATTCATGTGAGGTATTTTGCGTTTGGCTACGTAATCGAGAGGGATGGCATTGAGGTTTGCAAGTAGGCAGCATTGCAGACGGGGTGATATATTGTTGGGAAAGAGGATGAGAGGAGCGGAGTTGATCACGCCAACAGTAGGAATGAACGAGGCGAGGACTGTTCTGGTATCTGTTGATCGAGTGATATTCCTGAAAGCGAGTAATGCCGGAGGGTTGGGTTGGGGCAGCCTGTCAGATATTTCGGACTCGCTCGACCACCATCGAGGCTCCACAAAAAAGTCGGAGTTTTGATGTTCTACGGGGGTGGTTTGCGTTGTCTGCCCCTGAATCATCCAGTTTTCACTTTTGACATATACGCTTGCAAATCTGTGATCGTAAGGACGAAGCATCTTTGCTTCATAAAGGGGGAGAAAGGTTTTTTTGCCTTTTTTCCAACGAGGGCCATCGCGTTTAAATCTTGCGGCTTTGAGTTGGTCGGCGGTGTGAAAAAGCTCAGCGTCATTGGTCTGGTCGAACATTCGCAGGAATTTGATACCCCAGGGATTTCCGGCTTCTTTGCGGTTCTTATCCACCAGCACAGGTACTTGGCAGTAAATGGTTTTGGTCAGTTGGGCATCGCGTCTGGAGCGGAAGATGGGGCAGGTATGCGTATTGGGGTTTAGGAGTTTGAAATCATCGGTCGAGAGGGCAATGTGGAGATTTTTGTCTTTTAATTCCTCCATCGTGTGAGCAAAGAAAACGAAATCGGCTGAATCTGACTTAATCTGGGAGCCTCCAAAGAGCAAAATACAAAATTTATAAGAGTGGTGAACATCAGGAAAGATAGGGGCCATATTTTCGAAATCGTACAAGCCGATGAGAGATTTGGAGTTTGTCAATTCGCCAAAGAATTTTCTAGTTGTATATTCAGTGGCAATGCCAGAAGGCACCAGTAAGCCCACTCGGCCCTTGGGAGCCACGATTCTGTGGGCAAGTTCAGCAAACACAGCATAGGTATTGATGTCGCCTTTGGCGGTGAGAGGAAATAGGCCGGAGTGTCGAACGTGTTCCAGTGCATTTTCGGCTTTAGTCTTGGCATCGATATAGCGCTCGTAAAGGTCGGGATTAGTTTTTTGGAGTTTGGCAATAAGTTTTCGCCTTGTCGCTGCGTTAGTAGCTGAGGCAATTTCGGGCGCAATAGCGTCAAAAAATTCTCGCTCCTGCAGTTTCATTCTTTCCCACGGTGGATTACTGATAACGCAATCGAAGCCGGGGTTTTCTCTGGAAAAGATTTCTGGAAAGGTTTTTTCCCACTCCATTGCATGTGGGTCAACTTCTGTGTGAGTCACAAGGCTGTTTCCACAAACGATATTTTGCGACAGGTCTGCAAGGGTTTTTCCTTTTTGGGCTGAGCGAAGCCATAAGGCAAGTTGCGTGATTTCAACAGCCTCGGAGGACAGGTCGAGGCCGAACAGATTATCGTGGAGAATAAAGTCGGGAATTTGTTCTCTTAGTTTTTCGGCGTGTTTCGCGTCGTGGAAGGTCAGGGTGTCAACAATGTCGAGATACTTTTCCTCGAGGATTTCATAAGCGCGGATGAGAAAGGCACCGCTTCCGCAAGCGGGATCGACAATCTTGATCTGGCGGAGTGCATCGATGCAATCGGAACAATATTCGATGATTTTAGGGTCGTGGTCGGATGCCGGAATATTTTCCGGGTCGGTACCGTATTGGTTGGCAACATCTCTGATTTTCTCCTTGGCTATTTTGTCAACGGTGTGATCAATAATGAAACCAGTGAATTCTTTGGGGGTATAGTAGATGCCACCTCGTTTACGCTGGGCTGATTTAGCCATTTTGGGCTTGTCTTTATCCTCGATTAGTGTTTCAAATAAGCCGGCCAAGCGAATCTGTTCAATATCATTGACTGACTTCTCGAAAAGGTGTCCCAGGACATCTACGTTTACCTCGTGTCGAAAGTCATAGTCGCCTATATCTTTGAAGAAACGGGTCCAATCGTCATCGAGATTTAGATCATCAACTTCTTTGTCCTTGCGAAATAGACCACCATTGTACGGAGAAATGTCTCGTTGTTCATTACCTTCGTCGATGCTACGAAACAGATCGAGAAAGTTTTGCCATTTAGGGTTGGTTACACGGTAGAAGGGAGGGACTTCTTTCCAAGCCCTATAAATAGAATTGCGGGGTAGGAGACCTCGATCTTCGCAAAATGCAACAAAGATAATTCGGTCTAAAAGCCTCTGTGCAATGTATATAGCTTTTTCGAGAGATTTTTTATGAGGTTCTTCTCGTAGGTGCTGGATTAATGCAACTCGGTTGTCACGATAGTATTTGTACAGTTCATCGCCGACTTCTCGCTCGCGTTGGTTTGTCTTTTCGAGAAGGGCATCGGCACGTGGCAGCTGGCCAGGAGCGATTGGAAGAAAGCCTTCTCGCTGGAATAAATAGTAGAACTGTTCAAATACTTCTTTTTTGCGCAGGTCTTGGAGCGTAAAAAGCTCATAAGCTCGAGGAGTTTGATTTCGGTGGTAGAGACGGAAACTCACGAAGTTACAGACGATACCCCAAGGGCATTCGGGCACGGCGTCGAGGTAATCCCAACATTGCTGTACGGGAGTCCGACCGTTGAATCGGTCTCTGTCAACATTTACTTTGGGGCCTTTGAGTTCGATTATGGCGCGAGGCGGTTGCTTGATGCGAGATCCAAATAATCCAATGGCAGCATCGGCCTCACCACCGTTAACAAAAAATTTGGGTTTCAAATTCCACTGTTTTTTGTTTTGGGAGAAAAGGGTGTATCCTAAGGCTTCGCCGAAAACCTGGGTCAAGAATTCTCCCTCAAGTGCAGTTTCCTTTTCCTCTTCGAGCTTTCCGCCGGATTCCAAGTCGGCCCAGTTACAAATTATCTTGTATGCTTTGTCCCAGGCCTCGCCTTTCAAGAGATTACTGCGTGATTCTTGTTTCAAGTAGTTAGGTATGAACAATGGCCGCTTACGGCGGTTATCACCATATCGAGCCGTATCAAGTTCGGGAAACAGAGCTTCTTCTTTAGCTGCCATTGTTAACCTTACACTAATATAGCCATAAGATGCATAAAAGACATCAAAGCCGCTAAGAGATAATACGAGAGGTAGGGGGATATGTCAAGAGAAGGAGAATTGGGCCGGATATGGGAGTATTAAGGAAGTTTAGGCGGAATCTGGCTTTGGATGGGGGGTGAGAGAAAGATCAAAGATTAAAGTGGAAAATGCAAAGTTGCGGTGGAGGGTGGGAGAGTTAGTGAAATCGGGGGGATAGATGGGGGAAAATGATTTGACAGGCTATGTGATTTCATTGGTTCAAGGCGAGTTGACAGACGATTTGGTTCGGCGTATAATCAAGGTTTATGTGTGCGAAGAGACCGGCAATAGAAGCGATTACATTTGACCTGTGGGACACTCTGTTGATCGACGATTCCGATGAGCCGAAGCGGGCAGCTCAGGGGCTTGCTCCCAAACGTGTTGAGCGGCGCAAGCTGGTTCAGAAATTCATAGAGCGACATGAACCGATTTCGAGGGAGTTAGTCGATCTGGCCTACGATACAGCAGACGCTGCGTTCAGGCAGGTATGGTACGGACAGAACGTTACCTGGACCGTTCGAGAACGGCTCTCGGTTCTGCTCAAGGGCTTAGGGCGTAATTTGCCTGATGCGGAACTCGATGAATTAGTGCGGCTGCATGAAGATATGGAATTGACGGTCCGTCCCGATCTGGCGGCCGGCGTTGTCGAGGTCTTGGGGAATCTGCATGGGAATTACCGGATGGGTGTAGTCTCTGATGCTATCTTCAGTCCCGGTCGAGCTCTCCGCCAACTGCTGGCAGATTATAATATTCTGCGGTTTTTCGATGCCTTTGTTTTCTCCGATGAGGTCGGCTGCGCCAAGCCCAACATTGCCGTCTTCGAGGCCGCCGCGGCTGCACTTGGGGCCGAGCCGGGCCAAGTCGTGCACATCGGTGATCGAGAGCAAAAAGATGTCGAAGGTGCATACGCAGCCAGGGCACGTTCTATCCTCTGCACGGTTGTCAAGGACCGCGGGAGCCAAAACACAAAAGCTGATGCTATTTGCAGGAGCTTCGAGGATCTGCCTGTCATTCTGGAACAACTGAACCATCAATGATTGAGAAAGATAACAAGAAGATGACAGGGCGGTTCCTGATTATCGACGGCTATCCCAAACAAAGCAGGGACGAGCTTCAGGCCGCCGGGATGAAGCTTGCCTGGGAGCTTTATGCGGAGATGCTCTGCCGGCACCTGCCGGGGGCCGTCTATGACGTTCTTCTTCCCAGTGATCACGGTGCGAAGATGCCGTTGGCCGAGGACCTCAACGCATACGCTGGAATCATCTGGACCGGCTGCAATCTCTGCATTAACGACATTGAAAACCCGGTTGTCGCCGATCAAATCGAACTGGCGAAAAGTGCATTCGAGGTGGGAGTGCCGGGCTATGGAAGCTGCTGGGGAATCCAAATTGCCGCCGTGGCTGCGGGCGGCGAGGTCCGGCCCAATCCGAAGGGTCGGGAGATGGGACTGGGACGGAAAATCCACCTTGCCCCTGAGGCATACAACCATCCCATGTTTGACGGCAAGCCTCAAGTATTCGATGGTTTTGTTAGTCACGACGATATGGTTACCAGACTTCCACCGGGTGCTATCCTGTTAGCGGGCAACAGCTTCGCCGGCGTTCAAGCGATGGCGGTCACTCACAAACAAGGGACTTTCTGGGCCACCCAGTATCATTGCGAGTACGACCTGCACGAAATGGCGCGATTAACAGTTGCACGGGAGAAGAAGCTTGTAGCGGCCGGCTTTTTCCGCGGGCATGAGGACCTGATGGACCTTGTCGGTCGTATGGAGGCACTTGCCGCAGAACCGGACCGTAAGGACCTGAGATGGCAATTGGGTATCGACGACGATCTGCTTTCTGATTCGATTCGACAGTGCGAATTTGTTAACTGGATCAATAAGCTCGTTGTGCCCACAACAGGTCGTTGATTATAACGCACTCCAACAAAAGGCGACTTGTCAATTGCAGGTTTTGTCAGATGGTCCAGTCAAGGCCGAGTTCGAGCAATTTGGCCTCTGTAGGGTTGCCGGTATTGCTGTCCCATCCCATCAAAGCATAATACTGATCCAACATTTTCGCAAAGGTTTCGATGTTGACGCGTTTACCTTTTGCAGGGCCATCGGGCAGGGCTTTACTGAGCCTTTCGGGCAGGCGATCATGCTCACGGGCGAATCCTCTTTTGGCATTGAGCTGCCGCATCATATTAACACGGCGTTCGCCGACCTTCATTAGCTCCCAGAGCGTACATTCCCAGCCGGCCGTGCACCGGAGCAAATCTGTGAGCTCGCGGTAGCTGAAGAGGTTGCCGGGCCCCCAGCAGAACATACACAGACACAGTGTATCGAGCAGGCTGTAGAAATACTGTGAGTACACAGTCATGCGAACCTTATCCGGCCCACAGGAATCCGCGGGCGAGGATGCGTCAGACTGATCTTGCGTAGCGGTGCCCCTGAAAATGCCCAGGCCTTTGCACGCCTCGGAATCGCCGGCCAAAAGCCAATCATGCTCCGACGACATGTGATCGGGTCCAATAGGACAGACGGCATACATCAATGCCTGGCTCGGTTTGACCTGGGCCATATGCGCGGCCAGGCCGTTGTTTTTGACATGTATCGCGTAGGGAGCGGTTTGGCGGCCAAAGTTTTCAATTGCGGCCTCGAACCCCTCAGCCAGGATGTCCCCTATGCCTTGCCGCTGGGCTACGCACTCGATCAGCCAGAGAAGTGCTTCCGGATCACCGAAGCGGAGCGATTTGCCGTCCGTTGATTCCGGGGTGATCAGGCCTTTTTCCGAAGATTCAAAGACATACGCAGCCAGTCCACCCATTGATATAGTGTCGATTCCGTAGTTGTTGCACAACTCATTGGCTTTGGCTACGGCGACCGGGTCGGTTATATCCAGGTTAGCACCCAAGAGCCCAAGGGTCTCAAATTCCGGCCCGCCAAGTCTGTCGGTTACTTTATAAGGCTTCTCTGTTTTTACTTTTCTGCGACACCCGACAACACAGGCGAAACACGTGGTATGGCCCGCCCCTATCTCGGGCTCAAAAGTAGCTCCGTCGAGCTTCTTGTAGTCCCGGTGATAACTGCGAGAGTAGTTGTGCGTCGCCAGATTACCGGCTTGGGCTTGAAACCCGAGCACGCCTGGTGTTCCGTACCGGCTCAAGGTCATCGGAAACCCCGATTCAGGCAGACGCTCGGCGGCCAGGCGGGCCAGTTTCTTGAGGCCTTCCGGATCGGCAAAGTTGATCTTGTCATCTCCCCTGACAACAAGCGCTCGCAGATTCTTGCTTCCGAAAACGGCCCCCATTCCTGTTCTGCCCGCCACGTCGCTCAAGTCTGCCAGGAGGCATGCAAATCGCACGAGTTTCTCTCCGGCCGGCCCGCACTGCAGGATGCTGAGCTTGCCGCCGGCCAGCTCCTTCGTAAGGGTATCGTACACATCAAGGACATTTCGTCCCTTTAGGTGGGTTGCCTGCCTGACCTCCACGGTTCGGCTATCGACCGATAGATAGACAGGCGTTTTTGACTTGCCGGTAATAACGATGGCATCGTAACCGGCCCGTTTGATCATCGGCCCGATATTTCCCCCGGTCTGGCTGTCGCCAATAGCACCGGTGGCCGGCGACAAAGCGGTCACGCAGCAACGGCTCACACCGCTTACCGGGGCCCCGGTAGTAACGCTCGGGGCTATGGTTATTATGTTTCGTTCAGCCAAGGCGTCCAGGTCCCCGGCAGTCTCCTTAAGCAGAAAGTACGTCCCAAAAGCACTTCCGCCCATATACATGCGGTAAAACTCCTCGTTGAAGTGTTGCTTTTCAATCTCACCGGTGGTCAGATTAACCCGAAGGATTGTACCTCTAAGGCCATTCGACATAACATACCTCCATTGTGCAAAGAAGAGCTCGCAGTCGATTACCGCTTGTAGGCTTCTTCGTAAAGCGTGAGCATATCCTGCTGTGTGCAAGGCCGAGGATTCGCTGAGTGACAAGGGTCCTCAAAGGCCTTTCCCGCCAGCATTGGAAGCTGATCCTGCTTTATGCCCACCTCTGACAGCGATTTTGGTATTGCGATACGGTCATTGAGCGCTGCAACCGCCTCGATGGCCTTATCTGCCGCCTCAAGGTCCGTCATGCCGAAGGTATTGATTTCAAAACACTTTGCGACCCTGGCGTATTGAGCCGCCGAGACCTCACGGTTGTATTTCATCACGGGCACAAGACAAATGGCATTTGCCAGACCATGCTGGATGCCAAACTCGCTGGACAATGGATGTGAGAGAGAATGTGCCGCTCCGAGGTCTTTTTGAAAGGCGACCGCACCCATCGCGGCGGCTACCTGCATCATTCCGCGCGCTTCGAGATCTGTCCCGTCGGAATAAGCCCGCGGTAAGTGCAACCCCACCAGGCGAATCGCTTCGAGGGCGATAGCATCGCACATCGGGTGGAAGACCGGGCATACAAGCGCCTCAATGGCGTGGGTCATCGCATCCATGCCGGTCCAGGCCGTCAGATGTGCCGGCAGCCCAACCGTCAGCTCCGGATCCAGCACGGCCAATTCTGCCATCATTGGCCCGGCGCCGAATACCGCCTTGCGATTGAGGGCACGGATGGTGATGACGCTGCTGCGGCCGGCTTCGCTGCCGGTTCCCGCCGTAGTTGGAATGGCACAGAAAGGCGCCAGGTGCTCCGGCAGTTCGCCGAGCGGCATCTCCGTCAAGGCCATGTCGGGAAAGGCAACCTTAAGCCGCATCGCCTTGGCCACATCCAGTGCGCTGCCGCCGCCCAGTCCCACCACGCCATGACACTCGCCTTGCGAGTAGGCGCCCCAGGCATCTTCGACGTCCTGATCTGTTGGGTTGGGATGAACACCGGTGAACTGCACATACCCTTCGGGCCAGAGGCGATTCATTTCTTCGACGATCAGGCGAAACGCCTCGGTTTGAGGTAATCCCGAATCTGTGACCAGCAGCGGCCGAATTACCTTGTACTTCCGGGCGAATTCTGCAAGCACCGAACGCGCACCTGCACCAAAGCGAATGTCGGTTGGGAATCTAAATTGTGATATCTCAGTCATTGGCAACTCTCCAGACTTAGCCGGCAGCGGCACCATTAGTATAGGCACAGGCCACTGAAAAGCAAAGGCAATTCTTTTGGTTCATCCGGGAAATGGATAGGTGAGATT
>CAYWOD010000128.1:0-10081 GCA_964459805.1 uncultured Pirellulales bacterium
GTTAAAAAGAAAAAATCAAAAAACGATTTTTTCTTTTCTAAGTAGGCCTAACCTGTAATTTTGCAGAAGCCTTTTTCGTTTTTTGGTTTAAGGAGGTCAGTTTGAGAGTTCTTTCGGGTATTCAGCCGTCCGGCAGGCTTCATATAGGCAACTTCTTCGGGGCAATGCGGCCGCAGCTTGGGCTCCAGGCCGAGCACGATTGCTTCTACTTCATCGCCGACTACCACGCCCTGACGAGCAACCCGGAGCCGGCCGGCGTTGCTCAGCGTATTCTTGATGTGGCAATCGATTATATCGCTTTGGGCCTTGACACTGAGAAAACCGTCTTCTGGCGGCAATCCGACGTGCCCGAGGTTACCGAGCTGACCTGGTTGCTTTCCTGCATAACCCCGATGGGGCTTTTGCAGCGGTGCACAAGCTACAAAGAGAAAATCGCTCAGGGTTTCAGCCCGAATCACGGTTTGTTCGCGTATCCCGTTCTCCAAGCCGCCGACATCCTTATTTACAACAGCGACCTGGTTCCCGTCGGCGCGGACCAGAAGCAGCATATCGAAGTGACGCGCGACATCGCCGTCCGCTTCAACAACAATTATGGCGAAATACTCACGCTGCCCAGGGCATACATAATCGAATCCGTGGCCGTGGTCCCAGGCCTGGACGGGCAAAAAATGAGCAAGAGCTACGGAAATACCATTGAGATATTCGAACCGGAGGACACCGTCAGAAAAAAAATTATGAAAATCGTTACCGACTCGACGCCCGTCGAAGAGCCGAAAGACCCTGATAGCTGCAACGTCTTTGCACTTTTGAAGCTGGTGGCCTCGGCGGACGAGCTGGCCGAGTGGGAAAAGAAATATCGAAACGGACCGATGGGCTACGGCGAGGCGAAGAAACGGCTTGCAGAGCTTGTGATAGATTATTTCAAGCCTTTCCGGCAAAAAAGGACGGAACTCGAAGGTAATATTGACTATGTCAAAGAAGTCCTCGCCGAGGGCGCCGAGCGGGCGAGGGCCGTGGCCGCCGAGACCCTTGTTAGGGTGCGAAAGGCTGTGGGGCTGGGGGCGTAATTGTGGAAGATAATCTTGTTACAATTGCCAGATTCGATGATTACATAGCAAACAGCAGGAGCAGTGATTGCCCGACTATCGTGTAAATCTTGACATATTTGCGGGACCTCTGGACTTGCTGTTATATCTGGTCCGCAAGGAGGAGGTCGATATCTACGACATCCCCATCGCCGGAATAACCGACCAGTACATCCGCTATATCGAGATGCTCAAGAGCCTTGACATCGATCTCGCCGGCGACTTCCTGGTGATGGCCGCTACATTGATGCAGATAAAGTCTGCGATGCTCCTGCCTAAAGCGGAACCCGAGCTGCTCGGGGACGATGACCTCGCCGACCCACGCGCTGAGCTTATCCGTCAGCTTCTCGAATACAAGAAGTTCAAAGACGCCGCCAATCTGCTCAGCGCCGCCGCAGACGAACACAAGCAGCGATTCGCTCGTCCCGACAGCATTATCGACCGATTGAGCGGCGAGAGCGAACCAGAGATTGATATTGAGCAGATCAGCATCTGGGACCTGCTCGAGGCCTTCGACTCGATATGCAAGGCCACCGGTGGCGTTGCCGATATGAGCCACATCGATGATGATACGCCCATTGACTTGTATCAGATAGAGATTCTGCACCGTCTCCAGAGCGAAGGGCGGATGACTTTCGAGCGAATCTTCGAGTCGGGAACGGGTCGCCTCGTAATGATCGGGTTATTCCTGGCGCTTTTGGAATTGATTCGAGAAAAGCTGGTCTGGGCCGAACAGTCGGCCTCTGCATCTTCAATATACTTGCGAGCTTTAACCGATGATCCCGCTGAGCAGGCGGTGCGCAGGGCGATCCTTGCCGTCGCCGAGGCTGACGACAACCAGAAGCCTCCTCAAACCGCTCGGCCCCAGGAACCGGCAATACCAATCTCCGAATCGCCCCGCCCAAGCAAGCCGGCAGTGTCGCTCAGCGCCCCGCAGCAGCAACCTACTATTCCTATTGCCGAGATCTCGTCAAAAACCGATCTATCCGTCGCACAGCACGAACAAGAGATGCCGCGAACGGAGCCCGACAAAAACCAGAACAAAAAACGCCGGATTAATATTTGACAAATCCTCGCTTGGTTAGTAAGATAGCTGCCGTTGGTTGGGGGATGTTGGAATACCCAGTCTTGTTTTGCAGCTTGTTGTGGCCTTGAAGCAGTTTTTTTCTCTGACGTGGTTGGGAAAATGGGACTTTCAGAAGAACACGTAATGCCCGACAATGTGATTGAGCTGACCGATGCCGCACTCGACAAGGCGGTTCACGCCTCTGATGTGCCGGTGCTGGTTCATTTCTGGGCGCCTTGGTGCGGGGCCTGCAATGTGATCGCCCCGATTATCCGCGAAATCGCCGGCCAATATGTTCAAAAGGCGAAAATAGGCAGTCTCAATACCGAGCAGGCGCGCGACAGCGCCGTCGAGTTCGGGATAAGCCGGCTGCCGACTATTATTTTATTTAGCGGCAGACAGGTCAGGAAAAGATGGGTCGGCTTAACCAGTAAGAAGGACCTCTGTGACGCAATTGACCGGTTGCTTTGAAACACTTGCCGGCCGTTTATGCCAATCATCCTATAAGTGGCTGCCGCAATAAGGCCCTGCAAGCGCTCCGACTGCTGCTATGTATGTTTGACTTGAGCTATGTCCTAAGCGACGGAGTCTTCCGCTGTCGGGGGCGGGAGCTTTTTGCCCTTCTTTGCCTTTTTCGGTTTCCTGGGTTTCCTTGTTTTTTTGGTTTTTTTCGCGGCCGGCGTGAATTCTCTGTCGGTCATGAAGGCCCAACCGCCTACCGCAACCGCCGCTGCAACAAATCCACCCATAACGTACCAGATAAAGCCCTGTATTCCCGTCAGTACAGAAGGGACCACGCCTTTTAGACCGCCGACAGCCACGATTGCCGTGTAAAGGACGAGCAACAGGGGCAAAAACAGCAGCGCACCCAGGATGTTGCTTGCTTTGTCGGGGACCGGCTCGAAACGCGCCTGAGCGAATGCCCCCATCTCCGGCATGATCTGTGGTGCGACAAGGTCTTCTTCTGCGATTTGGTCGGCCTCGGCGACGACCTCCGCAGCGGTACCGGCCTCGGCCGGCTCGATGCCTTCGTCCTCAGCGGTATAAATCTCATCAATAATGCCGCCCAAGGAAGTGTCATCGGCCTGCAGCGAAAGGTCCAGCAGCCCCGAACCGCTGCCAAAGCTGTCCAGGTTCACATCTCCTTCAATCTCTTCCAAAGATGCTTCAGGTGTCGTGCCTGTCGTACCCAGCGTCCCCACCGTCTCGGACAAGGTGTCGTCTGTTATCGCGTAGTCCTTGTCCGTTTCACCAAGGACACTGATTCCCTCGCCAGTTATAGCGGTATCGGCATCGGTTAACTCGCTTGGCGGAACCGGGGCGCCCGTTTCAGGCGCCAATAGAATCTCGCTGGTGCCGGCTTGCGGCTCGGGCGGCGCCTCGGCCTGAGGAATCTCCGGCTCCGGAGGAATTTCAAGCTCCGGGGCCGCCGGCTCGGGGATTTCCACTTCCGGCGCCTCGGCCTGAGGAATCTCCGGCTCCGAAGGAATTTCAAGCTCCGGGACCGCCGGCTCGGGGATTTCCAGTTCCGGCATCTCCGTCTGAGGCGCCTCCAATTCCAGAGGAATTTCGGCTTCCGGGGCCCCCATAACGCTGGTGTCGGACATCAACGCTTCAACTTCATCGACCTTAAACAGCACATTCGGGCCGTCGCGAAACTCACGCAGTTTTCCCGCTCTTACGATCTCTGTCAGTTCCTCTTCTGTCTTACTGAGCCTCTCAGCGGCTTCCTGTAATGAATAAAACATAGCAGCCATAATCGCATACCTCCCATAGGCTGACAACGTGGTTACCCACGGCTTGCGCCCTTACGAACATTCTCAACGTAGCTATTGTACCTTAACCGCAGGGGCTATGCAATTCTTTTTTTTGACGAAAGCGGCACAAACGGCCGGCTCAAATACAAATCAAACCGCAGGCCGGGATTTACCGCATCAAAGCCAGCCCCTGGGGCCAGACCCGGCATATTATGAGCACAGGGCCCCTTCTCTTTGGATACCGCCCATGCTGCTTGGCATCCCGTTCGGCAAAAAATTGTTTCGGCTCGCCCTTCGAGCTTGTCCTTCGCCGTAATGTAACCTATTGCACTGTGCAAACGTCTCGTATTGTAATGGTCCACGAAATCGGCCACGATGGCTCTGGCATCTTGAAGTGATAACGCAGTCCGCACACGGATGCATGTGCTCTTTTTCGTCATTTCGAGGAGCGAAGCAAGCCTGCCCTGAGCGCAGCCGAAGGGAAGCAATCTCGATTTTCGAGTGTTTGAGATTGCCACGGCCTTTGAAAAAGGCCTCGCAATGACACAGAAACTCAGCTTATATCCCCTGAACGGTTACGTTGGGTTTTCGTTTCGGATTCTCTCCAGGGTTTCGATTAGAGGTTTGAGTTTTAGGGCGGTTTTATAGACGAGGACGTTTTTCCCGGGGCTCGCGCCTTTTCGGATGGATTTTTCCGGTACGGCTATGAGGATTTTGTGGTGGGCAAATTGCTGCAAGGTCTTTCGTTTGTAAGTGAGGTATTCCGGTGTCCAAAAGCCGACGATTTCCAGGAATACCTGTGTGCCGTCTTCGTGACGAAAAGTGAAGTCTGGAATGAAGGTCTTCTGGTGATGATGGAGAATCTCGCCTTCGCGAATCAATTGCCAGCCGTTACGTTGTGGGCCAAATTTTTTAGCAAAAGACTCTTCCAAAGCCGAATCAAACTCATCCGGTGAAGGTAAATGGCTGGTGAAACAATCCTTGTCGGAGAGGATAAGTTTTGCAGGTTGGTTCCAGGGAGTTTTAACCGATGCTGTCATTGTCCAGCCTTTGCAGGCCAGTAGTGCGGGCAGGAACTTTGCAAAGTTCACTCCGTAGCGGCGGGTTTCTCGCAGCACCGAAGCCGGTCCGGAGAAAACTATGCGATATTTTGAAGGGCCGAGCCGGACAATCTCGTGCAGCAGACGAGCTAATTTGGCATAACGGAGAATGGTCTTTAGGTCATCGGTTGCCACGACGCTCATGCTTCGGGCTTTGTAAAGAGACGCCTGAAGCTGGGCGACGTTATAGCGCGAAAGCAAGGCGCCCGGATCAGAGTAACCCACAAATTCCTCCAGTTGTTGGAAAGCGATTACATCCGCATAAAGAACTTGTTCGATTTCGTCCCAGGGAACGCCAAGTTTGTTTGCAAGCTGCGTTTTTGTCTTTTTTTCATCATGTTCAAAGAGTCTATCCGGCTGCTGGACGAGTGGATGGAAACGCGCTGCGTTGGAGAACACCTCCAGTCTTAGTTTTGCCGCTTTGCCGGAAGGGTCGGTCCGGAAGGTGCTGTTGTCATCCAGCAATTTGCAGAATGCCTGGATTCGTCGAACGGGGCAGTCGGGTTCGTCGGCAAAGATGGTTTCGATCTGTCGGTGCAGCGAGCGCCGCTGCCGGCCGATGCCGCTGCGGTAAACAGAGAGCATCTTCTCGGCATAATCGATATAGTGCCGATGTGTATTCTGTCTCAGGCGGTCGGGAACGGCCCGGCCCGCCTTATACTCGACGATGGAGTGTTCGCTCGTAAGCATCGCTTCGGCGCCTCTTTCGGGAACGCTCAACTTCCTTGGTATTCTCGCAAACGACCTCGTACAGAGTGGCTCTAACATTGCCGGACCTTCGCAAGACACGGCCGAGCCGCTGTTTGGCCTGGCGTGTCGAACCCTGCCCACCGATGACCACCGCCACTTTTGCTTCAGGCACGTCCACCCCTTCGTCCAGGACACGGTTGGCGACAAGAACAGGAAATAACCTCTTGGCGAAACCTTCAAGGACCGCCAATCGCTCGCGTTTTCGTGTATGTGAGAGGATGGTCGGAACCAGGAATCGCCTGGAGACTTCTATTGCCATTACATTTGACCCTGCAAAAACAAGGATTTGCTGGCCGTTGTGCAGCCGAAAGATGTCCTCCAGAACTCGCAGCTTTTCCGCTGCACGGTTCTCGATAGACTGTTTAAGATAGTAAGCCTTCTGTGCGTGGCGGGCCTGAGGGTCTTTGCCCGATTCTTTGCACAAGTCCCTCCACGTGTAGCCGGGCAGGTCCTTGCGACGTGATGTGATGAAGCGGCGAATTGCTCGACTGCACTGATCGTAGGTCGCCTGCTCACGGTCGTTCAACGCCACCGGGATACGCACCACGTCAAAATCGGCAAGGGTCGAACCTTTGGCTTTCTTGAATGGCATACGATATACCACCGGGCCGATAAGCCGGTCCAGGTCCTTGTGCAGGCCGTCTGAACGTTCGGGCGTAGCCGTGAGTCCGAGTCGCATACCGGCAGCGCTAAGAATCGCAGCCTCACGACGGCATCTTCCCGGCAGATGGTGTTCCTCATCGAAGATCAGCAAGCCGAAGCCGGCCCCCATCTTATCCATGTGAATGTACGCACTGTCGTATGTTGTTATGGTGATCGGCTTAATGTTGGACCGGTTATCGCCAACTATCCCGGCATCGTAGTCAAAGGCCGACAGGATCCGTCTATGCCACTGGTACATCAGATCGCGAACCGGCGCGACTACCAAGGTCGCCACTTTTGTCTCGGCCATTGCGGCAAATGCGATTTCCGTTTTCCCGGTTCCGGTCGGCATGATTATCTGTCCGCGATGACCGGCCCGCACCCAGGCTGCAAGGGCCTCTGCCTGCTCGGGTCTGGGTCGCGGCAGCTCTACCTTCGGCCAGGAGACACGAGCCGGTTGCGGCATATCATCTTGCAAGCACGACGCAAACCGGCGATTTAGAACGCCGAGGATCGAAGGATAGTGGATCGCATCGCATCGCCAGGCCCCGACCCGCGCGTCCCACATCCAAACAGACGAACCGGGAACATTGGGCAGCTCCTTGCGTTCCAAGCCTGTCAGCAGGAGCGTACCGCGATCAAACGATAAGGATATTCGCCTCTGTGATTCTATGCCGGTCATTGGACCCACATCATAACAAGCCTCGGCCCTTTTTGCCATACCTGACCGGTCCCTGCCAATGCCCACAAACGGCGTCTCATCTATTCTGGTGTAATGAGTTCTGCAAAATCAAGGTGAGAGAATCAGATTAGAAGATGCTATCGGCCGGACGATTCTCGATTTTGACTACGAAGACCGCCGGCGGGATATTACCGATGGCGGCGGCTTCTCCTTGACCATAATAGACCCAACCGCTGACCTGAACAACTGGGACAAGAAGGACTCCTGGCGTGCAAGTGCGTACGAGGGTGGTTCACCCGGCACCAACGATAGTGGTATCATCCCCAACCCCGGAGCCGTGGTGATTAACGAGCTACTGGCACACTCTGACAGTGGTGAGCTTGACTGGATAGAGCTGTACAACACCATCGGCTCGGCTATTGATATTGGAGGTTGGTATTTAAGCGATGATGACGCCAATTTAATTAAGTACAGGATTGCCGATAGGACAACGATAGGAGGGTACGATTATATTGTTTTCTATGAAAATACGGACTTTGACAATCCAAATGACCCCGGCTGTACTATACCATTTGTTTTAAGTGAGAATGGTGAGATGGTGTGTTTGTCGTCGGCTGAGGGCGGTCCGCCGGAGACGCAGCGTCGGGCTAAACTCGGCAGCGGGTCAACCGTTCGCATAATCAAATCCTTTACATCCGTATGAGATAGTACCGGACCGACAGACCAGATACGGGCACAGGCGCCGCTAGCCCAAGTTCGTCGGTTATGAGGCTGTTTTTCATTTGTTGGGCGTGTGGAAGAGTTTTAGCACAAAGGTCTATACTACAAACCGTTTAAGATGATAATGCTTACCGAATCGCTTCTGATTGACTCGAATCAACCACATTTATTTAGAAAAAAAACGAAAACGCTTTCAACTGGCGAACTTGGGTTAACGCCCATGTTTGTCGAAAAGATATTTGGGGTTCATCCGTCTGCATCTCCCGATGGGTTGAGCGGTTACTGGGAAAGCCACATCGGCAGTTTTCCGTCGCCCGTCTTCTCGCCTTTCAGCAACCAGCCGAGATTGAATTGTGCCACTTTTGACCCGCCGCTTTCGAAATGCAGATAGATCCAGCCTTGGCTCTTCGTTGCCGGCCGTCCCGCGGTGAGCGAGGAATAGGCAAAACTGCCTTCGTGGACCAGTCGCTTCAAAGGCCAGGTTTTTCCGCCGTCGAAGCTGGCTCCACACTGTCCCGAGCCTACGATCTTCCGGGCTGTCGTAGTTGCTGTAGATCAGGATATCTTTGTCTTGAATCGGCAGACGCACCAAGCCTCCCATGCATCCGTAGTTCGTGTTCTGCGGCCCATCGGGCAGGATATCAACGATCTGCCAGTCAGTCCAGGTCTGCCCCCCATCTTCGCTTCGCCGCACCTTGACACCTCCCCAGAGAGCCAGCACTGTACCGTCAACGGCCACGAGGATATTGGGGAACCTGCCTCCCTTGTGTACCTGCTGAATATCAAGCTTCGGCTCGCCCAGAAACGATTCGAGCTTGCCTTCCGCCGGATGGCCCGCGGCAGTACACCCCCCATCTTTGCCCGGTACTTCAGTAACAGCCAGTGCCACAGAGAATACAACAGTCGCGAAAGCCGCAAAGCCCCGCTTTACGCTCGTGCCGGAAAGCGACCCACATGTTTCTGTCAGCGTGTTCATCGTCATATCTTCCTTCTGTTTGGCCCACTACCGTTGTGCATGTAGCAGGTAAAAGCAACATCTCTTCTGTAAACCGATATTTCCCTATGAGTTCATAGACAGTACTCCTGCACGCTACGAGATCACATGTATTACAACCACTATGCCGGCGAATTTGCCTTTAAAAAGCAATGAACTTAGATACAATGACTGTTGTCCATTTTGCTATAGGCGCTTGCAAATAGAGAAGGGCAGAGTTTTCGGTAGGGATGAGTGTTACTGAGCATGTTAAATGGAAATAGCGGTTTATTCTTTCAGGTTCAAAAGATAAGAGGTTACTTCGATGACTAAGCGAGAAAAAGAAGTGGATACGAAAGTCACTATAGCAATAATGGCTATGCTTCTCTGGATCGGCGGGGCAAACGGGGCTATAGAGAAAAGTGATGACGGCCCCAGGCGTGACAGGCACCTTTTGCTTGACTCCCGAATCATCGAAGATACGGAAAATGCAATACTGACTGTCGGCACGATACAAAAAGAAAAGCGGAACCCGCTATTCAAAGAGGACAAGCTCTGGGAGCCGCGTTTCGATAATCTCTATGCCAATGTTATCTACGACCGGCAGGAAAGAATCTACAAGTGCTGGTACAGCCCGTTTATTATCGACGAGAGGACAACCAGCACACCGTCCGAAAAACGCAATCCCGAATCGCAGAACTACATGGGTGCCAAACCGAATGGTCGAGAAATGGGTGTCTGCTACGCCGTCTCAAAAGACGGGATCCATTGGGACAAGCCCGAGCTTGGCCTGGTCGAGTTCGGCGGAAACACGAAGAATAACATTCTGATGCGCGGCCAGGAGATGCGGGGTATGTTCCGTGGTCCGCACGGCGCGGGCGTGTTCAAGGATCTGCGTGAAAGCGACTTGGCTAAGCGTTACAAGATGTTCTTCCGGGCCGAGAAGATGGCGGTGGCGTTTTCCCCCGACGGCATCCATTGGGATTCGCCGATACTGTGCCCCCGGATCAATGCCCCGGGCGATACACACAATAACGCGTTCTGGGACCCGACATTGGCCAAGTACGTGGGCATTACGCGTCTCAAGACCAGGGACAACATTCGCTTAGTGGGGCGGACTGAGTCGCCCGACTTTGTCAGCTGGACAAAAGCCAAGGTTGTTCTTGAGGGTATCAAATCTCAGTTGCAGACCCACGATATGGTTGTATTTCGGACCGGGGATGTCTATATCGGCCTGTTGGGGATTATGGATTTTGTCGAGTAGACATAATATGGTCTCCTCATTTAGGTTTAGTTTGTATTCCCT
>CAYWOD010000129.1:0-10052 GCA_964459805.1 uncultured Pirellulales bacterium
CTCCAAGGCCCTGACCTGCAACGGCCACCTACTCATTAACCGGATGAAGCGAAAAATCGAGGTGATTTGGGTAGGATTACTGATATCGATAAGGACTGGACTATGGTTTTTGGCGTTTATTTGGGAAATCTCAATTGACAATGTCTGACCAATGTGATAAGCTCGACAACGAGCATGGAGGTGGTGGTGGAGTTTTCCCCACACAAACGCCATTCGGACGGCAATTCTTGTTAGGGCCTCTTTTCGGAGCTTGGACGATGAAAAGACTCTGTATGTTCCTGGTCTCAATGGTTGCTCTGGGTGCATTTGTCGGCTTGCCGGGCGAGGCCTCGGCCGAGGTCGTCCCCGTTGACTTGAATCTCGTCCCTCCCGATGAGACGAATCGAGTGGATATGACCGTGACGGCCTTAGTATCCGGCTACAAGGCAAGCGATTGGGATACATCGACAATTACGGGCAATGTGACGGCCGAACTCGAAATATATTTCGACCCGGCCACACACGACGTAGTCGATGTCAACACAATCGCTTTTACCGGAGGACGCCTGTACTTTTCCGATGTGTCCTTCACGCTGAACTTCAGCCTGCTCGGCAGGATAGAGGCATCCGGCACGGGAATCGCAGCAACTCCGAAAAGTCCTCTCGGCCCAGGGCCCGTCGAAGAGGGAAACTTCAATACGAGCGACCACGTCCTCGTTGTCGATCAGGGCCTGTTCAGCGCATACGGCACCGGTATAATCGGTGGCTTGTTCGACTCCATCACCATCGATTTGGCTGACGAGCCGATAGAGGCTTCGTCGTACGCCATCGGAACCATCGCGGTCTCCCTGGACGCTGTGCAGGACAGCGAAGGCGCCTACAGTGTCGTTTTGAATCTGCCCGTCCAGTTCGACGAGATTGTGTTTGAGAACGAGCTGGCCACGATCAGCGTCCAGAGCGCCGGCGTCCTTGAAGCTGCAGGTTCCTTCACTCGTTGTACCCTCCGCACCGACCTGGCCGGCGACGACTGCCGGGTCGATGCCCTTGACCTCGCTGCCTTCTGCGAGCAGTGGCTCTCTTACAGTGACCTGGCCGCCTGCCCACTCTCGGCCGACCTCGCTTACGACGATTGCTATGTGGATTTCGCCGATTTTGCGGTCCTCGCCGCCGATTGGCTAAGACCCAAAAGCCAATAAGCTCCCAGCAAGATCCAAACCAGCCGTACTGCCGCAGATGCTCGGATCGAGAGCAGTTCTGGCTGCGACCCGAATACGGGTCTGGCGACGCATCCGGCCCTAACCCTATCTCTCGCACTATGTAAGACGCTCATTTCGCAAGAAAATCACAAAAAGCTTGAAAAAAGTCACGTGCCTGGCGGCAAGTCAGAGATACTCGGAATTTTCTCCTCCGAAGGCCAAATTCGGGGATTGACTGAATCTCAACCCGGCCCGACGTGCACTTTGGCGTGGCCAAAGCGTATTTCCACGGTGGCGTTTGTCGCAGGCGGCAAGGAAAAAGTCTTTAGTGGGGCGGACAAGGGGAAAGTTTACAGCGTTATTGGTCGATAAAATCAGACTGAAGGAAAGAAAAGTATAGTCCGGTAAACGAACATCGGTTTGGCTTGAAGGATATAATAGAGCGGGTACTATCGGGCGCCAGAGCGTGATTTGGCGAGTTTTGCTCTCTTGACAAATGGGGCTGAACGTGGTATAATATATCTGTTGCTGGATGTTCGATGCCCGTAACTTATAACTGGTTTAGGTACGAATGATAAAGGCGAGCTTTAGTTCTTTGGTGAAAGTAGATTTTGGGGTAAGAGATGTTTGAGCGCTTTACAGACCGTGCACGTAAGGTTATGGCGCTGGCCAATCAGGAGGCCCAGCGCTTCAACCACGAATACATAGGGACTGAGCATATTCTTTTGGGGCTGGTCAAGGAAGGCAGCGGAGTTGGGGCCACCGTCCTGAAGAACCTGGACGTGGATATAAAGAAGCTGCGGCTCGAGGTGGAAAAGCTCGTCAAGAGCGGCCCGGATATGGTCACGATGGGCAAGCTGCCCCAGACCCCGCGAGCCAAGAAGGTCATCGAATATGCCATCGAAGAGGCCAGGGCGCTAAACCATAATTACGTGGGGACCGAGCATATCCTGCTTGGCTTGCTGCGAGAGAGCGAAGGGATAGCCGCCCAGGTCGTTATGAGCCTGGGACTCAAGCTCGAGGACGTGCGCCAGGAGGTGTTGAATCTGTTAGGGGCGGGAGTGGACGACGGGCCCGCCGCCCTCGGAATGAAGATGAGCCCGACTGTCGGGCGAAAGACCAAAAGCAAGACTCCGGCGCTCGACAGCTTCGGCAGAGACCTCACCCAATTAGCGGCAGACGATGAGCTCGACCCGGTAATCGGAAGAAAGAGGGAAATTGAGCGGCTGATACAGATTCTGTGCAGGCGAACGAAGAACAACCCGGTCTTGCTGGGCGAGGCGGGCGTCGGCAAGACCGCCATTGTCGAGGGGCTCAGCCAGCAGATAATCAATAAAGAGATCCCCGAAATCCTCAAGGACAAACGCATTGTCGTGCTCGATTTGGCGATGATGGTGGCCGGGACTAAGTACCGAGGACAATTTGAAGAGCGAATCAAGGCCGTCATCAACGAGGTCAGAAGGGCAAAGAACGTCGTCTTATTTATAGACGAGCTTCACACGCTCGTCGGCGCCGGCGGCGCCGAGGGCGCCATTGATGCCTCAAACGTCCTAAAACCCGCTCTTGCCAGAGGTGAAGTCCAGTGCATAGGCGCCACCACCCTGGACGAATACAGAAAACACATCGAGAAAGACGGCGCCCTCGAAAGGCGGTTCCAGACCATAATTGTCGAGCCGCCCTCGAAAGACGAAACCCTCGATATACTCAGGGGTCTTCAGGACCGCTACGAGGCGCACCACAGGGTCCGGTTTACCGACGAGGCGCTTTTCCAGGCGGTGGAGCTATCAACCAGATACATCACGGGCAGGTGCCTGCCGGACAAGGCCATTGACGTGATCGACGAATCCGGCGCACGGGTCCGACTCAAGAATATGACCCCACCGCCTGATTTGACCAAGATAGAAGGAAAGATCGAAAAACTTCAGAAGGAAAAGGATGACGCGGTCAAAAACGCCGACTATGAGCGGGCGGCCGCATTGAGGGACGAGGCACAGCAGCTTCTGGACGAGAAGACCCAGATGCACAAGGAATGGTACGACGAAAACAAAGAGGCGACCGGCATCGTGGACAACGAGATTATAGCCGAGGTTGTCAGCAATATGACCGGCGTGCCTTTGACAAGGCTGGAGAAGAAAGAGACACAGCGGCTCCTGGAGCTCGAAACTGAGCTGCACAAGATGGTTGTCTCGCAGGATGAGGCGATCACTGCGGTGGCCAAGGCCGTGAGACGCAGCAGAAGCGGTATGAAGGACCCGAATCGTCCAATGGGCTGCTTCATACTCCTCGGGCCCAGCGGTGTCGGAAAAACGCTGCTGGCTCGGGCCCTGGCGGAGTTTATGTTCAGCGACAGGAATTCACTCATTCAACTGGATATGAGCGAGTTTATGGAGAAGCACAACGTCAGCCGGCTGGTGGGTGCCCCTCCGGGCTATGTGGGCTATGAAGAGGGGGGACAATTGACCGAAAGGATAAGACGGCGGCCATATTCTGTGCTGCTGCTGGATGAGATAGAGAAGGCCCATCCGGACGTTTACAATATACTGCTCCAGATTATGGATGAGGGCCGCCTGACCGACAGCTTCGGGCGAAGCATTGATTTCAAGAATGTCATCCTTATTATGACCAGTAACATCGGCGCAGAGCTGATTAAAAATCAATCCGGCTTCGGGTTCGGCAAGAAGAGCCCCGAGTCAAGCTATGAGAAGATGAAAGACGTCCTGCAAAAAGAGGTGGAGCGTCACTTCAGGCCGGAGTTCCTCAACCGCGTCGATGACACGATAGTCTTTAGGGCGCTGACAAGAGAAGACCTGCAGACCATCGTTGATTACGAGCTTGCAAAGGTCTTTAAGCGACTGACCGAGCACGGCCTGAAACTCGAGCTGACCGACCAGGCAAAGGAATTTCTAATCGATAAGGGGTACAATCCCGAGTTTGGGGCAAGACCCTTGCGAAGAGCAATCGAGCACTATATTGAAGACCCGCTTTCGGAAGCCGTCCTCGCCGGCAAGTTCAAAGGAAAGAACCTTATTAAGTTCGATGTCCAGGATGAAGAGCACCTCAAACTCAAGGGCTCTGAGGTGAAAGAGACTCCGGAAACAAAATCGCCGCAGGTCGGGGTCACCCAGTCACAGGAATGACCCGGCGCAAAAGGCCAAAGGCTGGAAAAAGAATTATTCTGCATTTCTCTCCGCCGAGAACGCAGAGCCTCTTGTTTTCTCGGCGTTCTCTGCGGTTAATGAGAAATCCGGGCTAACGGCGTGTCGTTGTTGGTAGTCGCGGCATCTGATTGTTGGCAGTTGTCTATTTACGTGTCATTTCAATTTCAATTTCGCTCTGCTGCCGCGCCAGAAGATCCTCGAAATCTTCTTTCCCCATCCACTTGACGGTTCCATCAAGTTGGAGCATTATGTATCCGTCGCTCAGCAGCGAGGAAGCGTAGTTCTTCTCAGTGTAAGCCAGAATCTCATTGGGTTCCGCCTCAAAGTCGATCCACAGGCCCCTGTACTGCAGTTCGCCCAGACGGGCGCCGCCTTTCAACTGACTCTTGATGTCGTCAACAAAAGACCCTGGTGGCACTTTGCCGTTCTTCTCTCGGTATTCGAGCACTATTTGGCTAAGCTGTTGCATCGCCCTGATTGCCTCCGAGCGATTCACGTAGTCTTTGAAGTTGACCATCACCACTACCGCAACCAGCGTAACGACTATTACGGTCAGAACCTCCACCAATATAGCCTTTTGCCGTCTGTTCACCGTGTTGAAAACCTTTCTGTTCTTGCGCCGTCTTGGGCCTTCCGCATCACCGCGTTTGGCCGCCGGCTTCCAGCGAGCCGGTAAATCGCCTTTGGCGGTTGGTATCTCGGCATCCTGGATTCGACGCGAGTTTGACGTTTCACGATTTAATTCTCAGTCTGCCGTCTTTGACGAGCAGCCTGCCTTCGGCAAAGAGCCTTATGGCCTGCGGATAAGCGATACATTCCTGCTCGAAAACTCTGGCGGCGAGTGTATCGGGGCTGTCCACCTCTTTGACCTCGCAGGCTCGCTGAACAATTATCGGTCCTTTATCATATTCGTTCGTGCAGAAATGCACCGTGCAGCCGCTGACTTTGCAGCCGGCATCCAGCACGGCCTCGTGAACGTGATGTCCCCACATTCCCTGGCCGCCGAAGCTCGGCAGCAGCGCCGGGTGGATGTTCATCACGCGATTCTCATAGAACGCAGGTATCTTCCAAAGGCAAAGCCACCCACCCTGGACAACGAGCTCCACTTTGGCGGCGACAAGCTCTTCTTCGATGCGCTTGCTGAATTCGTCGATGTCGCCGTAGTCCTTCTTGCGGATGATCTTCACGTCCAGCCCGGCATTTCTCGATCTTTCGACACCGGCCGCCGCCGAGCGCGAGCTTATTACAACGGCGACTTCGGCGTTTAACCGGCCCTGTTCGATATATTCGAGGCAATTCAGCAGCGTTGTGCCCCCGCCGCTGATTAAAACGCCGAGCCGAAGCGGTTTGGCATTCGCCGACGCGGGCGCACCTTGAAGCTCAACATCACTGCCTTGATCCAAGGCCTGGTTCACGAGCTTGTCGGCTTCTTCGTTCCTGGCCCTGATAACATGTTGGACCTTCCAGTCTCTGAATTCCCCGAGCAGCTCGACGGCTTGGCGGAAAAGCGGCCTGATCTGCTCGCTCTTGACCCTGTAGGCTCCGTTGATCTGTTTGACAAGCAGCTCGCTGTCACTGAAAACCCGCAGTTCTTCGGCGCCGATCTGCCTTGCGGCTTCGAGCGCCCTTACCAAGGCCGTGTATTCGGCTACGTTGTTTGTGGCCCGGCCGATGCAGAAGGCCCTGCCTTCCAACCGGACGCCGCCGGCATCGCTTAAGATGAAACCCGCCGCCGCCGGGCCCGGATTGCCCCTGCTGGCGCCGTCTGTGTAAACGATGATTTTGTCAGGCAAGGTAGTCGCTCCTCAAAAGCGGCAATTTTGCTGTCAGAGTCGATTAGACCTGCGAATCACCAAGCACGAGTATTCGTGTGCAGTTCGGACAGCGGATAATCTCGTCCTTACTCATAAGCATGTTGACGCTTTCGGCCGTGATGCCCATAAAGCAGCCGCCGCAGCTATAGGTGGCCCCTTTCCTATCATCCTGCTGTTCAATCGCTGCAACTGCCTGGCCGTCGTACGTTTCGGCGACACGCTTGAATATTTCCAATGGTTCGCTCGGTATGGCCTGTGCAACCTCGTCCCACTCAGCCTGGACCTTGTTGATTTCCGCCTCGTATTTGCCGGCCAGCGCCTCGGATTCCGTCCGCGTCTTCTCCAGTTGTTGCTTTTGCTCCTCTATCTGTTTCTGGATGTCCTCGCACTCGGCCTCGTCGGTCTCGATATCTTTCATTAACTCCAGAATCTGCGTTTCAATCTTTGAATTGTCGGCTTTGGTTGTATTAAGCTGGGTGAGAACGGCGGCGTATTCCTTGTTCGTTTTTGCGCTGTTGAGAGAAGCCCTCCACTTGGCAATCTCATCATCTCGGCTCTTGAGCTCCACCTCCAGGCGGTCACACTGGATCTTGGTCAGTTGAATTTCTTCCTTTTTCGCTTCGATCGCGTTTTGAAGGCTTCTAACCTGGTTCTCCTGGATGATTACGTTTCTTCGGCATCTTATCAGTTGTGCCTTTGCGGCTCGCAGGCGATTCTCAACACTTTGGAGTCTTGTCAGCCCATTCAGTACAGGTCCCATTTATGCTCCTTAGCCCTGCTCAAAAACTTCTAAACCCTGTATTATCTTAGCTCATATTTCGCTCTGCAACAAAATTTTTTACCGATTTTGCCGCTAATTTTCACTAATTCCCATAAAATCTTGCCGTTGGCCTTTGCGATCCTGCTTTGCCCGGCCTTTCGTCAATTCGTGGTTAACGGTTTTCTTTTGCCGCGTCTGCCTGTATAATTGACACCTTATGAAAGAGCTGTTGAAGAAACTGGTGCAGACCGAGACAACCGCCCAAGTCGGTGAATTGGCCGGGACGCAAGTAATTTCAGCCGACTTTGCACACTCCGGCATAAACGCCTCCATAGACACCTGGGACCGGACCAGGGCCAATGTCTCGGCTCGGGTCAAGTCAGCCGGCGGCAGAGCTGCGCTGCTATTCGCCTGTCATCTTGATGTTGTCGGCCCCGGCAAAGCGCCCTGGAGCCACCCGGCATTTGACGGCGTAGAAAGCGGCGGCAAGATTCATGGCAGGGGCGCCGCGGATATGAAAGGCGGGATCGCCGCCATCGTCACCGCTATCAGGCAAATTGTCGATTCCGGCGCCAAGCTCCGCGGTGATATCGTATTCGTGGCGGCGGCCGGCGAAGAGACCGATAGCTGCGGGGCGAAGAGATTCATACGTAACTGCGGCGACCTTGGCGATCTTGCCGGCGTGATTATCCCCGAGCCCACGGATTTCGAGATTGTAACCGCACATCGGGGGCTGCTCTGGCTCGAGGTTACCACCAAAGGCAAAGCCGCCCACAGCTCGACACCGCAACTGGGTGTAAATGCGATAACCTGTATGAAGGCCGTCCTAAATGAGCTGGAAGATTATGAGATTGCCGCCAAATCCCACAAGTTGTTAGGCGATTGCTCTATGAGTATCAACACGATTGCCGGCGGCGAAGCGCTTAACGTTGTGCCCGATAAGTGCACCATCGGGATAGATATTCGCACTTTGCCCGGGCAAAATCACGAGGATGTCCTAAGCGGTTTGCGGGAAATCTTTGCGAAGCTAAAATCTGAGGACCCGCAGTTTGGCGCTGAGGTCTCAACAGTGCGGCAGGTCCAGCCGATGGAGACCGATTCCAACAGTGATTTTGTCAGGGATTTCTGCAATGCTGTGGGGATTAGCAAAACCAGAGCCGTCGGTTATACAACGGACGGACCTCATTTTGCTGCGTTGGGGGCACCGGTTGTAATATTCGGTCCCGGCAAGCCAGAGCTTTGCCACAAACCCGACGAATACATCGACATTGCGGATTTGGAAAAGGCCATTGAGCATTACAAAAATATCATTTTGAAATTTTTGTCCTGACTTTTTGTAGATGTGTTTTCCCGAACGATCCAGACTACCTTTGTTTAAGGAGTATCTCCAAAACGATCACCGCAAAACAAAACACCTTTCTTGTTGAACTATTGACCGTATTCGTTAACATCCTGTTAGAATCCGGCCTGGCGAAACAAAAATTGCCGAAAGAGAAAAATATGGCTGTCTTAAAACTGGACAAACATGATGAAAAGAAGGAAGTCAAATTTGAACTGGACTATCTTATGTCTTTAACGACGCGGCAGCGATTTGAAATGATGTCCAAGAAAACTCGAGAAATCCTAAGTCTTCTTAAGAGAAATGGAAACAGAAAAACTACTCAGATTATTAAAAGAACATAAGGTCCGCTTTGTCGTAATCGGCGCCACCGCTTTTCCCGTCCATGGCTATAGCCGTGCAACGTTAGACATCGATCTTTTTATAGAACCTGAGAAATCAAACGCACAAAGGACCCGGAAGGCTTTGAAAGATTTTGGATATGGCGTGACAGATGTTACGATAGATGACTTATTGACCCGGAAAGTGTTGCTCCGTCAGTATCTCGTAGAAACCGATATTCATCCGATGGTCAAGGGTGTTACCTTTGAAAGAGTATGGAAGAATAAAGTAAAAGCTCGCTTTGGAAAAACTTTTGTTTGGTTCGCCTGCCTCGGTGATCTGATAAAAATGAAAAAAGCTGCCGGCCGCGTAAAAGACCTGGAGGACCTTAAATATCTACTTGAACTGAAAAAGAGAACAAAGAGCGGTCGATAGCGAATATGGACTTGGCGCTGCGGTGGGTGTTTCGGGTCTGTGAAAGCTAGCCAAAAGTCAGGCGACATCGCAGGAAAAGCCAACGCATGAAAGAAAAGCTGTGGCCAAGATTAAGGCGTGCGAATAACGCTGATTGCCGGAAGATTACCGACTTGGTTTTCAACGTGCTTCAAGAGTATAACCTCAAGCCGGACCCGGAGGCTACGGACACCGACCTCAAAGACGTTGAGCGGTCCTACTTTGAGCGGGGCGGCGCGTTCTATGTGCTCGAAGAAAAGGACGGTTCGATAATTGGGGCCTACGGTCTCTACTCGATTGATAAAGCAACCTGCGAGCTTCGCAAAATGTACGTGCATAGCTCGTTTCGAGGCAGAGGGTTGGGCAAGCTCTTATTGGACGATGCCCTGGCCAATGCAAAGCGGATGGGATTTAGGAAGATGACCATCGAGACCGCTTCGGTCCTCAAAGAGGCGATCAGCTTGTATAAGAGTTACGGATTTGCCGAATACAGGCCGGAGCATTTGTCGTGCCGGTGCGACCAGGCATTCGTGCTCGAATTGAAATAGACCCCGCCGGCGCAGGAGCGGCCCAGGTTCGGTATCGCGGCCCGCCGGTACCGTTTCGTCAGAAAACGGATGCGCAGAGCACACCCAGGAAAACCCGTAGCGGCTGGAAAAGGCCGATTTTGCCGTATTTTTCGAAATTTTGGAGCAAGAACGTTACCTTTGCTGTCTTTGGCGCACCATTATTACATAACCGGTCCCGACGCATCTTGGGCAGTTCTTCGATGATATGTTCTCTAACACAGGAACATATCAGAATAGCATACAGGTAGAGGAGCGACATAAACGGCGACTGCGAGCTTAGTTTTGACGACTTTACCCTTATGGCCCTGCACTAGCTGAAGGATTATACTCTGTCGCCGGACTAAAGTTCGGCCTAAAGCTGCCGGTCCGGCCTAACCCGCCAAAATCATAGTAAATTCCATAACCTATTTAGTTTCTGTTGCGGAAAGCCAAAACTGACGATGTCACCCCTGCGGAAGCAGGG
>CAYWOD010000130.1:0-9958 GCA_964459805.1 uncultured Pirellulales bacterium
GAAACGATTTTTTCTTTTCTAAGTAGGCCTAACCTGCAATTTTGCAGAAGCCTTTGACAGTATGAGACAAAGGAGAGCGTTATGGGACAAGAGCAAAGGGGCATCGACTCGCTCATGAGCGAGGACCGCACGTTTGGCCCGCCGGCGGAGATACAGGCCAATGCCCACGTTAACAGTGCCGAACAGTATCAACAGATGTGGGAGAAGTCCATTAACGATCCGGACGGCTTCTGGCTGGAGCAGGCAAAGAGCATTGACTGGTTCAAGGAGCCTACGAGGAGCCTGGAATACACGTGGGACACAAAGAGCCGGAAGATCGAGCACAGATGGTTTGCCAATGGTGAGCTAAACGTCTCATACAACTGCCTGGACCGGCACCTTGGGACGCCGATTGCGAAAAAGACCGCGCTGCTGTGGCAGGGCGAAGCGGAAGACGCCGTCCGAAAGTTCACATACGAGGAGCTGTACAAAGAAGTGTGCAAATTCGCGAACATTTTGAAGTCGAAGGGTATCGGCAAGGGAGACCGCGTGGCGGTCTATATGCCGATGGTTGTCGAGCTGCCGGTAGTTATGTTAGCGTGTGCCCGTATAGGTGCAATTCACTCGGTCATCTTCGGCGGGTTCAGTGCCGATGCAATCGAAGGCCGCATCAACGACTCCGACTGCAAGATGCTTATCACTTCCAATGTTTCTCTCCGCGCCGGCAAGCACATACCGCTCAAGGGTATTGCGGATGAGGCCTTGAAGAAGACACCTACGATAGAGAGCGTCATAGTCGTCAAGGTCAGCGATGATCCCTGCGATATGCAGGATGGCCGCGACCTCTGGTATCACGACGAGATGGAAAACGCCGCCGAGGAATGTGAACCTGAGCGAATGAACGCCGATGACCCGCTGTTTATCCTTTACACATCGGGTTCAACCGGCAAGCCCAAGGGCGTTGTCCACACAACGGGCGGGTACCTGCTGCATACCTCCATAAGTCACAAGCTCATTTTCAACATCCACGACGATGATATCTATTGGTGCACCGCGGATATCGGGTGGGTTACAGGACACAGCTATATTGTCTATGGCCCGCTTGCGAACGGCGCCACGTCATTGATGTTTGAGGGGGTTCCCACGTACCCGGACGCCGGGCGTTTCTGGCACATCTGCGACAAATTTGGTGTAACTGTCTTCTATACAGCCCCAACGGCTATACGAGCGCTGATGCGTCTCGGTGATGAATGGCCCGCCAAGTATAAGCTCAACACAATGAGGATTCTCGGCTCAGTGGGCGAGCCGATCAATCCCGAAGCCTGGATGTGGTATTACGAGAAAATCGGTCGCAGCAGGTGCCCGATTGTCGATACCTGGTGGCAAACGGAAACGGGCGGCTTTATGATTACGCCCATGCCGGGCGCTCATACGTTGAAGCCGGGCAGCGCAGGCAGGCCTTTCTTCGGAGTCGATACCGTTGTGCTGCGAGACGATGGGAACCAGTGCGATGTGAACGAAGGCGGCAAGCTCTGCATACGCAAGCCGTGGCCCGGAATGATGAGGACAATGTGGGGCGATCATGAGAGGTTTGTCGATACATACTTCACGATGTTTGACAACGTCTATTTTGCCGGCGACGGCTGCCGTATTGACGAGGACGGCGATTACTGGCTGATGGGCCGAATCGACGACGTGGTCAACGTATCGGGCCATCGTATCGGCACCGCCGAGGTCGAAAGCGCGCTGGTGAGCCACGCAAACGTTGCCGAGGCCGCCGTTACACCGATGCCACATGAGATCAAAGGGCAGGCTCTTTACGCCTTTGTTACGCTCGTTAGCGGGGTCGATGAAACCGACGAGCTGAAAAAGGAGCTCCGTTTGCACGTGCGCAAAGAGATTGGTCCTATCGCGACACCCGAGGCGATTCAGTTTGCCCCGTCGCTGCCAAAGACCCGCTCTGGCAAGATTATGCGGCGAATTCTGCGCAAGATTGCCGAGAAGACTACAGACAATCTGGGGGATATTTCGACACTCGCCGACCCGAGCGTAGTCGAAGCATTGATTAAGGGCCGGGGAGAATAAGTTTTCCGGCTTTCCGAAATACAGGCCGGGCGTGTGTTAAGAAATGCACACCCGGCCTATTCTCGATGAAGGAAACGATACATGAGTGAAGAAACAAGTGCAGCACGATTGGAATTTGAGAATCACGGCTGGCGCGTTACGTTTGCAGGAATGGGCATAAACCTTGCTCTGGGTATCCTATACACATGGAGCGTCATAAGCAAGCGCATCCCGGAAGACTGGGGTTGGAATGAGGACGATAAGTCGCTGCCCTATATGATAGCGTGCCTGGTCTTCTCACTGATAATGGTGCCGGCCGGGAGAATGCAGGACAAAATCAGCCCTCGTTTGGTGGCCACTATTGGGGGTATCCTGGTTGGCGTCGGCCTTGTGATCGCAAGCATGACGACGTCGCCTGCGGCCTTTGCGATAGGCTTTGGCGTGCTGGCCGGCGCGGGTATCGGGTTTGGCTATGCCTCTGCCACTCCGCCCGCAGTAAAATGGTTCCCGGCGGCCAAGACAGGCCTGATCGCGGGAATCGTCGTCTCCGGCTTCGGGCTGGCTTCGGTATATGCAGCGCCACTGACAACAGCATTGATAGTCCACTTTGATTTCAAAACGGCCATACTCGCACTGGGCATCGCCTTTCTGATTGTTGTGGTGGCACTTGCTCAAATATTAAAGCCCCCGCCCAAAGGCTATGTTCCTCCGGGGGCTAAACCGGCGAAAACAGCGGGCGTGGGCGATAAGAAAGAAGAGTTTCTGCCAAGAGAGATGCTCGGCACGGTTCAGTTTTACATGATTTGGTTCATGTATGTATGCGGCGCCGGCGCGGGGCTGATGATCATCGCCAAGCTCGCCGCGATTGCCAAAATACAAGCAGGAATCAACCTGGGCTTTGTGCTTGTGGCGGTTCTTGCGATCGGCAACGGCGCCGGCCGAATAGCAGGGGGGATGCTGAGCGACAAAATTGGGCGCAAGGTCACGATGTTTATTTGCTTTGTGCTGCAGGCATGTCTGATATTGGTGCTTTCAAGGGTAACCGAGGGAAGTGCTCTTGCTTCGGTGGCTGTTCTGGCGATCATATCTGCTCTGATCGGCGCAAGCTACGGCGCCAACTTGTCACTTTTCCCATCCATCACAAAAGATTTCTACGGCTTGAAAAACTTTGGAATGAACTACGGGCTCGTGTTTACAGCCTGGGGCGTAGGCGGATTTATGCTGGCAAAGCTGGCAGGAGCAATGTACGTCAAACACGAAACGTTTGCGATAGCGTATTATGGTGCTTCAACGCTGTTGGTGATTGCAGCGGTGATGACGTTTTTCGTCAAGCCACCCCATCATACGATTGAGGCCGGAGAGGCATAGGCTGGTGGTAATCACTTATGAGAATATGAAAGACCCAAACGTCTCTTGTGTGGGCCTTTTTTATTGCAACCGCTAAAGTCCGTGAACGGGGAATATTTTCGTCCGAACGGCCTCGATTGTCGCTTCAAGTGCAGGCTCGACGCTCTGACGTTGTTCACTGCTTACGGCGAGCATCCTGTCACGCAAGCCCCCCTGCCAGTCGGTGCTCTCGAGCATAACACCGCCCACAGGAGTACCGGCCGCGTGGTCGGTGTCGGCGCCGCAAAGCACCGTCCAGGCCAAAGCCCAGGCCCTTACGGTGTTTTCAACATTGTACCCCCCGCCGCCGGTCATAAGGATGGGCTTGTCGTAGGTCAGCAAATGGTCGATGATCTCGGCATAAACGTTGTTAGTCAAGTGCAGATGAGCGAGCGGGTCACCAGCAAGTGCGTCGGCACCCAACTCAAAAACGAACACATCCGGGTTATACGCACCCGCCAGCGGTGGAACGACCGCCTCGAATGCCTTCAGATAAGCCTCGTCGTAGGCGCCCACCGGCAGAGGGACGTTCACACAATAGCCCTCGCCCGGACCGGCTCCAATCTCGTCTGCGAATCCTGTTCCGGGAAAGAGCGTTTGCGGATTCTCGTGGAATGATATGGTCATCACATCGCAACGGTCGTAAAACGCATACGCAACGCCGTCCCCGTGGTGGACATCCACATCAAGGTATAAGACTCTCTTTCCTTTCTCAGCAAGGACTATGCACGCCAGAGCCACGTCGTTTATGTAACAAAAGCCCGATGCCTGCTCGGGCCCGGCGTGGTGAAAGCCGCCCGATGGATTGAACGCCACCTCAGCAGAGCCCGAAAGGATGAGCTCGGCGGCGGTAAGCGTGCCGCCGGCAGCCAGGACGGGGTAGTCATACATCCCGGCGAAGACGGGGCAATCCAGAGTACCGATACCCATATTGAGGGCCTCAGTATCCCAACGACCTCTGGCAGCGCTTCTAAGGGCGTGAAGGTAACGGGCTGAATGGAACTTTTTCAGAACGATTCGCTCGGCGGCAGCAGGGGCCACTTCGCTCCGGCCGTCGCCGGATAGCAGGCCCATGGAATTCAGGACTTTTCTTACCTGCCCGGCCCGGTCCGTACTAAACGGACAATCCACGGGGTAGCTGAACTTTTCAAGCTCGCCCGAATGAATAAATGCAGCTTTCTTCGTCGCCAAAGGTTACTCCAGTTGCTGTTTTCTTGCCAAATCGTACGTAATGCTGTAGAGATCGCCGTCGAATTCCGTGTTTACCTTGTAGCCGGAGTTGTGGAAAATCGCAAGCATTGGTTTGTTTTTAGGGAGGACTTTTGCATAGAAGCGTTTGACGCCGCGCTGCTTAGCGATCTGGGTTATGTAGTCCAGCAGAAAAGTCCCCATTCCCTTTTGCTGCCATTCATCCTGAACAAGAAAAGCTACTTCGGCAGCCTGCGTTTGGGGATCGAGGAAATACTGGGCGATGGCGACTATATCTTCGCCGGAAGCACTGGGAACAACCCCTACGATTGCAAAATTCTTCTTGTAATCAATATTCGTAAGATGTTGAATGTGACGGTGAGGAAACGCAACCGTACGAGCCAGGTAGCGAGTCGTAACAGACTGGTCACTTAGCGAGTACAGCATTTCAGCAAGGGCAGGCTCGTCGGTGGGTTTGATGGGCCTGAAGAATATCTCCGTGCCGTCGCGCAAAGTGGAGTAATGCTCCAATTCCCTGGGATAGCTCAACTGGTCCCAGGCCAGCTCAATCTGGTCCTGATAGATGTAGTTCCTGGCCTTGGCCGCCTGCATGAGCTCCTTCCTGAACTTGGGATGGGCTATGTTGATCAAATCGAGGACCCTTTCTCTAATGCTCTTGCCATGTAGATAGGCAATCCCATATTCGGTAACCACGTAGTGGACATCGCCCCTGGTGGTTACGACGCCGGCGCCTTCGGTCAGGTGCGGCACAATCCTGGATGCCTGCCCATCTCTCGCGGTCGATGGCATTGCGATGATCGGCTTGCCCCCCCTGCTGCGGACAGCACCACGAATAAAATCGACCTGTCCACCGATACCACTGTAGAATTGGTGGCCTAATGAGTCCGAGCACACCTGCCCTGTCAGGTCAATCTCTAATCCGACATTGATCCCGACCATTTTCTCGTGCTGTGCGATAATATTGATATCATTCACGTACTCCGTCGGATAGAATTCGAAGAATGGGTTGTTGTCAATGTAGTCGTAGAGGCGTCTCGAGCCCATACAGAAACTTGCAACGACCTTGCCGCGATTGAGGCTCTTCTTGGCGCAGGTGATTGCTCCGCATTCAATCAGATCAACAATCCAGTCGCTGAACATCTCGGTATGGATGCCCAGGTCCTTCTTATCCTTCAGGAATTCGACGAGGGCCTGCGGAATACGGCCAATTCCACATTCAATCGTGCTGCCGTCTTCGACAAGCCTGGCGACATTCTGGCCAATAGCACATAGCGTTTCATCAGGCTCCGGTATGGGAATTTCTATTACGTCCTCGTCGTAAGGGACCAAAACGTCAATAGCGTTGATGTGAAGAAAGCTGTCGCCAAACGTTCTTGGCATCCGGCTGTTGACCTGTGCTATGACATACTTGGCGTTGGCCGCTGCGGATTTGACGATATCTACTGAGACCCCGAGGCTGCACAGGCCGTTTGCATCGGGCGGGGTCACGCTAATCAGGGCAACATCCACTGGAATCCTTCCGGTCTCAAATTCAAGCGGTATCTCAGACAAAAAGATCGGTGTGTAGTCTCCGATACCTTTATGCAGTGCATCGCGGACGTTGTCGGCGATGAAGAAGCTGTTCATCTTGAACTTCTCGCGGAACTTCTCCTCGACATAAGGAGCGGCCCCCATCGTCAGAAGATGGACTATGTGGGCGTCGTAGATGTGACTGGAGTGCTGGACGAGAGCCTGCACGAGATGCTGCGGCTGGCCGCAGCCCGTCCCTATGAAGATACTGTTGCCGGACTTGAGCAGCTTCATCGCTGCCGGAGCCGGCCTCAGTTTGTCCTTGTACTTGTCTTTCCAGTCAAATTTGTGCATATCACGCCTCCAAAGTAATCCTCGCATCGACGGCAATCGGAGTCGTGCCCTCGCGGCCGACGACGTATGGGTTTATGTCCATCTCCTTGATCTGGGGGAACTCAGTGACCAATTGCGAGAGTCTTTGCAAGCCCTCGGCAATCCTGTCTATGTCCACACCCTCGTCGCCTCTTACGCCCTGCAATATTCTATACGTCTTTGTGTTGATGAGCATTTGTTTTGCTTCCCGGGCCGTTAGAGGAGCCAGGTAGAAAGATACATCTTTGAGCACCTCCACCATAACCCCGCCCATACCGAACATCATCAGCGGGCCAAAGTGAGGATCGCGATTCATTCCAAGAATAACTTCTTTTCCCTTCCTGCACATCTCCTGAACGAGAACGCCAAGAATGTTTGCACTGGGAAGCTTCTTAGGTATCCGATATATCATCAGGTCAAAGGCATCTCTGACTTGCTGCTCGCTATTGAGGCCGATCTTTACGCCGCCCACGTCGGATTTGTGTAATATGTCCGGCGACCAAATCTTTAATACGACGGGATACCCTAACTGCTGGGCTATGTTTGCGGCCTGATCGACTGTGGTAGCGATAGAGCCTTTTGGCGTCACAAAACCGTATGCTTCAAGAATCTCCTTGGATTCGGCCTCACCTATCTCAAGAATTCCCTGCCGCAGATGTCTTTCTACTATGTTCTCAACCTTGCGGCGATTGACGGGGAATAGCTTAACGACCCGTTTTGGCTTAGACAGCCATCCAACATAGCGAACCATGGCTTCTATTGTGGCAACGGCACTTTCCGTTGAATCGTACTGCGGGACTCCGCCCAGACGCAAGACTTTAACTCCCTCGGCGACCTTAGCGGCGCCGAGGAAGCAGGCAAGAACAGGCTTGGAGGGCTTCTTACGTGAGACTCTGACGATAGCCTCGGCGGTGGCGGCCGATTCGGTCATCGCTTGCGGCGTCAAGAGCACCAAAACGACATCGACATCAGGATCGTCCAGAACAACGTCGAGGGCAAACTCATACCGATCTGCAAGTGCGTCGCCGAGAACATCTACGGGATTGTGCAAATTGGCTGCGGGCGGCAGCCTCGATGCCAGTTTAGCTACGGTATCGGCATCGAATTTGGCAAAGGTAAGAGTCTTTCGCTCGACGGCATCTGCCGCCATAATTCCGGGTCCCCCTGCATTGGTGACTACGGCCACCCTTGGACCGGCAGGCAGCGGCTGATTCGCAAAGGCCTGCGCGTAATCAAACTGCTGCTTGATCGAATCACACCTTATTATCCCCGAACGCTCAAATGCAGATTCATACGCCGTTTCGCTGCCGGCAAGGCTTCCCGTATGGGAAGAGGCCGCCTTTGCGCCGGCCTGCGTTCCTCCGGATTTCATCAGGAGTATCGGCTTTATGTGAGAAATCTGTTCTGCCAGCCTCACAAAAGCATTGCCGTCGCTGATGCTTTCAAGATAGCCGGCAATGACTTTCGTTTCATCGTCGGCAGCTACAGCCTCTATTAAGTCCAGCTCATCAACATCTGCCTTGTTGCCTATGCTGACAAGCTTGCTGAATCCAATATCGCTTGCGTTAGCCATATCAAGGATAGCAGCAAGCAGCGCACCGGACTGTGAGAGATACGCAATGGCGCCTGCTGCGGGAAGGTCGCCGCCAAAACTGGCATTCAGATTATTTGCCGGGACAATCAGCCCCAGGCAGTTCGGGCCGATGACTCTGATGCCGGCCTGCTTTGCAATTTGAATGACCTGCTCTTCAAGAGCCCTGCCCTCTTTGCCGACTTCCCTGAAAGCGGCGGTAATAATGATGACCGCCTTGACCCCAACCTTTGCGCATTGCTGCATTACGGACGGGACAATCTTGGCCGGAACGATAATAATGACAAGGTCCGGGGTATCTCCGATCGACTCAAGGTCCGGGAAGCATTTCAGGCCTTCAATAGTGTCGGCCTTGGGATTGACTGGAAAAATCCTGCCCCCATACCCGGCCTCCATCATATTGGCTAAAATCTCATAGCCAACTTTACTTTTCTGCCGGGACGCACCCACAATCGCAACAGATCGCGGATTGAAAAAGCTCTCAAGAGCCATATCAACAAAAGTCCTTTCTGAACCAACGCAGGTTCCTAAAGATGCGCTACTATACTGTACGGAGCGTTTGTTTTCAACGTTTTTTCCAATTTATTGTGACTTGGTACGGGCCTTTCGGGCCCGCCCCCGGACGAGTTGGCCTGGAACAATACTTGCGACGATGCACAAAGACGCTATAATTCACGAACCGAGGTCGGCTGGATATTGCATTTACGTTCGGCGGACTAATCGAAGAGCCAGAGGGATTCTGGGGACCGACCTTATGAGGTAATCCGCCACAGAACAGTTACAACAAATTCCCGGCGTGGGGGAACGAATCGCCCAGGACCTGCGGGATATCGGCATCACCGTGTAGATCAGCTCAAGGGACGCAAACCCGAACGGCTTTATCGAAAACTGTGTGATTTCAAGGGCGGTCCCGTTGATAAGTGCATGCTCTACGTATTTCGCTGCGCCGTATATTATGCGTCAACTAAAGAGCACGACCCAAACTTATTGAAATGGTGGAACTGGAAAGATAGAGATTAAGTCCGCCCAATTCGTTGTACAAGAGCATACGAGGCAAGGCAAACCCGCTCACTGGGATTTGATGCTCGAGGCCGGCGGAGTCCTGCAGACTTATCGGCTTGAGCTGCCGCCGAGCCGATTACTCGGTCGCTCAACTACCGCGACGAGAATCCCCGACCATCCGCTTAAGTTTCTGACCTATGAAGGGAGCGTCAACAAAGACCTCGGCAGCGTCCAAATAGTCGATTCGGGAACATATCAACTGCTCAGTGAAACAGTCGAGTCTCTCCAAGTGGAACTGGAAGGAAAGGTTCTAAGGGGGCGATTTCGCCTTGCCCATATCGAGGGCGACAGGTGGAAGTTCAAGGAGCGTACCGAAGCCTAATCCGATTTCGCCCATTTTTGTATTGTTGACTTGCATGGGCCTTTGTGTTAGGCTTTTTTGCGTTCGAGAGAATTGATCTAAGATCCTTAACTATAGGTGAAAACATGAAGATACACGTTCAAAATCTAGGGGTTCTCAAGCAAGCGGATTTTGAAGTCGGCGATTTGACTATCATCTGTGGCAAGAACAACACCGGCAAAACTTATGCGACTTATGCACTATATGGATTTCTAAAGATATGGAAGCACCTTATGCATATAGGGATAGGATTGCCTAAGATCGAAGAACTCATAGAGCAGAATGCATTAAAAATTGACCTTGATAAAATATGGAAAGAAAGAAAAAAGATCTTTGATAAAGTTTGCAAAAGATATAGTAGCGTTCTGTATAAGATTTTTGCTTCAGAAGAAAAGGGTGCAGGTTTGGTTTTACGTAGTCACTCATGCCGATCTCCGTACATATTT
>CAYWOD010000131.1:0-6789 GCA_964459805.1 uncultured Pirellulales bacterium
AACCATAATACCATACCCTATCAAGTGTCTCACAATCACAGGGGGGCAGTATAGCTGAACCTGCCGGGTAGTTGTTGACAATGAGATGAAATCTTGCTATTGTAGGGCTTGAATTGTACAGGAGTGCCTCAAAAAAACTGTCAAAGCGTGCAGGAGCACCATTGTGAAGTTAAATGAGAAATCCCAGATATACTACTATTCAAAATGATAATAATGCTCGAAGGGTAATCGATATGAAACTGAAAACCGAATGCTGTTTTTTCATTGGTATGATTTTATTGACGGCGATGAATACTGTCCAAGCCGGCCAGAGATGGCACGAAATCAGCGGGATACAGGATAGAAAGACCCACGGAGTTCCGGCAACCTGGCAGCTGGATAAGTATCCGGATGCGCCGACTATGAAGCCGCATGCAAAGGTTGTCCTGCTCGATCAGAGCGGTCCCGGCGTGGTTACGATGTTTCATGTTTCAGACTATGCCTTTGGAGACGACAGCAAATTTATATTGCGAGTGTGGTACGACGGAGAGAAGAAACCTTCGATCGAAATGCCTTTGATGGACTTTCTGGGTGATATTCAATCGGCAACGCAACCATATTACACGATCTATTTCTCTCATGTTCGCAAGTCACACAACTTTCGCCTTCCAATGCCGTTTCGCAAACATATCAAGATCGAGGTCGAAAATCCCACCAGTGACAACTTCTTAGGGTACATGAATGTTCAATGGGATCAGGTCAAAGAGATTCCTGATAGCTGCGGCTATCTGAAAGTTGCATATCAAAGCGGCGAGTTTCAATTTCCGCACGAGGACCTTGTCCTTTTGGATGTCAAGTCGGCAGGTACCATTGTCGCACACTGGCTGCAGTTAGAAGGTGATCATCCCTCGTGCGCCGCCGGCCAGGGTATCTGCGAAGGTAACCATGAGATATACATTGACGGAGATGCCGATCCGACGTATGAAAGCCTCGGAGCGGAGGACTTTTACGGTCATTCCTGGGGGTTCGCAGATTTAGAGTCGGACTTCTACGCAGCCTTCGTCCGATACGAGCAGACGCCCAAGGGCGGCACGCGGGTGGCGATGATTCGCGCCCGTGATACCGATAAGATCACGTTTAGAAAATCATGCAAAATACGTCTTACTTACAAACACGATCTCGGAAGACCTGCATATACGCCGCAAACCGGAAAAGGCAAGGCCCCCGCCCTACAGCCATTTGTGGACGGCGCCAGCCTCAAGACGCCATACCACAGTTGTATATACTACTATGCAAAATAAACAATCAAGTACAGGTTACAGGGAGAATTAAAGGTGTCCGGTACGAATGGCGGTTGCTTAAGGCTGTTAAGAGAAAAGGCCTCCCGTAGCTGATAAGAGGGTTATCGATTCAAGCCAGTTTCGACCATCTGATACGGGAGAACCCAAGTTAAGATAATTGAAGCGGTCAGGAACTTTTCCGTAAACTAGTAAACTAGAGACAGTCAGGCTATCAATACCAACTACTGGCATACAAACTCCCGTCCGTTCATCTCACGGTCCGGCCCTCGCCGCAATCTCAAGCCACCAATCTTCACCTTCACCTCCCAAATTACCCCACATTCCCAACCCAGTCAAGACAAATATTCGTTAAGTATGGACGGCATATCGGATGTCCCTCCGGGCACGGCTTTGAGTTTTTTGCTGATGGCCGTCACCGGGAATCCCACCCAGCTCGGCTACATAATCGACGGCTCAGTTATCACCGTAGCCACAAAAGACTCCCTTCAAACGAAGTGGAAGAGCCGCGTCTATGACATATCCGATCTGCTCTGAGCAAGCGCGCGCCAATGGAGTCCCGACGTCGAACTCACGGGGCCGAGAATCAAGACCAGCCTCAACCTGTCACTCCTGCGCACGCGTGTCACTCCTGCGCACGCAGGAGTCCAGAAGAACTGCAGATAAGTGGATTCCCGCTTTCGCGGCAATGACAAATAGGGAGCCGAGGATCAAGCTAAGAGAATGTTTCTCGTTCGACCTGCGCGAGGTAGAATCGACCGTCGTTGCGCATGAAGTTTATGATGCTGTCGAACTGCTGGTCGATAAATCTGCTGTCGTTGCAGACTATCGCGAGGCCGATGACGGCGCTGCTCTTGCTGTCCTGATGGTCAACCTCGGAGACCGAGATATTGAACCTGCTCTTGAGTCTGCCTATAAGGCTTTTTACAATGCTCCTTTTCGCCTTGAGCGAGCTTAGCCCCTGCATGTGCAGTTGTGCTGTCATCACACCTACAAGCATTCTCGATTCCAGATACTCGATTCTCGATGCCCGTATCTGCGGTCAGGCGTTTGACACTCCCGAACGGATCAAATCAGCCCAAATCATAGGTAGCCGCGTAGAGATAGTCAATTCAATTCGACTCAACTGATTCAGATTGGCCGGCTCGACCGGTTTTGTGAAAGAAATGTCTGCCGGTTCGATGAGACCGGCACCAAATGGGCCGGGTTGGATTTGAACCAACGTAGGCTTACGCCAATGGGTTTACAGCCCATCCCCTTTAGCCACTCGGGCACCGACCCTTAGGTACGTATATCGTATATCGTACTTCGTATATCGTATATCGTACTTCGTATATCGTATATCGTACCGTGTTTCTCGATTAGATTAAAGCCCGAAGGCCGGGCATTGTCAACGTTTTCCTGTGATTCTACCGGAAAATGACCACTTTCTCTCTTCGGCGCCCATGCCCCTTGTTCGCAAGCTGCCGCTCTTGTGGGCTTTTGTCCTTGATTTGTGACGGTTATATCTGTATTCGGTTGTGATGTGTTCGAGGCGTGGCAAAGACTCGAATCCTCAGACCGGCCTCGAAGTAAGATAGCAGAAAACGAAGCGAATTCCGAATATCCACCACCGGGAACCGAGAACGGCAGTTCATTGAAAACAAGAACCTTGATAAGAAATGCCGGGGCGGTTGTTATCTTTGGCGTTTTATGCGCCTTGGCCGCCTGGTTTGCGCCGCGTGGCGAGCAAGGCTCCCAGCCGCCTGTCTGGTACAGTATTGTGCCTCCCGTAATGGCGATCTCGCTGGCCTTTTTGACGCGCAACGTCCTTTTGAGCTTGGGGGTTGCCATTTTGGCCGGCGGTCTTCTAACTCAGGTCCCGCAGGCCCCGCTAAGCCTTGCCGCCTGGTTCGATGGGCTCAAGACAGCCGGTAGTCTTGTAGGCCACACCCTTCGGCTGCACTCTGAACCGGGCAAAATAAACTCAAACCTGCTGATACTCGCCTTTATCCCGCCTATCTTCGTGATGATCGAGGTCGTCATAGCATCGGGAGGTTTCAGAGGAATCATTCTCTGGCTCTTTAAGCGGGTAAATGGCAGGAAGTCCGCTCAGACTGCGACAGCACTGATGGGCGTTCTGTGCTTTATCGACGACTATGCAAATGCGATCATTGTAGGCTCGATGATGCAGCCGATTACGGACCGTTTCCGCATCAGCCGCGAGAAGCTCGCCTTCATTGTTGATGCCACCAGCGCTCCGGTCGCGGGCCTGGCCGTTATCAGCACCTGGATCGCTTACGAAGTGGGGCTTCTCGGGCAGATCGCACAGGAGCTCGCTATCGACAGGAGCGGGTATTCGCTGTTCTTTGACGCCCTGAGCTTTCGCTTCTACTGCCTGTTGATGCTGGCTTTTGTCTTTTTGCATATCATCCTGGGCCGCGACTTCGGCCCGATGAAGACCGCGGAAGACTCGGCCAAGGCGAATGGTCCTGACGAGAAAAGCCAGGCCGGCGAGTCAAAAGATGCCGTCGATTCGAGCATACCGGCTGTTGCGCAGCAATCGTCGCGGGCGATCAAGGCACTTATCCCGCTGGGCGGACTTATTCTGTTTCATATTACCGGGCTTTGGGTTGATGGCGGCGGGCCTGCGATGCTCAGGCAGGGCGGTTCGCTGCTTAGTTGGGTGTACTGGCGCGAGGTTATCAGTGCCGCCAAACACACCCATCTGATCCTTGACTTCGCAGCGCTGTTCGGCCTGGCACTCGCCTTGCTCTGCTCGCAGCTTTTTGGATCGCTGCGTTTGCCCGTCATAGGCAACTGTTTCCGGCGGGGCGTCAGGCGGGCTATGATTCCCTTCGTCATACTGATTCTCGCCTGGTCCCTCAAGAATTGCTGCGACAGCCTGAGAACCGGAGAGTTCCTGACGGCGATTCTGGCCGGCAGAGTCTCACCGCATTGGTTTGCGCCGGTGGTCTTTCTCGTTGCCTCGCTAACCTCATTCGCCACAGGGACGAGCTACGGAACAATGGCCATCCTGATCCCCACTGCCATTCCGGTCGCCTTCGCGCTCGACGGGAACACCTACGGCCTGACCACGATGATAAGCCTCGGCGCGATCCTGGACGGAGCAATCTTCGGTGACCACTGCTCACCCATCTCCGATACGACAATTATGAGCTCCATCGCCAGCTCCTGCGACCTTATGCGGCACGTCCGCACACAATTGCCGTACAGTTTATTGGTCGCTGCGATTGCATTGCTCTTCGCGTACCTGCCCAGCGCCCTCGGCCTGCCGCCGCTCTGGAGCTTCGCCCTGGCCGTATTCGTTATGACCTGCCTGCTCCTGGCCCTGGCTCGACACACAAAGCCCACACGGGCAGCTATATTATAACGGACAGTTATGGCGGGAGCTGCCTTTTGATCAATCGAGCCAACGACTCCTTTATCTCGGAATGTCTCGGAACAGGAGCTTGTTTGCCGTTTCGGGGATTTGCATAGATGCTGTGCTTGCTGCCGTGCCTTTTCAAATAACAACCGCTCTTGACGAGATCTCGTTATAGGAACAAACCAGGCTCAACGGAAAAGTGTTCGGCGAGCTTCTTAATGTGCGATTTACTTAGATGCCGTTCGCCCTTGAGAATCTTCGAGCCTAATTGTCTTTGGCCAAGAATGCGTCCCAAGTCAGAGGCGTTGAGACCGTTAGACTCCAAAAGGAACTTGAGAGTCTCTATCGGGTCTTGGGTTTCAATGGGGAAATGTTTATTCTCATAAGCTTCGATAAGAGTTGCAAGACTCTCGAGATAATCTCTCTGATCTTGATTAAGGTTTGTCTTGGCGGTCAATGCCCCAGCGATCTTGATGGCACGGTTGTAATCGCCCTTAGTGCGAATGGGACGCAGCAGATAAAGCTTCTTTACCAGGTCTTTCCAGTTGCTGGGAATCGTTTTTGTAGTCATACCTTGCTGATTATTCTCACGAGTACAGTATGTACTCTCCTCCCCAAAAAGTCAAGGAGGAAATACAGAAATTCCAAAACTCTCCACAAAAGATGTAGGTTTGCTGAGTGATTTGGGCGAAATTGCGTGCAAAAATAAGGGCTGCAAAAAGTCAGTATTCGATTCTCAGCGGTTCAGTCCAGGGCCATTGGGAAGTAGTTCTTGGCATTATTGAAGCAGATATCCTCAACCATTGGCCCTAACAGGCCCATATCGCTTGGCAGCAGTCCGGCCTCGACGTCGCAAGCGAGCATATTGCACAGTATCCTGCGGAAATACTCATGCCTCGGATACGAGAGGAAGCTGCGCGAGTCGGTCAGCATACCGACGAACCGGCTCAAGAGGCCCATATTCGCCAGGACCCTCATCTGCTCTTGCATACCGTCTTTCTGGTCGAGGAACCACCATCCCGAGCCGTACTGCATCTTGCCGGGCGCCGAGCCGGCCTGGAAATTGCCGATCATTGTCGCAAACACGGCGTTGTCGCGCGGATTGAGGTTGTAAAGAATCGTCTTGGGCAGCTCGTTGTCCATATCCAGCCGGTCCAGGAATTTTGAGAGTGGCCGGGCTACCTGTTGATCGTCGATTGAGTCGCAGCCGATATCCGGCCCGAGCATCTTGAACAGCCGCGTGCTGTTGTTGCGCAGGGCCCCTATGTGAAGCTGCTGCACCCAGCCGGATTCGTAGTCCATAAGCGCGAATTCGACCATCATCGCCGATTTGAATTTCAAACGCTCGGCCACCTCCAGTTCTTTACCGGCCATTATCTTATCGAAGATCTTTTTGATTTCGCTGTCCGTGTAATCCTCGGCGTAAGCGGTATCCAGCCCGTGGTCAGAGAGCCGACAGCCGTTTTGGCGAAAATAGTCGTGGCGATTGCGCAGGGCCTCGAGATATGAGTGGAAGTCGCCTATCTCGATGTTGGTGATTGTCTCGAGCTTATCGATAAATGCGTTCAGGGCCTGAAGGTCCTCGACGGCCATAGCCTGGTCCGGGCGAAAAGCCGCGTGCACCTTTATCTCAAAGCCGTCTTGGCGAATCTTCTTATGGTGCTCCAACGAATCGAGCGGTCCCTCCGTTGTGCAGACCAATTTGACATTCATTTTCCGCATAATGTTCCGCACACTGAACTCCGGCGTCCTGAGCGCCTCGCTAACAAACTCATATATCTCTTTAGCCGTCTCCGGGCCCAGAATTTTGTTCTTGATGCCGAACGGGCTCTTTAGCTCCAGATGCGTCCAGTGATACAGCGGATTGCCGAGGCAGAAAGGCACCGTCTGCGCCCATTTGGCGAACTTCTCGTAATCGCTCGCATTGCCCGTGACATATTTCTCGGCTATGCCGTTCGTCCTCATCGCCCGCCATTTATAGTGGTCGCCGGAAAGCCAGGCCTGCGTTAGATTATCGAAGCGGTGGTCGGCGGCGATTCTTTCGACCGGCAGGTGACAGTGATAGTCGTAGATCGGCATCTTCGCGGCGTGCTCATGGTAAAGAATCTCTGCCGTTTTGCTCTGCAATAGAAAATCTTCGCTCAA
>CAYWOD010000131.1:6889-9942 GCA_964459805.1 uncultured Pirellulales bacterium
TGGGCCTCAAGCTCCCGGCGTTTTTTGAGCGCCTTCTCTCGCGGAGACTCGACTTCTTTCATTCTCTGTGCCCAGTCGGAGACCTCGCCTCTGGTTTGCGAAAGACGCCTCGATATCTGTTTCGGCCGGCACTTCTCCTCCTTGCGAATCTTGTGTATCCATATCCCGTACCCGATCCACCCCACCCCCAACACCGCGATACCGACTATCATAAATATCTTATACATAACGCCCCTTCCTTCAGACTAACTACACATCTCCATTTTCCGGCCACCATACGTTCCTGTTGAATAATACAGGAAACGTCAGCCAAAGTCAACGGTGAGCTAATGGCGAATCGTGGATTGAGCCACGAATCAGAAAGCATGAAAAAGACTCTTGCAAGTTGTATCCAAAAAGCTCATAATTTGGAAACTGAGCTGGCAGCGAGAATTAGAAGGAAAAACAGCACATGAAAAAGTCTCAACAGAATAATTGCGATGACGTCCTTGAGTTGTTGGTAAAGGATTATTGGTCAAAATACAAGAGTGATCTTGATAAAGAAATAGCCAAGATAGCCCAAGACTTCGTTAATCGTAAGCTTTTCAACAGCACGGTTAGGGTTAGTAGGCAATTGCATACTGAGTTTGAGTATGTACAAAAGTTGATAGACTACATTATAAAGTCACTGAAACAAGACTTCAGTCATATCCCACTGAACGCCTGCAAGGACAAGTTACTAACCATTGTGGAGGGAGAGTACAAGAAGCTCATCCCACGAACTAACTCAAGCTTAGTTCAAGCCGGTCTTGCGCAAGAAGGCATACTGGCACAATACAAAAAGGGTATCATTAACGAGATGGAAAAGGCAAAGGAGAAAGTGGAGACCGCATGTGCGATTTGGGAAAAAGAAATGTCTCGCCAAAAAGGACTCGCTGAAAAATGGTACCAAAACCGCACGATTCAGGCCGCGTTGATCGGCGCCGGTGTGGTTCTAATTGTTGCGATTATCGGTTGGTTAATTTCCATATATCGCAACAAACCAACAGTCAAGTCAGAACTGACCACAAGTGGAGATGCATCTCCTGGAATTATTACATCAGGACCCAATAGCCCTGTGACAGTGCATTACGATCCACCTGAATCGCCAAGCCCGTCGGACGCTAATAATACCTTGGGGAAGACGCTTGTATACGAGAATCTGAGAAATAGAGTTTCAGATTTAGAGCACCAAATTATTGATGAGAAAATTGAACCTTGGATTTTCTTTCGCACTGGTAAAATGAAGGAGGTTACGAATTACTATGGAAAGGTAATTAAGTATCAGGGAGTTGAATTCGCAGGGACGCCCAGACTCGTTTTTTGGAATGGATTCATAGAGCCATTTCTCGAGAATGCAATAGCTGAAGTCCTCAATTCAGTAGCTCAAGATTGCCAACATAGGAACATAGACCACAAGGAATTCTTGCACGACGCAAATTCACTCTTGAGGAGTCTGGTTTCAAAGGCATATCGCCGAATGTCGGAAATAGACCAGAGACTTCGAGGAAAAGGTTACCCAGAAAAGGTGACACCTGTGGATGTGAGTGACAAAATTCAAACAATGCAGGAGTTCTTAGATCAATACACCCAAGCTGTTTTAAATGATACAAAACCACCGAGAAAGAAGAGCGGCTGAACATTGTTCAAATTCCGTAGCTCCTGTGAGCCTGCTCTAGTTCCGGCCGATTCCATTATTGGCGCTCAATTTCCTGCTAGTGCAGCCCAGGTTTAGCTCTCGAGTTCTTTCAATCCTCGGCCAAGTCTTCCAACACCTTCTTTGGCGGTTTGTTTGTGCAGCGCGCCGTAGGCGACTCGCAGGTAGCAGCCATGTTCGATGCCGAAGGTTGTCCCGGGGATAACGGCCACTTTGTGCTCTTCAATCAGGCGTTTGGTCAGCTCCATCGGGTCGAGGTCCGTGTGGACCCGCAGCATAAAGTAGAAGGCCCCCTCGGCCCGTGGGATGGTAACGAGGCTGCTGACGCCCTGCAATTCATTTAGGACAATTTGGCGGACCTCGGTGGTCGTTTGCAGCTTGCCTCGGCAATAGTTGGGCCCGGCCTTCATTGCGCCTACCGCCGCCCACTGCGAAACGACCGGCGGACAAATCAGAATCGTATCCTGAATCTTGCGGATGGGTTCAAACACATGCTCGGGTATTACCATCCAGCCGATCCGCCAGCTCGCAAAGCCATACGCCTTGGATAGAGAAAATAGCGAGATAGTATGCTCGGCGCTGCCCTCAATACAGCCGGGTGAAAAGTGCTCGGCGCCGTCGTACGTGAAATACTCGTAGGCCTCGTCGCTGATATGGTAGATGCCCTTTTGTCGGCAGATTTCATTTACCCGCCGCAGGTCGGCTTCGCTATAGACCACGCCGGTCGGGTTATTCGGCGAAATGGTAACCACGGCGCGCGTGCGCTCGGTGACCGCACCGGCGATTCGCTCCGGCTGCAATTGATGGTTCTCGTCGGTCGGCACGCAGACGGCCTTGCAGTCGGCGATAACCACGGCCATTTCGTGATTGAAGTAGTAGGGCAGGTTCAGAATAATCTCGTCGCCGGGGTCGGTGATGGCCAGCACCGCGTTGACAAAGCCCATATTCGCCCCCGCCGTAACCACAATCCGCCTGCCCCTCACGGCGATACCGTTGTCCGTATCGAGCTTTTGCTCAATCGCCTCCAACAGCTCCGGGATTCCCTGGACGAGCTTGTACTTGTGGTTTTGTGGATCGGCGAGGAACTTTTCGATGTGCTCGATTGCCTCGGACGGCGGGCCGTAATAAGCGACGCCCTGGCCGAGCGAAATCGTGCCCGGATTGGCGCGAATCAGCTCACCTACGACAGGAATGATCGGAGACTGCACAGATTGCATCCGGAGACTATCGTACATCGATTTGGCCCCCTGCCCTTACGCGGTGTAGGTTGAAGCGGCGGTGGTTCCGCCCCGGCCGGTCCAGTTCGTGTGGAAGAACTCGCCTCTGGGTTTATCGACCCGCTCATAAGTATGCGCACCAAAATAATCCCGCTGAGCTT
>CAYWOD010000132.1:0-9778 GCA_964459805.1 uncultured Pirellulales bacterium
TTTGCTCCGCTGCATCTGCGGCGCCATGCTTTATCCCCAACAATCCGAGCGTATCGCGTTCAATGATATTCTTTATGTTGTCCCTCGGGACCGTAGGCAGATTGGTATCGGCCAGGAGCATATTGAAACCGAGCAGCGTTTCTATGCACGGGCCGGCGGTGCTCAGAGGAAACCCGCTGCCGAACAGCAGCTTGTCCATCACTCCCTGCTCGTTCGCCGCCACCACCGTGTTGTACACCTGCCACACACTACTGGGGCGAACCGTCAAATCCGCATAGACGTTCTCGTGCTTGGCGACCAGGGCCAATGTCTGCTCGACGAACGGCGTGCCCATACCTCCGATTACAATCTTCAAGTCGGCAAACTCCCTGGCAACCTCATCCAAAAGGTACGGCTGGGCGTACTCTAAGATCGCATCAGGAGGAGGGCCTCCATTATGGAAGAAAACGGGCATCTCCAGCTCGTGTGCCGATTCATAAAACCGCATTGCCCTGCTATGCGTCGGATGAAAACCGCACGCCGAACAATACAGGACAGCCCCTTTGAGGCCCAGCTTGTCCTTGACGGGCCTTAAATTGGCGGCGCTTACCTTATCGTTTGCCGGGTCAACAACCGCAAAGCCAACCATTTTCTCTTTATGCCTGCCGACGTACTCGGCCAGCTTCTTATTGATCTTGTCGCTGGGCCCGTCGGCGGCTGCCAGCACGATGCAGACATCCACCGTCTCAGCGGCAGCCAAATGCTCCGACGTATCAACGTCGTCAGCCGCAAAATCTATATGTGTATGACAGTCAACTATCATTACCACAGCCCTTAACTACAACGCGCTTGCGAGCGCAACGCAGCAATCTCCTTCTCCTCCATACTACTGATACTCTGTCGATTCCAAATAATCAATAATCAATTGGAACCCCGCCGTCAAGAGCAATTATCGCGCCACCACAGACCGGGCCGAACCGCATTTTACAGAGACAATGCCACCTTAGCTGGTTCTTTTTCTGGGTCTTTGTGTCGTCGGCGCCTTTGGAGTTTTATAGGTTGCCCCGGCCCAGAGCTCGTACCAGGTTTCTATGTAGTCCGAAACCAGAGCGGCAACCAGCGTTACAACTCCCAAGACAACCACATAATCAGCCCATACCGACTCAGTGACGTCGGTTTTTGGCCATATCACCAAAAGCGGAATAACAATCATCGAGTAGCTCGAGCAGTACAGGAATCCGGCCATCGCGCGCCATCTGTCCAATCCCTTCTGAACGCTCCTGGTCTCGACATCTTCGGATATGCGTCGCCTCAAACGGCTGACAGACTGATCAAGAAGCAGTCTGTCGGTTCCGGCCTTTGCCGACTTTCGCTGCTCGTTGCTTATCCACGGGTGTTTATCTTTGCCGAGGTGTATTCTCAGAATTAGCGGCCGCCAAATTATTCTCGCGACAAAACACATGTGCAGCGCATATATCAAAAGCCCCCACAGCGCTGCGCCGGCCACGACTGCCCAGAACACATAGCGGTCTCTTCCCGCATCCTGAAATATCCGGCCCTCATCTTCGCCAACCACTTTCCATACAAACAGCCCCACAAAACCCGGTGCTACGTACCGAGTCAAAACTGCGATTCGATCAAGTAAATCCGATATCGATGTCCTGCCGACTCTTTCAATCTTCATTGTCCCTTCAGTTTTTCCTGCGACCATAATCCTTCCTTTCAATAATAGATCCCAATTACAATGCCCACCCTCAACCATAGCACATAAATTATAGTCACTCGGCAGCCCGCTTCAAGACTTATTACAGTCCAATAGAATAGATAATTGTCCGGGTCCGATAAGAGCCGGCAAAAAATCCGTCATACCCCCAACAAACTCGAAATACGCTCAAATGGCTTTTTTACAGACTCCAGCAGCGCCGTTTCGATATTCCAGATTTGCCCCTTGACGTTTTGAACGGACAAAGGTATTATTGTCCTGCGTGTGACGCCGACTGCGAGCGCACAGAAAAAGGAGAATGTGTAGCGAAAGGACAACCGGCAAAAAGTACTCAGCATCAAACACGCAGCGTTAAGCGCCTGATACGAAGTTTCACCGAATAGCCGAGCAAGACGTTCAAGCATCGGGTATCGAGAATTTCTTCGATTTTTTTGCGTAGTTTGGCGTCTTAATACGTAGGACCACCGGGACCCAAGGCCGGGGTCCGGGGTCTTGTATCTGGAGAACGGCATTATGGATTGTCCGGTGTGCAAAAACGCGATGATTACCCTCGAACTCGAGGAAGTAGAGATCGATTATTGCACGGATTGTGGGGGGATATGGCTCGACGCCGGCGAACTCGAAATGCTGCTCGGCGAGCCCGAAAAGGCCAAGCAACTGCTGGATTCCTTCAAGAGCGAGCCCACTTGTACCGAAAGGCCGCGCAAGTGCCCAATCTGCGATAAGAAAATGCAAAAAATCATCGTCGGCCAATCTGAGCCGACCCTGCTAATCGACAAGTGCTCAAAAGGCGACGGCTTGTGGTTCGATAAAGGCGAGCTGCACGACATCTTCGACCGGGCACAATTGGACGAAGGCAGTAAGATCCAGGGACTATTGGCCGATATGTTCGGCCACGACAAAAAGGATGAAGGTTGAGGAGCCAAGCGTGAGCCCACTGGCTCAACAATTGATCTGCATATTGCTGCTCGTCTCTGTGGCCGGCCCCAGCCGCGCTGAGGACTCGCCACTGCCTGCGGACTATTCGATCCCCGTTATCGACCTTTCAAAGGACACGTCCCGCCAGGTAATAGTTGACAAAGAGGCGGGCCAATACCTCGGCCATCCCACCACGGTCCTGCTCGAAGATAATAAGACAATGATTGCCGTGTATCCCAAGGGCCACGGCCGCGGCGCAATCGTAATGAAGCGCAGCAGCGACGCCGGGTTGACCTGGTCGAAGCGACTGCCGACGCCCGACAACTGGGCCACATCCAAAGAGGTGCCCACCATTCACCACGTCATCGACAAGAAAGGCGTCAAGCGCCTGATTATGTTCTCGGGGCTCTACCCGATCCGAATGGGCGTTTCCGAAGACGACGGGGGGACCTGGACGCCGCTGGAACCCATCGGCGATTTCGGAGGGATAGTCGTTATGGCCTCCGTCGAAAGGCTGAAAAACGGCGATTATATGGCCCTGTTTCACGATGACGGGCGATTCCTGCGAGGCCTCGGCAAACGCACGAAATTCCGCGTTTTCAAGACAATTTCAAAGGACGGCGGCCTGACCTGGAGCGAGCCCGTCGTCATCGCCGAGCACGGCGGCGCGCATATCTGTGAGCCGGGCCTGATACGCTCTCCGGACGGCAAGCAGATAGCAGTCCTGCTGCGAGAGAACAGCCGCAAATTCAATTCCTTCGTTATCTTCTCCGACGACGAAGGCCAAAGCTGGACCGAGCCCCGGGAATTGCCCGCAGCACTGACCGGCGACCGCCACACGGGCAAGTATGCCCCCGACGGCCGGCTGTTCATCAGCTTCCGTGACACGACGCGCTCGAGCCCGACCTCTGGTGACTGGGTCGGATGGGTCGGCACCTACGACGACATAGTCAAAGGCCGCCAGGGCCAATACCGCGTCCGCCTTATGGACAACACGAAATCCCGCGATTGCGCATACCCTGCTCTCGAGCTTTTGCCGGACGGCACCTTTGTCGCTACAACATACGGTCACTGGCAAAAAGGCCAAATGCCATATATCGCCAGCGTCCGCTTCAAGATTGAAGAGCTCGACGCCATCGCCGGCGAAACCGGCCCAAAGCAGACCAACGTCTTTATCAGCGGCGCCGACGGATACCATACATACCGCATTCCTGCTGTTATGGTGACCAACAAAGGAACGCTGCTGGCGTTTTGCGAAGGACGCAACACAGGCCGGGGCGACAGCGGTGATATAGACCTCTTACTCAAGCGCTCGGGTGATGGCGGCAAGACCTGGAGCAAACAGCAAATCGTTTGGGACGATGGCCCAAATACGTGCGGCAATCCATGTCCCGTTCAAGATCAGCAGACAGGCGCCATTTGGCTGCTGATGACCTGGAATCGCGGCGACGACGGCGAGTCGGCCATAAAGAAGAACACCAGCAAAGACACACGCCGTGTATGGGTGAGCCGAAGTGACGACGACGGCCGGACCTGGTCCAAGCCGGTCCAGATAACAGATACGACCAAAAGACCCGAATGGCGCTGGTACGCCACCGGGCCGGGTGTCGGAATCCAGCTTCAAAAAGGCCCATCAGAGGGTCGGCTCGTAATACCATGCGACCACAGCCTTGTCTCGGCTGACGACCCGGACGGCTATAACTCGCACGTTATCATCAGCGACGACCACGGCAAAACCTGGAAGATCGGCGGCGTCATCACTCCGAAGGTCAACGAATGCCAGGTCGTCGAGCTGGCCGACGGCGTCCTGATGATAAACATGCGCAATTACGACCGCTCCAAAACCACCCGCGCGATAGCAACGAGCACCGACGGCGGAATGACCTTCTCGAGAGTCACCCACCATCCGGCGCTTGTCGAGCCGATATGCCAGGCGAGCTTCCTTCGTTACACGCTGAGCCCGGCCAATGAAAAGAACCGCCTGCTGTTCTCGAATCCCGCCCGGGCCCAAAGGGGCGACAGACGCCATATAACGGTGCGACTCAGCTATGACGAGGGCAAGACCTGGCCTGTCGCAAGGCTGCTCTACGGCGGCCCATCGGCCTATTCCTGCCTGACGGTGCTCCGCGACGCCGATATCGCCTGTTTGTACGAGGCCGGCAGAAACCATCCGTACGAAAAAATCGTTTTCGCCCGCTTTACCCTTGACTGGCTCACGGCTACAGCAGAAAATTCCCGTGACTTGTAAAGGAAATCCGCTATAGTGCCACATAACAAATAAGAAGGAACGAGTTTTAGCAAAGGAGACAATTATGGGTACATGGAGCATTGTCTGCATCGTCGTCGCCGCCGTTGCCATCATTGCGGTAGTCATCCTCAAAAAGGGCAAGTAGCGAAACGACAGCAAAAACCTCTAAAATAGGAGAGTATTTATGGGAACAGTAGGGATTGTCCTTATTGTTGTTCTTGTCGTCGTTGTTCTGCTTGTCCTGTTTGTCGTCGGCATCTTCAACGCCTTGGTTCGCCTGCGCAACCAGGTTGACAACGCATGGTCGCAGATTGACGTCCAGTTGAAGCGGCGGCACGATTTGATTCCGAATCTCGTCGAAACGGCCAAGGGCTATATGAAGCACGAGCGCGAGACCTTCGAGGTGATAACGAAGGCCCGGGCCCAGGCGATGGGAGCGAAGACCGTCACCGATGCCGCACAGGCCGAAGGGGCACTGGGCGAAGCGCTCAGCAAGTTCATGCTGGTCGTGGAGAATTATCCCGAGTTAAAGGCCAATCAGAATTTCCTCGCGGTTCAGGAAGAGCTGACCAGCACGGAGAATAAGATCTCCTTCGCCAGGCAGAGCTACAACGACCAGGTCTTGTTCTTCAACAACAAGATTCAGATGTTCCCCTCGAACCTCGTTGCGGGAACGTTTAGCTTTGGCAAGCGCGATTTCTTCGAGATTGAAAGTGCCGCCGAGCGCGAAGTTCCAAAGGTAAGCTTCAGTTAATCGCGAAAGGCTGTTGCTTTCTGCCGCGTTCAGGTTAGTGCTGTTCTGCCAGGAACAGCGCGGCGGCAGGGTGTTCAGGAGCACAGCGCAGCCTGCCGCTCTCGGCCGGGTTCGTGTAGCGGGATGGAAGGCCCTGACTGCAGAACGTTAGCAACTGGGTACCAGGAACGAACAATGTGGGAATTGATGCGAGCAAACAAGAGGAACTCCATCGTCTTGATGGTAGTAATGGCGGTCGTCCTGATGCTCTTGGGCTTTGTCATCGGCGCGGTCGTCTTTGGGGTCGAAGGCGCCATGTTCGGGCTGCTCATCGCTGTCGTGATATGGCTGGTCTTGACCTTGATAAGCCTCTCAAGCGGCGACCAAATCTTTTTGGCTGCGAGCAAAGCCAAGCCGGTTACTCACGATGTGCATCCGCAGTTGTTCAATGTGGTCGAAGAGATGAAAATCGCCGCCGGCCTGCCCGCGATGCCGAAGGTCTATATCATCAATGACCCCGCCCCGAACGCCTTTGCGACGGGCCGAAGCCCAAAAAGCGCATCCGTCGCCGTGACCGCAGGCCTTCTCGCCCGGCTCAACCGCGATGAGCTCCAGGGCGTTATCGCCCACGAAATAAGCCACATCCTCCACCGCGACATCTTGTTCGTAACGCTTGCCGGCGTAATGCTCGGCTCGATTGTCCTGCTATCGCAGGTTTTCCTGCGAGGTATGTTCTACAGCTCTATGGGCTCCAGCAGAAGGTACTCATCCGGCTCAAAAGGCGGGGGACAGGCACAGCTTATTATGCTGGCGGTCGCCATAGTCGTCGCTATACTCGCGCCCATAATGGCGTATCTGCTGTACTTTGCGCTCTCGAGGAGGCGCGAATATCTCGCCGACGCCGGCGGCGCCAGGCTGACCCGTTACCCCGAAGGCCTCGCAAGCGCCCTCGAGAAAATCGCCAATGACCCCTCGCCGCAGTTGGCCTCGGCCAACAAAGTCACCGCTCCGATGTACATCGCCAATCCTTTCAAAAAGAAAAAGCAGCGAAAACTATCCGACCTGACCAGCACTCATCCGCCCATCTCCGAGAGGGTAAAGATTCTCCGCAATATGACCCACGGTGCATCCTTCAAAGATTACTCAAACGCCTTCACTGCTGTAACAAAGACCAAAACGGTCGTCCCTCCTACCGCTTTTACAAAAGAGGAAGTTGCACTGCGTCAAGCACAAGCGAAGGGGAAAAAGGACCAGCGCCGGCAAAAACAAATGCGCCAGGTCGGCGACATAATGCGAAAGGTCAACGAGTTCGTGTTTTTGACTTGTCTGTGCGGTCTGAAACTAAAAATACCGCCCAACTTCAAGGCCCATAACGTCAAGTGTCCCCGTTGTCGCAGGACGCTCGAGGTCCCGCGTAAGTAGTCACTTGAGCGACATACAACTGCTTGTTCTAACCGGCCTTCAGCCCAAGCCTTGAATTGTCTATCAGCTTGCGCAACGCGCGGACCTCCTTATTTATTCTGTCGAATCTTTGCTTACAGACAAAGGCATACAAGGCTTCTTCAGGCCTAACATCTCCGTTTTGCCCCTCGCTTCCATCCGCGGTCGTCACCTTTTGCGTGATATAGTCGTTTATCAACTGCCGATGTTCCCTCAGCAGCCTGTGCAGCAACTTTATGGTATCGCCCAGCACCACATTATCCCGCTCTAACGCCACAACGCGTTGTTCTATTGTTAATCGCATCTTTATTTATCTTTCTTCCGGTTTCGCCGAAGATCTTCACCAATTTCACCGACCTGTCTGCAAAAACCAAAACTGTGCCCTACATAATTATCTACCCACTAATCGAGGTATTTGTTCTGTGTTTTGGCCTTACCGGGGGGGGCACTTTCTGCGCACTTTTGGCTCCTCGCCGGGCCAACATCAGAAAAACGGCAGGCATAAATCCCCGAAATGTGACTCCACACCCCCCCCTGTGTATCTAAAAACACAGTTTCAACTTGTCCCCGCGCAGGCGGGTATCCGTGTCGAAAACCAGAATCCGCCGGTTCAAATCAAAAACTGATAGAATCGCCGGGCGTCATCACCGTTACTTTGCACTGTGCCAATTCCGCGAATTTGTCCGCATCACTTCGGCTGCCGACTATGTCACCCCAGTGATATGGTATCGCCTGCTCAGGCTTTATGTGCTCTGTCGCCTCGGCTGCTTCTTCGGCGTTCATAGTGTACTTGCCGCCGACAGGCAGCAGCGCCAAATCAATATGTTTAAGGGTCTTCATTTCATCCGTCAGGTCCGTATCGCCGGCGTAGTAAATTCGCTTTGAAGCAAGCTCGATTATAAATCCGATCCAGTTTTTTTCTCTTGGGTGGAACTGCTTGTTCGGATTGTACGCCGGGACGCCACTGATCCGCACGCCCTCCAGCTCAACGGTCAGTCCGGGCATAAGCGCCTGGCCCCGCTGCTCCTTCGTAGCGACGTCACTCGAAGCGATCAGTTTCGTATCGGGCCCGCTGACCTTCTCAATATCGTCCGGCGAGTAATGGTCGCCATGACTGTGACTTACAAGCACCAGCGTCGCATCGTGCGGCGAGTCCTTCAACTTCCACGGATCGATATATATGACCGTCTGCTCGTGAGAAATCCTGAAGCTCGCATGGCCCAGCCACTTCAGCGTTAACCCCATAGCAGCCTCCTTTTTGCTTTGCTGTTCTTCGGTGGCCTCTTTTCCTTGCGGCGGTCCCGTTTTCGGCTCGCCCTTTTTGCACCCGCAGACCACCAACCCCAGCGCCAAGCCCAAAAGCGATAATCTCAAATACCGCATTTCTTTCCTCCTTATCAATAAACCGTTCACATTCTGAGCGTTAGAGTAGCCAATACGGCAACCCCCGTCAAACAAAAAAAGCCCTACCGAAATGGCAGGGCCGATGGCTTTTATGCCTAAGCGTCGTGGGATTCACGCCAGCGGACGCACATTCGTTGCCTCGGGTCCTTTCTTGCCTTCGGCAACTTCGTACTCCACCGCCTGGCCGTCGTACAGCGACCGAAACCCTTCCGCCGCAATGTTCGAGTGATGCACAAACAAATCCGCACCACCATCGTCGGGAACGATAAAACCAAACCCTTTCCTATCATTGAACCATTTTACCTTACCTTTATCCAATTTCTCGTCTCCTTAGGCCTCTTTTCCAAGCACGCCTGCAATATATATTCCCTCGTTTTTTATCAGGGGTACACTCCGAGGGACAGAAGTATACTCCATAACACAAAGTCAACACTACCAGGGAGATCGGTCGGTGTCAAGAAAATAATTTGGGAATTTATTTTGCTCAAATACTGGGGAAACCGTTTTTCCGGTCGCGTGGGGCCCAGCCGCACTCGAAAGAGACCTATCCTGCGCAAAACTGCCGCCCTTCGAGTAATCATCGATAATCGACGTTTTCTGCGGTTATGTCCCTATCTCCCTGCTCCTGTGCTCACTGCGCCCTTTGCGCCGCCCCTGCGCTTGCCCAAAAACCACTCGATCGGACGCCAAAAGATAATAAGCAGGACTTAAAACGTGATTCTCAGGCAATCCTTCATAAAGCAGCAGTCGGTATAGGGACACTGCCCGTTAGATGTTCCGTAGCACGGTGTGCAGCCTTCGGCCGACTGGATGCTGCGGATAAGCTCGGTCTTCTTCATTTTGCCGGGGGTTATGCCCAGCATCTTCGCCTTAGCCTTGATTTCCGGCATATTCATACGTTTTTCTACTACTATTGCAGGCATTTCTTATCTCCTTTTCTATTCTCACATACTATATATTTTCGATCAAATCAGTCGCCGACTGCAAAAAAACACGTCAAAAATGGACAGGTTTTCGCAATTTTTGCAGATTTCCCCAAATCTCTGCGAGTTCTCGCGAATTCCAAGGATTTTCCCGGAACCTTCCGATAATTCTCCCCATAGAGAGCCCCTCCACACACACAGGAAAACAACAAGCTCTATAAACCAAGAAAAGTGGTAACCATGTATCGGTTGAGACACGATAGGGGATGCCGGATACCCGCCTGCGAGCAGACAAGCTCTGGCAGGGCGTTTTTTGAATAGATTCCTCGAGTGCGCTTCCCCTTCTCTGGGAAGTTTAGATGGTGATTTGCTGGAGGACGTTGTGATAGACTTCGTCGAGTGTAATAGCC
>CAYWOD010000133.1:0-9772 GCA_964459805.1 uncultured Pirellulales bacterium
AATATAAAGGACAGGTCGCGGCGGCACCTGTGGTATTCGGGGAGAAAGATATATTTTTATTAGGCGCTACGACATTAGAGGCGTTGGGGATGATTCTCGACCCTATCAGAAGAGAACTTAAGCCTCTTCCTATGGTCCTTATGTAGATTTCATCAGATTTCGTGGCAGCGATTCGATATAAAACGATTAGCGGCGCATAAATACGACATAACTGTTATCCCTCTGTATTTCGAGAACGACCTGCGATTCCTGGACCAATTCTAATAATTCGCCCGAGGTCAATCTGGCCGTTATCAGACCTCCTCAGGCAATACTCGCAGCCGATTTTGCCGACCGTCCTATAATTTCCCAGGAATTGTCAAAAATTCTCTTGACAGCGACCCGCAGAGGCGCGTAATGTAGAGCATCTTTCGCTGATGGTAAGGCTAAGGCACCAAAAGGAGGAGTCGATGTTGCCGTCTATTATCTTCGTTTTGCAGGCGATTATCGCAGCGGGATTCGTGCGCGCGGCGCGCGCGATGCAAATATTAACCATTTTTTGAAAGCGTAAGAAGATGGAAAGTAGAAAAATCTTAGCAATCCCTCGACTTCGCTCGGGATCGCGAGCCTGTCGAGCCATTTTGGTTCTGGCTGTTGGCCTGATGATCTGGCCGGCGTCCGTGGCCCACGGCAAGATACATCTGACCGTGAACGGGGAGGATGTCAAATCAATTCGTTAGAGCTGGGCCAGTCGCGGACTGTCGAAGTCGTATCGGATGACAGAACATCTTACACAGACTATGTGGGCTTTGATAATGGCCTGGTTCTGGGCAGTTTTTCGCATTATGAAACGACACCCTTGGCTGGTGATAGTGCAACAGTAAAAGAACATAATAAGCACGGTTTTTACGGCTATCATGTTACGGCTGCTGGTAAGGGTATAACACCCGGAGTTCATTTTGTCTTCGAATACGAGGCGCAAGAGGTCGGTGAAACCGATGTGGTACTGGCAGAACTGATAAAGGACGAGTTTAAAGTGATAGATTGGGTACAAATCACGGTTATACCTGCGCCGATGGGCACGGCCATTACCTACCAGGGCAGGCTGATAGATGCCAATGATGTTGCGGACGGGCTTTATGACTTCGAGTTCGAGCTCTACGATAATCCTGGCCCCTTCGCCGCCCAGGAAGGAAATACGATTGATATAAACGACCTTGATGTCATCGAGGGTCAATTTGCGGTAGAACTGGATTTCGGCAGCGGCGTGTTCGATGGTGAGCCCCGCTGGCTCCAAATTGGCGTTCGGCCGGGGGACAGCAACGACCCGCATGCTTTTGTTACGCTCAGTCCGCGGATAGAGATAACGCCCGTGCCATACGCGCTGATGGTCAGGGTCCCTCTGGCGCTAAAGGGTGCAATAGAGGGCGGCTCAGTTGTCACAGCCGACAACTCCATCTCCGGCATAACCAGCGGCTTTGAGGCCGCACACGCGAACGATGCTTTGTCGTTTGCCGTCAAGGGTAGTGCCGTTAATACTACTACATTGGGGCTTACCGATCCCGACCACTTCACGTATGGCGGGTACTTCACCGCCGAGGCGGAACCCCAGTGTGGAGAATTCGGCCCTTGTTCCAATGTCTATGGCGTGTATGGGGAGGCCTCTGGCGGCGATAGAACTTACGGCGGCTACTTTAGGGCCGCCTCGTCCGGGACGAGTAGTTACGACTTGACCTATGGCGTTTACGGTGAGGCCAATACTGGCTATTGCCACTACGGCGGCTACTTCAAGGCCGCTGGCCCCTATGGCCATGGCGTGTCCAGCTATGCCACTAATACCGGGAGTGGAACCAACTACGGTGGCTACTTTTGGGCCGGCGCAGAAGCTGGCCGGGGCGTCTTCGGCGCGGCCGGGGGTACCAATGGCATAGGTGTCTACGGGACGAGCTCCACCGGCACTGGAGGATACTTCACTTCCAGTTCTGGTTATGGGCTTATAGTAGAGAGCGGCCGCGTCGGCATCGGAACGACGGATCCAAGCGAAGATCTCGAAGTAAATGGCACCGCAAAGGCTACTGCATTTGTTGGAGATGGCAGCGGCTTGACGAACCTGCCGGCCACCCCTGACTCCGACTGGGTTATCGACCGAAACGATATGTATTCTGCTTTAAGCGGCAATGTCGGCATCGGCACGACGGAGCCCGATGGAAAGCTTACTGTCGAGGGGATCATCAAGGCTTCCGATACCGTCTATGGCGAGGACGCGGACACCATGGGCCACGGCGTTCACGGGGTTGCGACTTACGATGGGCCCTTGTGGCCGTGGGGTAGCGTGCGATGTGGCGGTTACTTCGAGGGCATGGGCTCGAGCTGGGGCGTCTACGCCAAGGGCGCCAGGGGCGTCTGCGCTACTGGTGGCAGCTACGGCGGCTACTTTGAGGCCGCGGGCGACACTGGCCGGGGCGTCTACGGCTGTGCCGATGCTAACGGTAACGTAACTAACTACGGCGGCTACTTTGAGGCCGCCGGCGAACATGGCCGGAGCGTCTACGGCCATGCCTCTAACACGGGAGATGTAACCAACTACGGCGGCTACTTTACGGCCGCGGGCAAATATGGCCGGGGCGTCTACGGCGAAGCCACGGGGGGCAGCAATATCGATTGCGCTGGCGTCTACGGCTATGCGAGCTATGGCCGGGGCGTCTACGGCGAAGCCGACTCTGGCCGGGGTGTCTATGGCAAGGCCATCGCTGGCCGGGGCGTCTGCGGCGAGTCTTATGGCTACAAGGGCGTGGGCGTCTCGGGCTCGGCCTCGGCCATCACCGGCTACGGCGGCTACTTTGAGAGCAATGGCTGTGGGGTCTATGCGAGTGGCGGCGACTTGGCTGGACTTTTTGGGGGCAATGTCGTCATTACGGGAACACTCGCGAAAGGCGCGGGTTCGTTCAAGATTGACCATCCCTTAGAGCCGGAAAACAAATACCTGCAACACTCGTTCATCGAATCTCCGGATATGATGAATGTTTACAACGGAAATGTAGCTCTTGACGAAAACGGCGAGGCCTCAGTTGAGCTTCCGGAATACTTTCAGGCCTTGAACAGCGATTTCCGTTATCAGCTAACCTGCATCGGGGGATTTGCTCCGGTGTACATTGCCGAAGAGATTTGCGAGAACCGTTTCAAGATTGGAGGCGGTAAAAAAGGGATGAAAGTATCCTGGCAGGTTACAGGAACCAGACACGACGCTTATGCGGAGGCTAACCGCATAGTCGTCGAGAAGGACAAATCCGCAGAAGAGCGCGGCTACTATCTGCATCCGACGGCTTACGGCTTGCCAGAGGAAAAAGGTATAGAAAGCGTGCGTAACCCGCGAGTTTCCGAAACTCGCAAAGTAGCGAAAAAGGGAGGTGGGCTATGAGTCGAATTGCGAATAACATTAGCACGGGAAAGACTCCCGGAATTGGTGCCATTGCTCTTTGTGTGGTAATATCCTTTACAATGCTTTTGGCTTTCTCTGCCTTCGCTCGGACAGGCGGGCAATATGAGTTGAACTGGAGCACAATTGACGGCGGCGCTGGGACAAGCACCGGCGGGCCATATACGCTTACGGGTACAATTGGTCAGCCGGATGCGGATTGGAGCGAAGGTGGGGATTATGAGGTGCTTGGCGGTTTTTGGCCGGGCGGACCCTTGTGCTTCGTTGCGTTTGATGACTTTGCGAGGTTCGCACAATACTGGCTTTATACCGGTAGCGACATACCTGCTGACCTGTACGGTGATAATGTTGTCAATTTTAAAGACTTGCGTGAGCTTGCCGAGTCCTGCCTGTGCTATTGCCCGGTCCCGTGGCCGTTGAAATAAAGAGGAAAACCCACAGTGAAACTGCGGGCTAAATAGTATCTGTTGTGGAAAGCAAAAACCGACGATGTCACCCCTGCGAAAGCAGGGGTCCATATCGAAAAACCTCGATTCCTGCTTTCGCAGGAATGACAAATGCTGTTTCCGCAACAGGAACTAAATAATCAGATTGCCATCCCAAGGTGTCGAGACTTCGCAGGGGTCGCAATGACGGGGATCGGGTCCCGGCGGTTGGGGGTTTTGCGGGCGCGGCACTTCCAGGCTCATCAGGCAAAGGTGTGCGTGGGGGTAGGGCAACTGTGTTTTAGAGTTTGTTTCGCCTTCTTTCGGCTTCGGTGGCCTGCTTGAGGACCTTCTTCTCTTTTCTGGTGAGGCTGTGGACGCCCTGGTTGTGGACTTTTTCGAGGATCTGGTCGAGCTGGGCGTGGAGGCCTCGCTGGTCGGTCATTTTCCTTTTCCAGCGGTCGGTTCTGACTTTAGTTCTTAGTTTTGCCCGCCAGGATTCTGAGAAGACATAAGCGGCGCCTGCGGCCATTCCTGCGATGTGTGCTGCGTGGCCGCCTGCGTTCTCGGCGCGGCCGACAACATATAACAGGTACATCACGATCCCGGCAATGGCGGCGACTCTTATCGGTATTGCAACAGGGAAGGGGATGAGAAAGACGTTAAATCGGGGAAAGAGAATAGCACAGGCCGCGAATACGCCGAGTATGGACCCCGATGCGCCGACCATCCAGCCAATGCGGAGGAATCCGACACCGACCAACAGCAGATAGAAAAGTCCGCCGGCAATACCGCAACCGAGATAGAACCTCAAGAACTTCCTGGGTCCCCAGTGTCGTTCGAGGGGCGGACCGACGAAGTACAACCACAGCATGTTGAATAGCAGGTGCCACAAGGCGCCGTGAAGAAACTGGTAAGTTACCAGCCTCCATGGTTGCAGTGCCGATAGGAGCGAGTAAGGGAAGACCGAGAAGTATTTGTCGAGGAGCGTCATTGTATCTGAATCGAAATGGACGTTCTTCGGAAGGAAGGCGGCGTCCAGGACGAAAACGGCGGTGTTGATAGCCAGAAGCCAGCCGACGACGGTTGAGGGCCTGGGCAGGCGTATCCGCATCCGTGGGGCATAGCGGTTTTTCGACTGAAAGTCGGCCTGCGTGTAGTCTCTGTCATAAAGTCCCATATAACTATCCTTTGAGGAAGAGACCGTCCGTGTATAGGGGTCTTTCCCACAATTATATCGGCAATTTGCTGAAATGTTCAACGAAAAAAAAATTCAGGACTCAACAGCGATGACTCAAATAGACTGCATGAGCCTGGGGGGGCGATCTGTGCGGTTAATGAGAAATGCGGGCTAAAGCCCGTGCCACAGTAGTGGGCAGAAACCTTGCGTGAAACCCAGGGCGAAATAGTATCTGTTGCGGAAAGCCTGAACCGGCAATGTCACCCCTGTGAAAGCAGGGGTCCATACCGAAAAACCTGGATTCCTGCTTTCGCAGGAATGACATACGCTGTTTCCGCAACAGGAACTAAATATGGGTTGCGAGAGGGGTATTAGGCACTGGGTTTGTCGGTTTTGAGTTTTTGGAATACGGCCATTAGGAGAAGGCCGGCGATTATCAGGTATATGCTGAGGTTTTGGGCAATCGTGCCGCCTTTGTAAACGATGTAAATTACGCGCATTGTCCAGGGTCCGTACTCAAAGGGGTTGTCGCCGCGGAGGAACTCTATAAGAAATCGCATGATTGCGTAGAGTATGAACATCATGGCGAAGGTCTGGCCCGGTTTTGTGAGGATTCGGGCGGGTCGCTTGGAGGCGTTGGCTTTTTGGGCCCTTCGCCAGAATAGATAAAGTAAGAGGCAGCAGAGACCGCCGGCGAGAGACGAATATAGCTGAGTCGGGTGGACGGGTCGGCAGCGATATTTTCCCCCGGTGACCTCGTACTTCTGCTGGTCGGTCAATTCATCGAGCGGTTTTGGGTACCATTTCCCATCTTGACCGGCATAGCTGAAGTATTCTTCGCGTGGCAGGTCCAAGTGTGGTTGGGGGCGATTTCTTTTGGGATCGGGATTTATCTGGCTGAGGTAAGCCAGTGAGTTGTAGGGGAAGCGGACGGCCCAGGGTAGTGTTGTGGGTCTGCCGTGACAGCATCCGTTGAGGAAGCAACCGATTCTACCGGGCACAAGCGCGAGCATCAGGCCGATAGCGAGGATGTCAAGGTATCGGCGGATGGGGAGGTTATGACGCTGAATGACGAATTTGTGAATGCAGAGGTAGCCGAATATGATGGCTATGGCGAGGATGACGCCTCCCAGAAGCTCGAGGCCTCCGTGCCAGATTGCAAAGACAGAAAGCCAGTTTCCACGGAACTGGTCGCGGTAGTGGATGACATAATGGATGCGTGCGCCCGCGACGCCGCCGATGAGGGAGTATAGTGCGGCGTTTGTGATGAGCTGTGGGTCGGGGGTGAAGCCGCGGCTCAGGCGTCTTATGAGTGTGACGGCGGCGAGGAAGCCGATGACCATCATCAGACCGTAACTCTTTACGGTTATGTGGACGAAGGGTATCTCAAACAGTTCAGGATACATTTATCGTATATCGTATTTCGTATTTCGTTTATCGTATGTCGTGTTGCGCACCGGGCAGAAGAACTGGATTCCCGCTTGCACGGGAATGACAGAAAGGAAGATTTCTTTCTGTCAGAAACTATTCAGGCGGTTCGCTACTTTTAGTCGCTATTCCTTTATTTTGTTTTTTTCGTCGAGGACGAGGACTTTTGGTTTGTGCAGTTTGGCTTCGTCGGGCGTATAAAAGCCAAACCCCATAATGATAACGATGTCCTTTTCCTCTATCAGGTGTGCGGCTGCGCCGAGAATCTCGATCCTGCCGGAGCCTGCTTCGGCGGGGACGACATAAGTCTCGAGCCTGTTGCCGTTGTTCAGATCAGCGATCAGCACCAGCTCGTAGGGCAAGATGGCGGCCGCCTCCATCAGCGCGGAGTCTATCCCAATGCTCCCAGGGTAATGGAGCTTCGTCTGGGTAACTCTTGCACGATGTAACTTGCTCTTTAGTAACTTTACAAACATAACGACCGTCTATTCCCCAAAAGCCGCGCAGGCTTCTTCATCGTCAACAAGACTTTCAATATACCGTAACAACTACAAAGCGAAGTATAATATGTTACACTGGTTCTGTCAAAGCCAATACTTACTTAGTTCCTGTTGCGGAAACAGCATTTGTCATTCCTGCGAAAGCAGGAATCCAGGTTTTTCGACATGGGCCCCTGCTTTGGCAGGGGTGACATCGCCAGTTTTGGCTTTCCGCAACAGCAACTACTTACGGCGGTCTTCGGTTTTCTCGAGCCGCGCTTTTGCCGGCGTCTGGCTTATGCTCACATTATTCGCAGGCCGAAAACGCCCATTGTGGCCTTCCGGCGCTGTAGCGATCGCGCTGAGCAGCTCAGCGTTTGATCGGGATCAGGACTATGTTGCGGAACTCCTTCGGCGAGCCTTCAGACTGCAGACATATCTTGCCGGGGACTTCCTCGACCTCGGTGGCGATATTCTGGAGGAGGCGGTTGACGTAAATTCTCAGGTCGCCCCCGTTGATATACACCTCGTAATCGTTCCACTGCCCGATGGGCTTTTCGTTCGACGGATGCATCTTGGGGGTGTGACGGCCTCTCGTGCGAGCGGGGTCGGTTTTCATCGGGAAGCTACCGATGTTAAAGATGTCGCCCATGCTGCCGGACATACCCTGGGCCTCGATTGACTTGGGCCAGACCTTGTCGGGGCCGACCGCACGGACGAGCAAGCCGCTGTTGCCTGGCTTTATGTGCCGCATCTGCAAGCGAACGACGTAGTTCGTATAGTCTTTCTTGGTGCGGATATAGCCGCCGGGTCTGCCCGTCACAGTCATCGCGCCGTCTTTGACGGCGAAAGCGCTCTTGAGAGCATCACTGGAGAAGGTCCAGCCGGTAAGGTCCTTGCCGTTGAACAGCCGCACGGCCTTGCCGAAATTCGCGGGCAACTGCTTGATGCGGATATCCTTGAACTCGACGACCATCGGATCGCCGGCGTGTATCTGCAGCGCAAGCACGCCCTCGCTGGCGGCGCCCCTGGTGTCCTTGGGGTCGTCGGGGTCGGTGACACGGTCGTTGTCTATCAACTCTATCGTGGGATAGCCGTTAAGGTAGTGCAGGATGTGGTTGCCGCGTGCGATGATGGTGTACTCGTTCCAGTCCTGGTTCTTGTAGTACACGGCTTTCTTGAGTGCCTCGACGTCGGAGACCTTGCCGACGACGTTCTTTTTGCCTTTTTCATCGATAACCATCATATCACCGACGTTGACGAGCCAGCCGCGGCCTCGCTCGTGATAGAGGAAACCCACCTTGCCGGCGTTGTTCTCGATCTCGGCCTGGTAACCGGAGATGCGCCACTTATCCGGCTCCTTGCTTCGGTACTGGATGCCGGAGTTGCCGTTCTGGATGCGGAACTTGATCTTGAGGATGAAGTTCTTGAGCTTGCCGTCGCGCCAGACGCAGAACGTGTTGCCGCGGGCGGGGTTTTCCTTTGTGGTCTGTCCGTGGATTACGCCGTCCTTTACGGACCACAGTCGGGGGTCGCCGTCCCAGCCGGTCAGGTCCCTGCCGTTGAACATGCTCACGAAGCCTCGCTCGCCGTGGCCGGCTTGATTGCCCGCAGCGGCCCGTGCCTGGGCGACGAGCAGAACAGCTAAAAACAGCATTGCAATTAGAATTGACTTTTTCATCTTTCTTGTCTCCTTAACTTGTGCCCGCACATCCGGGCATCCACATATTTAGCCTGCAGTTTCACCGCAGGGCTCGTTTCCCTTCATTTAGCATGATTGTCTATTCGAGACTCGATGTTCACTTAACGGGGTCCTTAACCTTCCGACCGGCGGCCCAGTATGCCGCGCGAACCACGAGGCGCTGGAAATGCGGATTGCTCCAGGCCTCTCGCCCGTGGCCGTTGCCCGTATAGAACATCCTGCCTTTGCCGTAGTGCGATACCCAGCTCATCGCCTGGCGCTCCTTGCCGCGATTCATCCGCGTCAGGCACCGCATTATGGCGTTTTTGTGGTAGCTGTGGGAGTATGTCTCATCCTGAATCTCGAAGTCCTGCAGGCCCTTGGTAATCGGGTGCTCCCTGTCGTAGATATAGACGGTGTACTTGCCGCCGCCATGCCCGGCAAAACGCCCGCCGACCATCTCCCAGTAGCGGTCCGCTTTCTTGAACGAGTCGGTAGCGCTGTGGATGCCGACATACCCGCCCCCGTTGGCCACAAAGTCACAATATCCTTTTTCCTGCTCTTCGGTGAGCTGCAGTCCGGTGGTGTACTGAATCACGATATCGAACTGCTTGATTCGCTCTTTCAAATCGTCGAGGCTCTCCGTGTACGTCACATCGAAGTCCCCTGTCTTCTCAAGGATAGCCGTCAGGATTGGCGGATTATTCTTCCAATCATGAACTCCTCCGCCTCGCAAAAACAGCACCTTGACTTTACCGTCCGCCTGCGCCGCAGCGAATACTCCCACTGCAACCATAACCGCCAGAACCACAGTGCAAATAAAAATTCGCTTCTTCATTTCTTGCTCCTTTCTTTCACTATACCTTACCGTCATTTTCACCGAGCCATCGCCCTACATACTACCTCAAACAATCCAGTTTGCAAAGGCAATATCCACCAAAAATCCGTCGATTCGGTAGCCCAAGCGCCAGGATGTCAGAAATCAGTCGATTCGCTGATCTTCTGCAAGACGCCGGCCCTTCCAATCAGTTCGACACACATAACGCGTCCAAGGTCGTCCAGGTCCGCGACAACAACTGCCTCCGGCTCGCCGAGCAGGTTGCGGTCAAAGGCGGCGATGGTTCGTCTGCGGCGCCAAAAACGTGCAAATTCGTAATTAGTATC
>CAYWOD010000134.1:0-9625 GCA_964459805.1 uncultured Pirellulales bacterium
TTACATACTAATTCAAATTCAGGAAATGTCCAATTCCGACTGAAGCATTACATGATGTCCTTGGACATTCTCAGGATGACTGGCTTCTCGGTCCAATCGAAATCGTTCTCATTTTTGCCCAAGGCAAATAGAGCGTCCAGAATAATATACTGAATACTATCCCACACACGAAATTCCAGGTCCCCGACCTCGGCCAATATGCGGAGATGCCCTGGACAAACGACCAGAAGACCCAGGCCGCAATGATCTCACGCATGGACAGAGACATTGGCCGGATAATCAACCTGCTCAAAGAGCTTGGCATCGATGATAACACGGTGATGTTCTTCACCAGCGACAACGGCCCGCACGGTTCGAGCGGAACACTGGAGCTCTTCGACGCAAACGGCCCCTTGCGCGGGATAAAGCGGGATGTGTATGAGGGCGGCATCCGCGTCCCCTTTATCGCCCGGTGGCCCGGCAGGATTCGAGGCGGCTTGGTTACGAATCATATCTCGGCGTTCTGGGACCTTCTGCCCACTTGCTGTGAGCTGTCCGGCGCAGAAATACCTGCGGGCATCGATGGTATTTCTTTTCTGCCGACATTGCTTTCAAGGCCTGACCGCCAGAAGCAGCATGAATATCTTTACTGGGAATTCAAGAGCAAGGGCGGCAAGCAGGCCCTGCGAATGGGCAGATGGAAAGGCGTACGCTTGAACGTTCGAAGCGAGCCCAACGCACCATTGGAGCTTTACGATCTGGATGACGACATTGGCGAAACCACAGACATCGCCGCCGCCAACCCGGAGATCGTTTCGCAAATCGAGCAGCGTATGGCCCGGGCCCACAGGTATTCATCGTATTTCCCGCTTCTCTACGGTGAATGAAAATCACTGTCGGCAAGTTCCCACAGACTGCTTGATAGCGAAAAGTCTGGATGTTTCCGGCCAGAGGGGTTATCATATCCGGCCATAACGGAATTGCGATTATCGCTTGAGTGGGCATAGAAGACGATGTCGGTGAAGTTGAGCAGACAGGACGAACGGCTTTTGGCCGGCAGGCAGGGCAAGGCGGCCCGGATGGCCATGCGAATCCTGATTCGAATGGCCGAGGTGCTTGACGCCCCGGAATTGATGGATATCAGCCAGGCCCATATAGACGGCTGCGGGCTGCTCAGCGATGCGGGCCTGGAGTTTGCCGAGACCTTGGCGGCGGGGGGCGGCAGGGTATCGGTCCCCACGACTCTCAATATGGGGCCTCTCGACCTTGAAAATTGGAGGCATTTCGGGGTGAATGAGGAATTTGCCGCCAAGGCCATCAGGCAGGCCAATGCCTATACGGCTATGGGGTGCATCCCGACGTGGAGCTGCGCACCTTATCAAGGCTACCTGACGCCGCGTTTCGGCCAACAAATCGCCTGGGGCGAGTCCAACGCTATCTGCTACGCCAATTCCGTTCTGGGCGCCAGGACCAACAGATACGGGGACTTTATGGATATCTGTGCCGCCATAACGGGCAGGGTGCCTAAATGCGGCCTTCACCTGAAGGAAAATCGCAAGGGGCAGATTCTCTTACGGCTGGCCGAGATCGACCCCGCCGTTATGCGGAGCAATGCCTTTTATGCCGTATTAGGTCATCTTATGGGCTCGCTCGTCCAGGAGAAGATCCCCGTGATCGAAGGGCTGGACATCGAGGCATCGAGCGATCAGCTCAAGGCACTTTGTGCGGCGGCGGCCTCGGCCGGGGCGGTGGCCCTTTTTCACGCCATCGGCCTGACGCCGGAGGCGAACAGCCTGACCGAGGCCTTCGGTGGGAACGAACCCGAGCGGGTCATCGACATTACTTTTTCCGATTTGCAGAGGGCCTGGTCCGACTTGTCCACCGCCCAGGATAAAGACAAGCTTGATTTGGTCGTGTTGGGCTGTCCTCATTTTTCGTTCGATGAGTTTCGCGAATTGGCTGGGCTCATCCGGGCGCAGACTGAGAAAAGCCAAAAGCTTCATCCGGATGTCAAGTTTCTTGTCATCTCCTGCCAGACATCTTATGCTCTGGTGCAGAGAGGCGATTTCCTTGATATGCTAAGGGGCTTTGGAATCGAGATTACTCTCGATACGTGCGTTTTTCATACGCCGATGGTCTCAGCAGATACGAAGGTGATTATGACCAACTCGGGCAAGTGCGCCTATTACGCACCGGGCGAGCTGGACGTAAAGGTCGCGTTTGGGACGATGGCCGATTGCGTCGAGTCCGCCGTTAAGGGATACGTATGCCGCAAGGAGGGATTATGGAAAGAATCCTGAGGGCGAGGGCGTTAGTTGCGGGCTCAGCCGAGGGTCCGGCGGTTGTCTCAAGGCAGCCTCTGAGCCTGTGGGGGGGGCTGTCTCCCCGGACGGGCGAGATTATTGACCGCCGTCACGAGCTATCCGGAGAGATAGTAACTGGGCGGGTATTTGTGTTCCCGCAGGGCAAGGGTTCGAGCACATCGAGCGCAACTTTGCTGGAGAGTATCAAGGCGGGTGTTGCGCCGGCGGGCATTATAAATCTGACGGTCGATCCGATCCTCGCATTGGGCAGCATTGTCTCGGATGAGCTGTACCACCGGGCCGTGCCCATTGTGGTTTTGTCTGAGCAGGACTTCTTCTCCATCAAGCAGGGCGACCACGTTGCGATTGAATCCGACGGGACGGTGAAGGTTCGTACAACTTCCTGAGAATATGTAGAAGTGTTTAACGGCGAATTGTTTTAGTAACCTTAAAAACGGAAAAAGAAATGACTTACTTGGCCAACAAAAAGGTAGTGGAAAACTGTTTTGTTATGCTTTGTGCTATGATTCTTTTGATGCTGGGTGCGGCTGGGGCGGTAGCGGCTGAGGAGGAGGCGGACCCGGCGATTCTTACGCTTGAGCGGATATTTACCGACGAAGAGTTCGAGACTGAGGATTTCGGTCCGGCCCGCTGGCGCGAGGACGCCTCCGGATACACGACACTGGAGGAATCGGAAGACCGGACAGAGGGTAAAGATGCAGAGGATAAGGATGCGAAGGCCAAGGATATTGTGCGCTATGACCCGGAGACGGGCAGGCGCGAAATTATGGTTCCTTCGGCCCGGCTGATACCGAAAGGCCGGTCCAAACCGCTAAAGATCGACAATTACACCTGGTCCGACGATGGGAACAAGCTGCTGGTCTTTACGAATACCAAACGCGTCTGGCGGACAAATACGAGGGGTGATTACTACGTGCTCGACCTGGAAACCTCGGAATTGCGCAAGCTCGGTGGCGATGTCGAGCCTTCGACTCTGATGTTTGCGAAGTTCTCGCCGGATGGTCGCCGAGCTGCCTATGTTCGGCAGAAGAATATATACGTTCAGGACCTCAAGAGCTTTCGCGTCAAACGACTGACAAAGGATGGGGGCGACAATATCATCAACGGCACATCCGACTGGGTCTATGAGGAGGAGTTCCGGCTGCGGGACGGATTCCGCTGGAGCCCGGACGGCAAATCGATTGCGTACTGGCAGTTCGATACTGAGGGCGTGCGTGAATTCCATCTGATAAACTACACCGATGGTCTCTATCCGAAGATCACGAGCTTCCAGTATCCGAAGGTCGGCGAGATGAACTCCGCCTGCCGGGTTGGCGTCATCAGCTCGCGCGGCGGCAGGACGCGGTGGTTCAAGCTATCGGGCGACCCTCGCAACCGCTATATCCCGAAAATGCAATGGACAGCCGATTCAAAGGCGGTCGTCTTCCAGCGTCTCAATCGCCTGCAGAATACCAATGACGTAACGTTAGGCTATGTTCGCAAAGGACGTACAGAAAAGATCATAACCGAGCGGGATGAAGCCTGGCTCGATATCGGCGACGATCTGAAATGGCTCGAGGACGGGGAATCTTTTACGTGGCTGAGCGAGCGTGACGGCTGGCGACATTTGTATCTGGTCTCACGCTCTAACGGCAAGGCGACACTTCTGACGCCAGGCGAGTTCGACGTGATAAGCGTTCAGCGCATCGACGAGAAGGGCAGCTGGGTCTATTACATTGCATCGCCTGATAATCCGACGCAGCGTTATTTGTATCGCTCGCCGCTCGACGGCAGCGGGGCGGTCGAGCGGGTAACGCCGGGCGACCAGGCGGGGACGCACAGCTATCAGATTTCGCACGATTCGAAATGGGCCTTTCATACGTATTCTTCGTTTGGCGTGCCGCCGCTAAAAGAGCTGGTCCGTTTGCCGAGTCACCAGAGTGTGAGGGTGCTGGTGGACAACTCGGAGCTGCGGGAGAAGCTGGGCGAAATCAAGAAGGGGGCGACGGGGCTGTTTCGCGTCGATATTGGCGAGGGTGTGCTGCTGGACGCCTGGTGTATAAAACCGCCCGATTTCGATGCGGAGAAACAGTATCCGCTATTCTTCTACGTATATGGCGAGCCGGCCGGTCAGACGGTCCTGGACAACTGGGGCGGGCAGAAATACTTCTGGTACCAGATGCTTGCCCAGCAGGGTTACCTGGTGATGAGCGTCGATAATCGGGGTACGCCGGCCCCGCGCGGGCGGGCGTGGCGAAAGTGCATTTATAGGCAGATAGGTATTCTTGCATCGGCGGACCAGGCCGCTGCGACGCGGGCTGTCATCAAGGACCGGCCTTATGTCGATCCCGGCAGAGTCGGAATATGGGGCTGGAGCGGCGGCGGCTCGATGAGTCTTAACGCAATCTTCAGGTATCCCGAACTATATCATACCGCTATGGCGGTTGCCTTTATCAGCAATCAGCGGTTTTACGACACGATTTACCAGGAGCGGTATATGGGGCTGCCGGACGACAACGAGGAGGGCTTCAAGAACGGCTCGCCCATAACCTTCGCCCATCAGCTTGAGGGCAATCTCCTTATCATCCACGGCACCGGCGACGATAACTGTCACTATCAGAGTTTTGAGGCCCTCGTCAATGAGCTGATCAAGCACAACAAGCATTTCTCGATGATGTCGTATCCGAACCGCACCCACAGCATAAAGGAGGGCGAAGGCACGCGGCGTCACCTGTACGAGCTGCTCACCGGGTACTTAAAGGAGAAGCTGCCTCCCGGCCCGAGACCAAGGCTAAATGTCGATTAAAACTTCATCAATCTGTCGCGGCAGAAAAATAGTGTAATATCGCTAGGCAATCATATCTTGTTGCGAAAGAACGTTAAGAGATAAGGAGCGCGAGCAATGAAAAACGGATACTGGCAAAAGATGCTGAGAATGGACTTGACCAGGCGCAAATCGACGGTGGAACAGATAGCAGAAAAGGATCTGAAAGGTTTTATTGGAGGTGCCGGGTTGGGTGCTGAGATTTTGCGACGAGAACTACCGGTGAAGATAGACCCGTATGGTCCCCGGAACATTGTTGTCTTTGCGACAGGCCCATTCCAAGGGCCTGCAGTGCCCGGCGGGGCCAAGTTCAGCATCGTTGGCATATCTCCAGTTACCGGGACGTTTGCGGATACTGCCGCCGGGGCGTCCTGGGGGCCGTCGTTAAAAGACGCAGGCTATGACTTGCTTGTCCTGGAAGGAGTATCCGAGAATCCAGTTTATATTCAGATTGTTGATGATGATGTCCAGATCAAAGATGCCTCTCATTTGTGGGGCAAGGACACGTTTGAAACGGTTGACGCAATTCAGGAAGAGACGGGCGATAAGAAACTCAGTATCGCGACTATTGGTCCTGCCGGAGAGCGCAAGGTGGCGATTGCGTGTATCGCTGTGGATAAACACAGTTTTGCCGGCCGGTGCGGCCTGGGAGCGATCATGGGAGCCAAAAACGTCAAGGCCGTGGCCGTACGCGGCACCAAGAAGGTTGACGTCCATGATCCCCAAGCCATCCGCGAACAGATCAAGAAGCATCAGAAACAGATTCGCGAAGCCGTCATGGCCAACGAGTTCAGGATACATGGAACGCCGGCACTTTGTGAGACTGCCGAAGGGATAGGTGATATGCCAATTAAATACTGGCAGCAGGATGTCTGGCCTGAGGGAGCCAAAAAACTCGGCGGCACCAATTATACGCAAGCTCTAAACGCTAAGCCTTTGCCTTGTAAATACTGCCCCATCGGATGCCATCGTAAGATTACGATTACCGAACCCGACGAATACAAGTACGAAGGGATAGGACCGGAGTATGAGACCCTCGGATTGATGGGGACCAATCTGCTGATTGACGATCCTAAAGTTGTTGCTATCGGCAATGATATTGCCAACCGCCTGGGGCTCGATACGATCAGTACCGGGGCTATGGTCGGCTTTGCCATGGAATGCTTTGAGAAGGGATGGATTACAACTGGCGATACTGACGGCCTCGAATTGAAATGGGGTGATCCGAAGGCCTTCTTTACTTTGGTCGAGCAGATTGGCCGTCGGGAAGGCTTCGGTGCGATCTTCGGGGAAGGCACAGTGGAGGCGGCTAAGAAAATTCATCCGGACTCCGTAGCTGAGGTGGTGCATTGCAAAGGCCTGGATTTGCCTTCGCACGATCCACGAGCCTGTATTTCACTCGCGCCTACCTATGCGACGGGAACACGGGGGGCGTGTCACTTCCGCGGTCCTTGCGAGGATGTAGAAATGGGCGGCTTTTTCATTCCTGAGGTTGGGATCAAAGAGGGAATGGTAAAGTTTTTTGAAAGAGAGAATCAGAGTAGAGTCGCCGTAAAGTGCCAGGACCTTGGAGTGTTGGGCAATTCACTGGTACTGTGTCTGTTTATGGTTGATGGGGGCGAGTTGTCAATGACCGATCTCGCCGACCTGTTTAATGCAATTACCGGATGGAATTACTCTGTCGATGACTTGATGCTTGCCGGAGAGCGTGGTTTCACAGTGCAGAGGCTTAACAACATTCGGGATGGTTACAACTCAACCACTGATGTCCTTCCCAAAAAGATGTTCCAGGTGGCTAAGAAGGGCTTCCGTGCCGGCAAGGCGATCCCATTTGAAGGCTTGATGGAAGACTACTATACTTTGCGAGGCTGGGATGAAAATGGGGCACCGACAAAGGAAACGTTGAAAAGGCTGAATTTGGCGTAGTGAAAACAGTGCAATGAGGTATGTCCGATGGTTGTCAACGTAAAACTCATGAGCATGTTTGCCAAATATCTGAAGAATCACCCGGACGGCAGGGTGGATATTAAAGAGGGTGCCACCGTTCGCGGGTTGGCAGAAATGCTTGGATTGCCCCTCAAGCTTGTTCGCATCATTACCGTAAATGGCAAGCAGGAAGACCTTGATAAGGTACTTGCTGATGGGGACTCACTCTATATATTCCCTCCTGCCATAGGTGGAGGCTGATTTTGGTGAAATCGGGTACAAGCATAATTAGCGCGGAGGAAGAAAGACTCTTGGAGCCGTATTTTGCGGGATGTGAAGCTTCAGAGATTACTATGCAGCAGGTTGAAAGAATTTCAGATGAAACCAGTATTTGCCTTAGGAACGTCGAATGCTTCGCTATTAAGAAGGGTGTTGCTCCTCAGCGTTATCTGCGCAATCTGGGCAGTTTCTCTTACGCGGGGCAGTTGAAGCTTCTTGAAAGCACGGTGGTGTTAGTGGGCCTCGGCGGTCTGGGTGGACAATTAGTTGAGCAGCTTGGCCGTGTGGGTATTGGGGAAATTATTGCAGTAGACCCTGACGTTTTCGATGAAACCAACCTGAACAGGCAGTTGTTGTCAAATGAAGCTAACCTCGGAAAGGAAAAGACCAACGAAGCGAAGGAGCGACTGGAGAAGATTAATAAAGCCGTTGAGTTTACCGGTTTTCAGAGTCGTCTTGATGAGCTACCTGATGAAGTCTGGGAGAAGGCTGACCTGGTGTTTGACTGCCTGGATAATATTGACGACAGGCTGGTTCTCGCACGAGAATGCTCGGCATCAAACTGTCCGCTGGTTCACGGTGCCATCGCCGGATGGTATGGCGAGGTGGGTGTCGTTTGGCCCGGCAGCAAAATGCTGGAGAAACATTACCAGGGCCAGCATGAAGGCTTAGAAAAAGAACTCGGGACGCCACCTTTTACCGCTGCGGTAGCGGCAAACCTGATGGGGGCGAAAGGCTGTCAAATTCTGATGGGCAAACACCAATCCAAACAGTCAACAATTCATTTCTTCGATTTGCTTGAGGACGACTGGGAAAATATCCAATTGTAATATTTGGTGTAGATTAATGGCTTTCAGTACAAAGCCAACATCCATTTTATCAACCGCGCCGGAAAGACTTCAAGTCGTAAGTGCCGCCAATATTTCCCTGAGCTGCTGTTTATGTTCCGCCGTGGGCGGCAATAAGGGTCTTCTGGGAATGCCGTAAGCTCTGCCAAGAATCTCCAGACCGGCCTTGGTTAATTGGATGTACTGTCCGGTCGTTTCAAACATTGTAAACAGCGGGAGCAATTTGAAATATAATTGCCTGGCTTTTTCAAAATCTTTTTCAACCGCGGCAAGTTCGTACAGCTCAACGCATAATTGAGGAATCATGTTTCCTGCAGGTACGATCCAGCCTACCGCCCCCATCATGAACATTTCCAGTGACAGATTGTCGCAGCCACAGAAAACCCTCATTTTATCACCACAAAGCCTTTGTATCTCAGCGACGCGGGTCATATCCCCTGAACTTTCCTTAACATAAGAAATTCTTTCAAACCCAGCGAGGCGGGCGATGAGCTCCGGGTGCATATCTACTCCCGATGTGCCCGGATTGTTATATAAGATAATCTCAATGTCGGTGTTTTGTGCAATGGTTTTGTAGTGGCCGAAGATTTCTTCTTCGTTCGGATGGCAGTAGTATGATGGGACGATCATCACGCCATCGGCGCCGGCGTTTTGAGCATGCTGGGTGTACGTGATCGTCTCTTTGGTGGAGACCGACGCGGCGCCGACCACGACCGGCACTTTGCCGGCAACTTCGTCAATGACAATTTCAGCTATCACGTTGCGCTCCGCTTGAGAGAGGGCAACAAACTCACCGGTACTGCCGTTTGGGATAATACCGTGACTTTTGCCTTCATCGATGAGATACCTAACATGCTTTCTCAGTGCTGCCTCATCGACCTCATCGTTCTGGGTAAACGGCGTACAGAGAACAGCGAAGACACCTTGGAGTATTTCGGTCATAAATTAATCCTTTCTTACTGTTGACTTGAGTAAATCAGCCAAATTTCCTTTTTTTGCAGTGTTTTACGTTTGAATGGCGCAGCTTGCGCCTTTGGGACAATTATCCGGCGGCGAGTGCTTCTGTCAAGCTCTAACAGGCCTGGCCGGGCGGCGGGCGGTGGGGTGTGAAATTTGTTTCCGGCGGTCTGGAAGTTGCTTTTTAGGCCCATCTTATGAGTTCCTGTTTTGGGTTTGTATTTCGTATCGCGTATTGGGTATGTCGTATGTCGTATTTCGTATCGTGTATTGCGTATCGTGGGGGAATGGGCAAGAGGGGAAGTTTGGGGAAGGGGAAATTGGGTTCGATTGGGTTTGAATTGGGTTTGTTTTCCCGGAGCCCGGAGGCGCGGTTTATTGTCATAATCCTTTGTCGAATAGAAGTTTAAGCTCATTTTTGGCTTTTCGGAAATTGGGTTTGTTTGGGTTTGTTTTGGGTTTGTTTTTTCGGACTCTCCGCTGCCATTTATTTTCATAATCCTTTGTGG
>CAYWOD010000135.1:0-9491 GCA_964459805.1 uncultured Pirellulales bacterium
TGGTTAAGAGAAAAATCGTTTGGGCAGATGCTCAAATTTGGGGCGTGAGGGGGGAGATTTGTGTATCTGGGGTCCCAGGCGATTTTTCTCGGTCGTACAATATGCCAATCTCACCTATCCATTTCCCGGATGGACCGAGTTTTTCAGGAGCGAATCGAGTTGCGAGACGCGCTATTGTCGGCCGGGTATTTGGGCCGAAGCTTCAATACGCGCACTTGCCGGCGCGGTCGTAGATTACGCCCTGGTTCTGCGGTATCGCCTGTAGTCGATTCCCAGGTCCCTGACTTTGTACCCTGTGATTCGAGCGGTAGTTCCCAGGTCGCGGGCCGTTGCAGCGAGATTGCCATTACAGCGTTTGAGGGCATCGACGATTATGTCACCCTCGAACAAATCGACCCTTTCTCTGAGCGAGCCGGTGCCGATGGTGTCGGACGCATCCGATGTCTGGAGCGTCGGGGGCAGGTGATGGCCGTGTATGACGTCATCGGTGCTCAGGAGGACCGCCCTTTCGATGCAATTTTCCAACTCCCGCACGTTGCCGGGCCAGTGATACGCCACCATCATATTGATTGCAGGGGTGCTGATCCGTCGAACATCTTTGCTCATCTTCTTCGAGTATTGCTCAACGAAGAAATCAGCCAGCAGCAGAATATCGTCTTTGCGGTCACGTAACAGCGGCAGAAAGATCGGAAACACGTTAATCCGATAGTAAAGGTCCTGGCGGAAAGTCCCTTCATCAACCGCCTTTTCCAAATCGCGATTCGTAGCGGTTACAATCCGAGCGTTGGTTTTCTGGGTGCGATTGCTGCCTACACGCTCGAAGCGGCGCTCCTGAAGGACGCGAAGGAGCTTGACCTGCGTAACGGATGAGAAATCTCCTACCTCGTCAAGGAACAGCGTGCCGCCGTTTGCCTCTTCGATACGCCCTTTCCGGCTTTGCAAGGCTCCGGTAAAGGCGCCTTTTTCATGGCCGAACAGCTCGCTCTCAAGCAGGTTCTCATTTAACGCGGCACAGTTTATCTTTACAAACGGCCCTTCGTTTCTGGGGCTGGAGTAATGAATTGCGTGAGCAACCAGCTCCTTGCCCGTACCCGATTCGCCGCGAACAAGAACGGTTGTATCGCTGCCGGCGACCTGGTGGATCTGCTGATACACATCCCGCATAGCGCTGGAATTGCCTATTATGTTTTCAGGGCGGAAGCGGTCCTGCAATTCGTGGCGCAGGCGCAAGTTCTCATTCTCAAGCTCCTGTCGCCTAATAGCTACTTCTTGCCGAGCCTTCACATCATTGGCAATCATACTCGCAACGATGGTCAGAACACGCATATCTTGGTCGAGTGATGTTGCCTGATCAAAGAGGCGGTCGATGGAAATCGTCCCAATGACCTTCTGCCCAATCGAAATCGGCACACAAATGAAACTGATTTCCTCTTTCGAGGTTTTAGATCGCTCGAAATGATCGAGAAATAGCGGTTCCTCCGATACCTTGGGGACGATCATCGGCTTGCCGGTTTGCATGACCTTTCCGGTCACGCCCTCGCCCATCCGATATCGCACCTTACGGCTTTGCTCCCGCGACAGGTTGTGTGCCACTTCAATCTTAATCTCAGCGCTGTCCGGCGCCGGGAGTGTAACAGTGCCTCTATTCATACCGAGATCATTGTCAAGCGTGTCCAGGACCTCTGCAAGGGCCTGCTTCTGGCGTGTACCGGCAGTAAGGATTTGGCTGATTTTATACAGGGTCTCCATCTCCCGCACGTGACGCGAGGCCCTTGCCATCCCCTTTGGCGAATTGTGACTTTTGCCGACCGTAGTAAAGAACTCCTTTCAGATTATATTATACGACATAATTGTACCATGTTCAAATAACTATTACAAATGCGTAGCATAATAGGATCACATATAGGCAGTAATTGCTGTAACTCCTGTATGAACAATATGTTACGGCCTACACGCAAACACGGTGTTTTTGCATCTGCTAAGCCTCATCAACTTTGCCGGTATGGACGAACTCAACACACATTTGTCGTTTGCAGTCAGAACGCGACATAATTGTCGCAATGAATCGGCCGCTTGAAGAAGCCGGTCAGACATATCTTCTTGTTAAACAAGCAGTTACGACCAAAATGTATTCCTGGCATGCAAGTTGCTCTTTATGGAGGGTGTCAGTAATTGTATTAATCCAACGAGAAAGGATGTGTGTGCGGTGAAGAAGATTAGCTGTATAATCTGTTGTTTATGTGTGGTGGATCCGCCGGAGTGGGTAAGGATTCGCACGGGACAAAGAGCCAACGCAGTGATCGATTAGAGCGTGAGCGCTAACAGTAGAACTGAAACTACTTTTGAAGGGAACAAGTACAATGGCGCCGAAAGATTTTTTTGAGTTTGCGAAGAAGAACAACGCGAATATGGTTGACCTGAAGTTTACTGATTTGCTTGGCACGTGGCAGCACTGCTCTTACCCGATTGAGACGTGGGACGAAGAGACATTTGAAGAAGGTGTGGGCTTCGACGGCTCATCGATTCGGGGCTGGCAGGGGATACACATGTCGGATATGTTAGCTGTGCCGGACCCGGCCACCGGCGTGATAGACCCATTCTTCAAGGAACCAACCGTCAGCGTTATCGCCGATATCGTAGATCCAATCACAAGGAAAGATTACACACGTGACCCGCGGCACGTCGCACGCAAAGGCACGGCCTATTTGAAAGAGACGGGGATCGCGGATACGTGTTATATCGGGCCGGAGCCGGAGTTCTTCATCTTTGACGAGGTTCGTTACGAGCAAAATCAGCATACGGGGATGTACCGGATAGACTCGGTTGAAGGCGCCTGGAATACCGCTCGTTTTGAGGAGCCGAACTTAGGGTATAAGCCGAGCTTTAAGGGCGGGTACTTCCCGGTCAGCCCAACCGACACATATCACGATCTGCGTGGCGAGATGGTTGCTGAAATGCGAAAGGTAGGTATCGTTGTTGAAGCGCATCATCACGAAGTTGCCACAGCCGGCCAAGCTGAGATCGACATAAAGTTTGACGAGTTGGCCAAGATAGCCGATCAGTTTATGTGGTATAAGTACATCATCAAGAACGTGGCCAGGCGCAACGCCAAGACGGTAACATTTATGCCAAAGCCGGTTTTCGACGACAACGGCAGCGGGATGCACAGCCATTTGTCTTTTTGGAAGGACGGAAAACCGCTGATGGCAGGTAAGGAATACGCAGGCCTCAGTGATCTGGGACTTTATGCAATCGGAGGCATTTTGGCGCATACACCGGCGATACTGGCGTTTGCGGCTCCGACGACCAATTCTTATCGTCGTCTGGTTCCGGGTTTTGAGGCGCCGGTGAACTTGGTTATGAGTGCGCGTAACCGCTCTGCGGCAGTTCGTATTCCGATGTACTCGGCTAATCCGAAGGCCAAGCGTCTCGAGTTCCGGTGTCCGGACCCGACGGCGAACGGATACCTGGCGTGGACGGCGATGCTGATGGCAGCTATTGACGGCATTGAGAACAAGACCGATCCGGGTGAGCCGCTGGATAAGGACATTTACGAGCTTGGCGCTGATGAGCTGGCCAAGTACCGCCATACGCCCGGGTCATTGGCTGAGGCGATTGATGCGCTTGAGAAGGACCACAAGTTTTTAGCTGCCGGCGGCGTGTTCACGGATGATTTGATTGAGATTTGGATTGACTGGAAGCGCCGGGAGGAGCTGGATCCCCTGGCGCTTCGGCCGCATCCTTATGAGTTCCATCTGTATTACGACAGTTGATCTCTTTTGGGAGCCTAATCCTCCAACCCCACCTAATAGCGATAAAAGATCTAAATAGTGTTGTAGGACTAAAGGACCTGGATATTGTTGCCGCGGGGGATACAATCAGCGGAGCTTCGTTAGTTGTGCGTGCTATCAACACCGAGCGCGAGGCTGCATCGGCGATCACTGGCCGGCACAACGGCTTTTGCTGTTTTTGCGGCATTTATCCTTGAATTACTGTTGAAGATTACTAAAATCTTGGCATGTATATTGTGCTGCGTTTTTCGGGGGAGAAAAAACGCAGAAAGAACGGGAAAATATCGGCAGGAGTTCGGCTCTGGCACACGAGAAATCCAGAAGCATTCAATATATCAACAAATTGCGCATTTGCGCTGTCTATGCGGTCGTCGCTGGTCACATCGCGATTTGGGCAACTGATCCGCCTGATTGGATGACCGACGCCGGCGATATTGCAGCCCCACTGATTGCGCCGCTGAGCGTCAATTGGTGGATTGGAAAGTGGATACATTTGACGTGCCTGTTTGCAATTCCCGTCTTTGTGATGATAAGCGGGGCCCTGCTTCTCGATGACTCGAGGAACGAATCGGCTTGGTCTTTCTACAAGCGGCGTATGCAGAGAATCGGCATACCGTTGGTATTCTGGACTATCGTCTATCTCATTATCAGAAAAGTGGTGGACGCCGAAGATTTGACGGCGGGGCGTGCGGCGCAACTCATCTTAACGGCGGACGCGTATTATCATTTGTGGTTTCTCTGGATGATACCCGGGCTGTATCTTGTAACGCCGCCTCTTCGCGTCTTCGTAAGGAACTCCACTTCCACCGAAAGAATTTTCCTAATTGCCCTGATATTTGTTCTGGCAAGCGTTTATTCCCCGATCAACAACTTGTTCTTAGGCAATAGACGGTCGATTTTCACTATCTTTATTCCGTACATTGCCTACTACATGGCCGGTTATGAGATCAGGCATATCGATCCCGGGAAGGTTCCGTTCAAGTATCTTGTTGCGGCCGTAATAATCTGCGCCGTTTATATAATCGTGCTTGCCGGGCCGTTTATTGACCTGCTGAGCATGGGCAAAGCCGGATTTCTTTATGATGGCTTTAGTCCTCCCGTTATTGTACTGGGCATGGGTATTTTTTGGGCGGCTTATCTTATCGACCGCCGGACAAAACCACTGCGGGGAATCCCCAAGACGGCCGTCGAATGGATGGCTTCGACGACTTTGGGGATATACGTTCTGCACCCTCTGGTGCTTTCGCACATGCGTTACAGATTCAGCGATGAATCGGCCGAAGGCGGCTTTCTATTTACCATCACAGTCGGGCCGTTAGTGGCATTTATCGCCTGTTATCTCATTGCCTCGCTTATAATAAACATACCATTTCTGCGACGGACGATTACTTGACAGCCAATATTCGAAGTGTTCGGATTGGCTCAGATTAGTACGAGGTGGCCTCAGATGAAAAAGGAAGTGAAGTTAAGCAAGTCGAAATGGCTGGTTGAGCCGGGGTGCGTCGTCCTGGTGACATCCGGCACTATGGAAAAAGCCAACGTAATGACTTTTAGCTGGCAGACCCCGGTCAACACAGCCGATCCCTGCCTTATACTGCTGGTTATAAGCCACGTTCGGTATTCGTACGAGCTGATAAAGCAAAATCGCCAGCTCGTCATCAATGTCCCCGGCGAAGAACTGCTCGAACAGGTTCATTTTGTGGGCGTGGCGACCGGCAGGGAGATAGATAAGTTCAAGGAAAACGGGCTGACTCCGGTGCCGGCCAAAATCGTCGAGCCTCCCTTGATAGTCGAGTGTGCCGGGCATCTGGAGTGTCGGGTGGCCGAGATATTCGACATGCAGACGCATGATCTGCTCATCTGCGAGGTTGTTCGAGCGCTGGCTGAGGAAGAATTCTTCGACGGCAAGTGGATCCCGGAGAAGTTCCACACGCTGCACTACCTCCGCGGCAACAACTATGGCCTGATGACGCGCACAATCCAGCCCGAAGGCAGGAAGTAGCTGCGCCGGGCCGGGCTATTCAACATCAGTATTGCAGTAACCGTTCAGCGGGTGATATGTTGAGTTTTGGCCGTTTTTCGTCATTGCGAGGAGCGAAGCCCGTTTTTTGTCATTGCGAGGAGCGAAGCGACGAAGCAATCTCGAAGTCTGGGATTGCTTCGCTGCGCTCGCAACAGGCTCCGCAATCTCGATTTTCGAGCGTTTGAGATTGCCACGGCCCCCAGGGGGCCTCGCAATGACAGAGAAACGCAGTTTATACACCGTGAACGGTTACGTATTGCATCTATCACTTTGCCGGTTCACCGGGCGGGGCTGGACAGCTGGGCAAGGGGGGATATAATGCGGATATAATACAGTTTATGCTTATGGTGGTAAGTTTTGGGCAGGTAACAAGGAGTGAGTTATGTCGGGAGATACTAACCGCCGCGGTTTTTTGAAGAAATCCATCATTGCATCCACGGGTGCCGCCCTGGGTTTGAGCTTTGAAGAGAAGGCCCTGTTGGCACAGGCTGGGAAAGAGCCCGCCGCGGCACCAAGCGGTGCGGTCAAGGGCCTGCCGACCGGAAAGATTGGCAACATCACGATAAGCAGGATGTTTGCCGGCGGCAATCTGATCAGCGGCTTTGCGCACAGCAGGGATTTGATTTATGTCTCCTCTTTGCTCAGGAACTACTTCACCGACGAGAAGGTGATTGAGACCTTCGAGATATGCGAAGAGATGGGGATAAACAGCGCCATTTTGAGGCTCGACGACCACTGTATCAGGATTATCGACAAGTACTGGAACAATCGGGGCGGCAAGCTGCAGTGGATTGCCCAGGTCAAGATGAAGACAGACGATGCGACCTCCGAGGCCAAAAGGGCCATCGATAGTGGGGCCATCGGGGTATATGTGCACGGCGGAGTTGCGGACAAATTCGTCGAGGGCGGACGCGTGGACCTGCTCGGAAAGGCCGTCGATTTTATCAAGAAGAACGGGGCCATCGCGGGCGTCGGGGCCCACAGCGTCGAAGTGCCTATGGCGTGTGAAAAGGCCGGGATAGGCGTCGATTTCTATATGAAGACTCTGCACAGCCACAACTACTGGTCCGCCAACCGGCAGCCGGAGAATGATAATATCTGGTCGAAGACGCCGGAGAAGACCATCGAGTTTATGAAGAACGTCAAGAAGCCCTGGATCGCCTACAAGGTCATGGCCGCAGGCGCCATCCATCCGAAAGAGGCTTTCAAATTTGCCTACGAAGGCGGGGCCGATTTTATCTGCGCCGGAATGTTCGACTTCCAGGTAAGAGAAGATGTGATCATCGCAAAAAATATATTAGCCGGCAAAATCAACCGCCAACGCCCCTGGTGCGCATAACCCAATCCACAACCTATGACAATACCTCATCACCGCGCAAAGAAAAAAACACCGGACGCCTTTAATTGTCCCCAGTTTCTCCCAGCGTCAACCTACTGCAGCCTGCCCCCTTATCTCAGTGTCAAAACGTTCCACATAAAGGGTTCACGGTACAGTTGCGCCACAGTGTCGTCCAGAATCATACTATATTCCATGATCCGGGCATCCTGTTCACATTCGTGCTCTTGAACGAGACGCTGGGCCCACGATTTGTTAAGCACCACAGCCGAGGCGCACCGGCAGTCAAATCGCAGGCTTTCACATTGAACACGCCACTCTCGCTCCCAAGTGAAATCCACCTCGGGAGGTTCATGTCGCATGTGTCTCCACTTATGACAATCCGCCAGCGGTTCAGATTCAACATCCGGTTCGTAAATCACATCACGGCCACCCAAATCGAAGAGCCACTGTTTGTGGACCATGATTCCGAACGGAGAGTAACGAGAGTAGTATTCAGGGTTTACGACCCCGTTCGTGAGTGCTGACAAGGGTGCCTCCGAAAAGCATACGCACGGATAGCCTCCCTTGATAAGCCGACCACTCCCGAGGACAGTTTGTTCTCTCAGAATCTTCTCGAGACGCCTGAAGGCATCTTCATCGTAGTCTCCCTTAGTGAAATGAATGAGAAAATTCGATATGTCCGTTCGACTCACAGTATTCTTAACACTCTCATGCGCTTATCTCTGAAAAACGAGGGACAGCGGGGCTCTTGAAAAACCCCTTGATTCCCGATAAGATATTATACATCAAATAACCAACACACACCAAAATCTCAAGAAGAATATTGACACAAGTAATGTGATGTGCTACAAAGCTCGGAGCGATTGGTGTTTATTCTTCAAAAGATTCGGGAGCCAAAGAATGAAAGCGTTGATTTCCTGCATAGAAAAGCTAAGAGTCAAGTTGGAAAGACACCGAAAAGCCGACCTTAAGGAATATCCAACGCGGACCATCTTCGTGGACCCGTTGTTGCACGCATTAGGTTGGGATGTTCGAGACCCAGAGGAAGTTGAGCTTGAGTATCCGACAATTGACGGAAAAGCTGTTGACTACGCACCCAAAATAAACCGAAAACCAGTTCTATTCGTAGAAGCCAAGCAGCTGAATGACCCACTTACTGATGTTAAATCGATAACTCAAGTAGTCGGTTACGCTGCTAATGCTGGTGTTGAATGGTGCATCCTCACTAATGGTCTCACATACAAAGTTTATCGTAGCACAGAGAAGGCGCCGGCTCCTGACAAGTTACTCTTTGAGATTTCGTTGGACCCCAAGAACACTGAGGGCATGTTAATCAACCAAGTTGCTGAACAATTTGCACGTTTTTCGCGAGATGCTATGGCAAAGGGCGTGCTCGACGATATTGGTGAACAAGTCTTCACGACTGGGAAGATACGCAAAGCATTGGATAAACTTCTGATGGAACCCCCCAACGCACTAATCAGGCTTATACGCCAATTGCTTAAAGACGATTCTATTAAGCCCACACAGGTGAAAAGTGCTCTTAAGAGGCTGTGTGGTCAAACATCAGAAATTCAGGTCTATGCCACCTCTAAAGCGGACAAAAGTACAATATCCCAAGGAAAAACGCCGGGCAAAGCCAAAGAATACACCGAAGCCATCATATAGGTGACAAACCACAAGAGGTTGTAGAGTTATTTCGGACCGTTGACAGATTTTGCAGAGAACTTGCCCCCGGCAGAGTCCAGAGAAAATACCGTGCCAAAACTATCAATTACTACCACGGAAGAAGAATCCTTTGTTCCGTTCACCTCTGTACAAGCGTGCTTCGTGTTTGGTTGAAGTTGAAATATCCTGAATTGGAGAGTCCCCCTGAATACGTCCGTGATGTCTCCCATATTGGCCACTGGGGAGTCGGCGATGTCGAAGTCAGAATCGACAGCCTGGAGACATTTCAAGACAGTAAGGCTCTGATACAGAAGTCGTTCGACGAAAACACGTCAACACAAACAGATTTCTAACAAATCACGCTCACTCACTCTGACCGGCTACCGTGAGAAATTCAAAACATCCCTCTCTGCTCGTTATCAATAAGCACACCGCCCTTTTGGTCTGGAACTATCATACCCATATATCTTGGGACTGCCCACGAAATCAAACATAGCCCCACAATCACCCATTTTTCTTCTCCATTCTAATTCGTTCATCGAGTATATCGCCCCTTCGCCCCGTAAACAAGCCCGCCGTAGGCGCATTTCCATAACCTACCCTTTTCTCTGTGTCCTCTGTGCCCTCTGTGGCCCCAAGAAATCCGCGCAAATCAGCGTAATCCGCGATT
>CAYWOD010000136.1:0-9445 GCA_964459805.1 uncultured Pirellulales bacterium
CGGCTTGTCGGCTGCGTACTTGGCTTCCCGGTGTTTTCGCGCAGAATCCCTGCGAATCACGTCGATGGCCTTGCGTGTGGCCACCCTGTGCAGCCAGGTGGGCACCGAGCCGGTAATGGTAGCGGCATTGTGCAACAACTGGAGAAACGTCTCCTGCACCGCATCCGCGGCCCTGTCTCTATCGGCCAGAACCCGCAGGCACGCAGCATACACCAGCCCCGCATGCCGTCGTACAATCTCTGAAAACGCCTCGGCATCGCCGGTGGCGGCAAACCGCCGTAACAAAATGTTTTCGCTTTCCAACATCGTGCTATGTCCTTATCATTATACACCTTTCATTCGGTTACTCACAAATAAGTCGCTGCGAGCCCAGAGATTATTCAAGAAATTGCCGCCTGACGTGTTTTTACCTGTAAGCAACTGTCTCCTTGAGCCAAGAAAAAGCCGCTCAGGGGCGAAAAATGCGGAATTATGGGTTTGAGGGTTCGTACCACTGCAGTGCATTGTGGTACGTTCGCAGGGTGGCGGAGATCATTTTGCTGACGGAGTGATTTTCCCGTAGGTATTCCTGTGCGGCCTTGGCGATTTTGCGTGCGAGCTCTCGTCTGTCGAGCAGGCGCTGGAGTGTCCTGATGATGCTAAGCTCATCGTTCGGGTCGAATACAACGGCCGTTTTATCTTCTATAATCAAGTCATCGACGCCGCCCCTGCAGGCAGCGACAGCGGCGCCAACGCTCATCGCCTCTAACAGAAAAGGGTTGAAGGCCGAGCTGACTACAGGCTGGATGAAGATGTCCCCGGCGGCAAGAACCGAACGCCAGGGTCTCAATCTCGGAACAACAGTAACAGTCCGCAGCAGGTCAAGTGCGGCAAGCAATCTGCGCACCTGGCTCTCGGCCCTGCCGCCGCCCATTACGAGCATCATAAACTCGTACCCATCGAGTATCATGTGTCTAACGGCGCTGAACAAATTCTCGAAGTCGTCGGCGTTATCCAACGGATGAGCGAGCACTATGGTTGCAATGCGGGCCAGCTCGGAGAAACAAGCGCTGCCTTCGGCCACGAAAGTGCCGATATTGATCTGCTCAATTCGATCGGCAAAGTGGGGATAGATTTTGGCAATATTAGCTGCGATGCTCGGGGCCGGCACAATTATTTTGGCACAATGCCTCGCCGAAACAGAAGACAATCCCCATCGCCTCTGCAGCGAGTTTACCGTCAGGACATAAGGCAGGTCCATTCGGTGCGCCAACCGCTTTGCGAGAGATGCCTTGCCTTCGCACAGACAGTGCAACACGGTCGGCTTGAACTCGACGAGCCGTTCGGCAAGAGCCCTCCTGCCAAGACGCTCGGCCAGCGGCAGGTCGATGGGCGGGTGCCTGATAACATCCGCCGCACCGAGGGTCATAGAGCCGATATCACAACCCGGCGGACATACCAGCGCCACCGGTATCGACTCGTCCGCCAGCCCGACCAGAAGACGTTCGAGCGACAGTGGGTACTCGCTTACGCTGCGCTGCGAAACGATCAGGCCGACCCGAAGCGATTGTCTATCGGCATTCTTCAACGTCGAATCCCCTACTCACAGTCCTTCAATAAGACACTTATGCTCAGGATCCACGCGCAACGCGAATCATACTACCGCAAAAACGCGCCTCAAGCCACCGCAAAATCAAAAACCACAAATATCAACCCCGTGGACAATGGAGCAATACGAGCATCAGAGACAGAAAGCACAACAGCTCTTGTGTTTATTAAGGGCGAACCTGCGCCTGAGATTTGTATCCTCGCCGCAACGCTGCCTGGTTTCCTATATGGTCCTAATTGAACAGCAATTGCGCTTGCAACAATTTGAGCTTCAGATATACTTGAGTGAGGATTATGGCTGTCTTTGTAGAAAAAACCAAAGATTTCACTGCAAACTACACTATTCCTGCGTTTTCCGTTTTGTTTCGGTTCCGCTGTATGATGGACTTCAACCGCGAGGCAGATTGTGCGACGATTACTTGTTGTTGCAAACAGGTTACCGCTTAATACGACAAGGAGAGCGGGAGAGTTGCATTTTCGCCCGAGTCCGGGCGGGCTTGCCGTCGGGTTGTCTTCACTGCCCGAATCCTGCGAACGGCTCTGGATAGGATGGCCGGGAATAACGAGCGAGAAGCTAAGTTCCGAGGACAAGGAGCAAATCAAGGAAAAATTGGCCACAGAGAACTGCCATACCATATTTCTCTCCAGAAGGCAAATTGAGCGGCACTACCAAGGATTCTGCAATAAGACGATTTGGCCCCTCTTTCACTACTTCCCAATGCGTACTGTGTATGAAAAGCGCTTCTGGGACACATACGAGGAGGTGAATCAAGCTTTTTGCGACGAGGTAGTTGAGATTGCCAAACCTGACGATTGTATCTGGGTGCACGATTATCAATTGATGTTACTTCCACAACTTCTCCGGGAAAGACTTCCTGACTCAGAAATTGGCTTTTTCCTGCACATACCGTGGCCGTCTTTTGAGTTGTTCCGTCTTTTGCCCTGGCGTGAGGAAATCCTCAACGGCTTGTTGGGGGCCGATTTGATAGGGTTTCATACCTACGATTATGTTCGGCACTTTCTCAGCAGTGTGTGTAGAATTGCCGGTCTTGAACATGCCCTGGGCAACATCAACATCGATAATCGTGTCATTAAGGTCGATGCGTTTCCTATGGGAATCGATTATGAGAAGTACTCCTTTGCCATCGATGAGACGGAAGTTCAAAAGGAAGCAAACAAAATACTCAAGAAAATCGGAGAACGCAAGATTATTATATCTATAGACAGGCTGGACTACAGTAAGGGTATTATCCAGCGATTAGAGGCCTTCGACCTATTCTTGTCCGAGAATCCGCAATATAAAGGGAAGGTCACTCTGATTATGGTAACTGTCCCGACACGCACGGGTGTCGAGGATTATAAGCTGTTGAGAAACCGACTGGAACAGTTAGTCGGAAGAGTTAACGGTGAGTATGGAACGATGGGCTATATACCTGTCTGGTACCTCTATCGATCTGTTCCTTTCAACACTCTCGCAGCGCTGTACAACATCGCCGATGTCGCCTTAGTTACTCCTCTGCGAGATGGGATGAACCTAATAGCAAAGGAGTTCATAGCAGCGAAGACCGACGCCCAAGGTGTGTTGATCATAAGCGAGGTGACCGGTGCGGCACGTGAGCTGGGGGAGGCCCTTATAGTCAATTCCTGCGATAAGCCGGCAATCGTACAGGCCATCAAGGAGGCCCTCGAGATGCCACTTGGGGAGCAGGTCGAGCGAAACAGGGTTATGCAGGATAGACTTCGCCGCTATAACGTTTCGCGATGGGGCGGGGATTTCTTGGACGCCCTATGCAACATCAAGAAAACTCAGCAGGAGCTCTCTGTGCGCAAACTGTCGGAATCTACAAGGCAGAAGTTGGTCCGCGACTATGCAAAAAGCCGTAAACGATTGTTCCTGCTCGATTATGACGGCACCCTCGTAGGTTTCAAAGGCAAGCCTGGGCAGGCTGGGCCGGACGAGGAAATCATGGGGCTACTACGGAGCCTCTCGAACGATCCCAGGAACAGCGTGGTAATCATAAGTGGGCGAGGCAAGGCTGCGTTACAGGAATGGTTCGGCAATCTCGATACGCCATTGGTTGCTGAGCACGGAGCCTGGATTAGGAGAAGAGGTGAAAAGTGGCGATGTACACAGCCCTCTGAAGCTAAGTGGAAGGATACGATTAGACCTATACTGGAGCTCTATTCGGATCGAACCCCGGGTTCTATGGTTGAAGAGAAGAACTTCTCGTTGGTCTGGCATTACCGCAGAGCGGACCCTGAGCTTGCCTACGTTAGAGCGCAGGAATTGAGGGGCGCTCTTTTGAACCTGACGGAAAATCTGGATATCGGCGTGTTTGAAGGCAGCAAGATGCTTGAAATCAAAAGCCTGGGTGTGAACAAAGGCCGGGCTGCGGAACTCTGGATGGCAGAGCAAAAATGGGACCTCGTGCTGGCGGCAGGTGATGACTATACAGACGAAGAGATGTTCAGCGTCCTCCCAGATAACGCCTATTCCATAAAGGTTGGATTCGGTGCTTCAAGGGCCCGATTCAGCGTCGATAGCGCAAAAGAAATTAGATTATTGCTCAGAGAATTAACAGGAGATTAGTATGATACGCCTTGAAGACTTTCGTCACATAGTACCAGATACAACATTGGCAGAGATTTATGCCAGAGCGAAGGGGCTCTACGGTAAACACGTGGTTCACGTCAATGCCACCTACCAGGGCGGGGGAGTCGCGGAGATTCTCTATTCCCTTGTGTTGCTGATGAATGACGTGGGCATAGACGCCGGCTGGAGAATACTGCACGGAAGTCAGGAGTTCTTTGAGATCACGAAAAGTTTTCACAACGCCCTTCAGGGCGCAAAGTTGAATCTGTCTGAAAGAAAGAAGCGCGTATACGTTCAAGTTAACGACAACTTCTCAAAGTTCACACACTTTCAGCATGACTGTGTAATTGTCCATGACCCTCAGCCGCTTTCTCTGATAAGAGCTTACAGAAAGCACCAACCGTGGATATGGAGATGCCATATAGACCTGACCAATCCACACGAAGAACTGTGGGATTTCCTCAAAGGATTCCTGCTAAAGTACGATCAAGTCGTCGTGTCAAGCGAGAATTACTTCAAAAAAGACTTGCCGGTTAACCAGCGTCTCATGTTTCCAGCGATCAATCCACTTAGTCAGAAGAACAGGGATGTCCCCGAAAAGACGATGCTTGAGCATGTAACCAAAGTGGGCATTCCAACGGACAAACCTATAATCACCCAAGTGTCCAGGCTTGACCCGTGGAAGGATCCTGAAGGCGTTATAGATGTATTCAAATTGGTAAAAGAGAAGGTCGATTGTAGGCTGGTCTTTTGCTACAATGTGGCCAGCGACGACCCTGAGGGGCTCCGCATGTACAGAAAGGTCCAGCGTAAAGCAAACAAACTCATGAATACTGGAGACATCATTTTCGTCGTGGGAAACAATGAGACATTGGTTAATTCCATTCAGAGGTTCTCCAACGTGATAATACAGAAGTCCATAAGAGAGGGCTTCTGCCTCTGTGTGACCGAGGCCTTGTGGAAAGGCACGCCGGTTGTCGCCTCGAATGTAGGCGGGATACCCTCCCAGATTGATGACGGGCAGAGTGGGTTTTTGGTTGAGCCTCACGATACGGAAGGCTTTGCAGAGCGCATCATCCACGTGCTCAAGAACCCTGATGAGGCCAAAGCCCTCGGAGAAAAAGCAAAAGAGACAGTCAGGCAGAAGTTTTTGATAACGCGGTTGCTCTCAGATTATCTGGACATGCTCAATTCGATAATGAGCGGGTAAATCTGGTCTGCAAGACTATGCAGTTTTTCGAAAACACCAAAATTTGTCGTAATTCATATTCCCAGGCGTTGCTGAGACTGCATTGCTGTGTCTTTGGCCAGGGAGATTCGAGAGGGACAAAATGTTAGCAGGCATATGGGACTTGGAGCCATTGATCTGGTTGTATGGGACAGCGCTGCTTGTTGGAGTAGCTGGCCACTGTGTGGTGTTCCGGATAATCCTCCGCTTGACCAAACGTACAACAGTGACTTTCGACAACGCACTCGTGAACCACTGCTACAGGCCGTTACAGTGGATAGTCATTTTGCTCATCGTGCGTTTGGTTGGGAAACTCCCTAATGTGAAATCGCACATACCTGAGGCGGCTGAACATGCGATTGCCTTGCTCTTGATTGCTCTTGTTGCCTGGCTCCTGATTAGAATGACCTACGTCTTAGAAGAGTACGTGGTCAGCCGTTTCGATCTAGACGTGAGAGACAACCTGAGAGCACGCAAGATCCACACGCAATTCAGAGTTCTCAAACGAATAGTAATTGCAGTGGTGGGCGTGATAGCGTTTGGGACTATGCTTATGACGTTCGATCAGGTCCGGCAACTTGGGACAACCATCTTGGCCTCCGCTGGTGTAGTCGGCATAGTCGTCGGGATGGCTGCTCAGCGAACTATAGCAACGTTCATTGCCGGCCTTCAGATAGCCATTACCCAGCCAATCCGAGTTGATGACGTCGTAATAGTCGAAAACGAGTGGGGGCGCATCGAAGAGATAACCCTGACCTACGTCGTTGTTAAAATCTGGGATCTTAGACGTCTAATCGTGCCGATAACGTACTTTATCGAAAGCCCCTTTCAGAACTGGACACGAACCTCCGCCGACATACTTGGCACCGTATTTGTGTACGCCGACTACACCATGCCTATCAACGCGGTCAGGGAGGAGCTTCATAACATCCTCAAGAAATCAGACCACTGGGACGGCAAAGTCTGCGTGTTGCAGGTGACGAATGCTTCAGACAATACGATGGAGCTGCGGGCTCTTATGAGCGCCGTGGACGCCTCAGCGGCCTGGACTCTGCGCTGTGAAGTAAGAGAGAAACTGATTGAGTTCATCAAGAGGGAATACCCACAGGCGCTACCAAGGGTGAGAGCTGAACTGCACCAACTGGAAGACAACTCCGATTCTAACGAAAACAGCAAACATGGTGGTGAGAAATACAAAAAGCACTGATTTGCCCATAATGACGAAAAGAAACTCTGAACAAGATAAGATTCACTGTTGAGCATCAACTTATGGATGGATGTGTGATTTGTCTTGTTAATTCGTTCAGCAGGGCGCTCATTTGGGGGTCGGCGTCTTTGGCGAGGGTTATCTTGTTGCAAGCGTGCATAACGGTCGTGTGGTCTCTGCCTCCTAAGTGGCCGCCGATCTCCTCGAGGCTGTGTTTGGTCAAGCTCCTGGCCAAATACATACAAATCTGCCGGGGCTCGGTGATGCTCTGGCTTCGCCTCTTGCTCTGCAGATCGGCAAGGCGGACGTCAAAGTGTCTGGTCACCACTTCGATAATATCGGTGATGCTAATGTGTCTGGCGGCCAGCTTGATCTGCCCGTCGAGGGCCGTCTGGGCCAATTCGAGCGTAATCTCTTTTCCGGTAGTAGTCGCTATGGCGTAAACGGTAGTCAAGGCGCCTTCAAGCTCCCTGATGTTGGCCTGGAGCTTGCGGGCGATATACTCGGCAATTTCGTCCGAGATCTTGAGGCCTCTAAGACGGGCCTTTTTCTGGACGATTGCGACGCGTGTCTCGTAGCTCGGCGGATCGATTCGGGCGACCAGGCCCCAGTTGAATCGGCTTATCAAGCGCTCTTCGAGTGAGGGAATCTTGCCGGGCGGGCTGTCGCCGCTGAGGATGATTTGTTTGCCGTTGTTGTACAGGGCATTGAACGTGTGGAAGAACTCTTCCTGACTGTGCTCACGCTCTCTCAGGAATTGAATGTCGTCGATCACAAGCATATCCACTGTGCGAAACTGGCTTTGAAAGCCGGGCAGGTTCCCTTCTTCGATGGCTCTGATAAATCGGTTGACGAACTCCTCGCAGCTTAGGAATTGAATTACCGCTCCGTTGGACTTTCCGTGTGCTTCGAAGCAGACGGCGTGCAGCAGATGAGTTTTGCCCAGTCCGGAGTTGCCGTAGATGAAGAGCGGATTATAGGTATTGCCCGGCGACTGACTTACGGCGACACAGCTTGCGTGAGCCAGGCGGTTGCTCGGCCCTACAACAAAATTGTCAAAGGTATAGTCGGGGTGCAGCCTGGGCCCCGGCAGGGTAGGCTCGGAGTGCGCCGCACTTTTTTTGATGGTCTCAACATCGAAATCCACAGCGACAAGGTGCCCGGTTATCTGCTGGGCGGCGCGGGTGAAACTGCTTTTGCAATTGGTGCGCAGAAACTGAAGGGTCGCTTCGTCCGGACAACCGATTCCGAGTGAGCCGCCGTCCAGCCGTAATACCGTCAACCTATCGAACCACTTGCGGATGTTGGCAGGGTCGAGCACTTTTGCGCGATCAAGTATATCGGTAAAAATGCTTTCAACTTCACGAGCTGCCACACCGTACTCCTTTATGAACGCGGGCACGTCTGTGTTTCGTGCTCACGGCACCCGCACATCAAACGTCCGTGTTCAACGTTTTCATCAGCCAAAAAGCCGACTGTACAAGGTTGAAAGAAACCCTTCCCCGAGCACCTAACAGGCGAGACCTCATCCGGCGCGGGGCAGGAATAAAACCGAACTATATCCTCACGCACGTGATTTGTCAAAAAAATTGCCGGTCTTTTGATAAAAAATAGAAAAATGCGAAATTCTTCCGTAGCGGCACTTTTGTTGGCTTCATTTGAGAACAGACAAATCAGGAATCCGGGAAATTAAATATCAACCGGACTTGAATTTGTCGCCAATTTCGATATTATCGGGATCACGTCAGGCCCGTTGAGGATGTGACGCCATCTTACTTAGGGGCTCGGCAAGAATTGACAGCAGTAAGGAAACGGCAGTGGGAATATTCTCAAAAACAGCGGGCTATCTGAAGGAGCGGCTGGGCAAGACGCGCGACAAAATCAGCACATCGTTTTCTTCGGTGATCAGTCTCGGCAGAAAAATCGACGAAGCCTTGCTCGATGAGCTGGAAGAGACGCTGATAAGCGATGATATCGGCGTGGAAACGACGGAAAAGCTCATATCGGAGCTGCGCCAGGCTTACCGCAGCAGGCAAATCGCAACGACCGATGATATTATCCCGTTTCTCAAGGAGCACATGAAGAGCTACTGGCCGGACCGCGACAGAGAAGTCCACCTGGCCGAGGCCGGGCCGACCGTTATCCTCGTCGCAGGCGTAAACGGCACCGGCAAGACCACAAGCATCGCTAAACTGGCCCATATATTCAACCAAAACGGCAAGAACGTTATCGTAGCTGCGTGCGATACGTTCCGTGCCGCCGCCGTGGAGCAGTTGAGCATCTGGGCCGAGCGCATCGGTGTCCAAATCGTCAAGCATCAGGGCGGAAGTGATCCGGCGGCAGTCGCCTTCGACGCCTGCGGCGCTGCTCTGGCAAGGAAGGCCGATATTCTGATCCTCGATACAGCCGGGCGACTGCACACGAAGAAGGACCTGATGCAGCAGCTAACGAAGATTCGCGACGTTGTAGCCCGACAAATCCCGGGGACCCCGAATGAAGTCCTGCTGGTCCTCGATGCAACCACCGGCCAAAATGCGATTGTCCAGGCACAGATGTTCACCGAGGCGATTAACGTTACCGGGATTTTCTTGGCCAAACTCGACGGGACCGCACGCGGGGGAATCGTTATCGCAATCAAGGACCAGCTCGATATACCGGTGAAATTCGTCGGTCTCGGTGAAAAGCCGGAGGATATCGCAGAGTTCGACCCCGCCAAGTTCGTCGAGGCACTCTTTGGCTGAGCAAACAAAAATAAATCGTAATCGTTCAGGGGGTATAAATTGCGTTTCTGTGTCATTGCGAGGCCTTTTTCAAAGGCCGTGGCAATCTC
>CAYWOD010000137.1:0-9370 GCA_964459805.1 uncultured Pirellulales bacterium
AACCAAGTCGAAGGGCCTGTCCTGAACATCGTCGAAGGGACGACATCCGACATACGAAATACGCAATACGACATACAAACCCAACTTGTCGCGGCGCAGCCCCTGGCGAAGCCGGATATGGACCCCAACGAATCGGGCCTCGAAGCCTTGCCGGCTATACCTGCTCTACGGCTACCTCTATTTCGCGCCGAGCCCGCGACCAGCTTTTTCGCTCCGCCCAGCCCCATGCCCTTGCCGTGCCAACCTTTATCGCCGTTCCCAGCGCAGAACTCGCATCCGATTTGTCTTTAAGGCCCTTCAAGAACCCGGCTAACAGAAAATCACCGCAGCCAACCGTGGACAGCACCCTTCCCCGGCTAAGACATCGGCCCTGCCACGCGCCTTCCGCCGTAACGACCACCGCCCCCTTTGCCCCGTGACTTATAAGAACAATCTCAACCTTATCCAGCAGTCGCCGAGCTGCCTTCACCAGACTGGCCGGTCTGTCCACGACCTGTTCACCCAAAAGCTCCCGCAGCTCTTGGACGTTCGGATTTATAAGCCACACCCGCCCCGTATCGACTATCCGCCGCAAAGCCTCGCCGTACGTATCCACCGCGATTTTCGCCCCCCGCCCGCTGCAATCTCTTACAATCCGAACAACCTCACCCAGAAACTCGCTTCCCGGCATCAAGCCGGCAAAAACGCAAATACTGTTTCTCTTGACGATTGCCTCGAGATCAGCCCTCAATTTCCTCAAAGCCTTCTTTGAAACCAGCCCACAGCTCAATCGCAGATGCATCTCCCTCTCGTGCGCTGTATCAACCACCGTGACATTACGCCGCGTCCCGCCCTCGACAGGTGTCATCTTGACTTTAACCAGCCCTCGCAATTCGCGCATCGCTTTTCGCATCTGCTCGCAATCATCCCGACCCCACAAACCCGCCGCTGTGCTCTTGGCGCCCATCCACGCCAGCGCACGCGAAATATTCAACGCCTTGCCCGCCGGCCGGGAAATCGCCGAGCTCGCCGGCTTATGGTCGCCCCAGTCAATCCCGTCAAACCGGCACACAGTATCCCAGCTTGGACACAAACCCACCGTTACTATTTTGCCGCTGACTCTCACCGAAACGCCCATAGATTACAAAAATCTTCAATGTGAAATGCCGGATATGCAGCGCCAATGCAGCCTAATCTTCATCGCTGTCGGTCGAAATGTATCCGCGCTGTCCCTCACTTACATAAGCCGGCTCGTTGGAACCACCCTCCACGACCGACTTTTCCTCCTCCTCTTCTTCCGCTGCCTCGGCCTCCATCCGCTCACGGATCCGCTCGTACTCCTCCAGCGTAATAACAACCTCCCGCGCCTGAGAGCCTTTATACTCTCCGAGTATTCCCGAAGCAGCCATCATCTCAATTATCCGCGAGGCCCTGGCGTACCCGATATTGAGCCTTCGCTGCAGCAGGGAGACACTGCCCCTGTGCGTCTCAAGCACAATCCGAACGCCCTCATCAAACAGCTCATCCATCATCATCTCGGATGTATCGAACTTCTTCAGTTGCGTAAGCTCGGGATGGAATTGCGGCTCGGCGATTTCTTTAAGATACTTGACTATCCGCTTCATCTCTGTTTCGTCAACAAACGTCCCCTGGGCACGCACCAAATCGCTCGTCCCAGGCTTGAGGAACAGCATATCCCCTTCACCAAGCAACGTCTCGGCCCCGTTCTGGTCCAGGATAATTCGGCTGTCCATCCTTGCCGCAACACGAAAGCCGATTCTCGTCGGCATATTCGATTTTATCAGCCCCGTCACAACCGTCGCCTGCGGCCTTTGCGTCGCCAATACGATATGAATCCCCACCGCCCGGCTCTTCTGGGCAAGGCGAACAATATAAGCCTCTATCTCCTTCGCCGCTGTCATCATCAAATCCGCAAGCTCATCGATTACTATCACGATGTACGTCAACCGCTTGGCAATCTTGTCCTCTTCCTCTTTGCTGCCCGGACAAAAACGCCTGATAATCTCCTCGGCCCCTAACTTGTTGTACTCGGCAACGTTCTTGACTTTCGCCTCGGCCAACAGCGCATAACGCTCATCCATTTTCACAGTCGCCCATTCAAGTATCTGAGCGGCCATCTTCGTCTCGGTGACTATCGGGCACATCAGATGAGGAATAGTATTGAACGCCGTCATCTCAACCATCTTCGGGTCAATCAGGATCATCTTCACTTCGTCCGGGCGCTTCGTAAGCAGTATCCCCGTGATAATACTGTTTATGCACACGCTCTTGCCTGAACCGGTCGTCCCGGCAATAAGCAAATGCGGCATCTTCGTCAGGTCCGAAACAAGCGCCTCACCCGACGAATCTTTTCCTAAGTACAACGGTATCTGCATCTTCTCCGATGCGTCACCCGCCTGCTGCATCATACTCTTGATGCGGACCCTTTCCTTCTGGCTGTTAGGCACCTCAATCCCAATCGTGTGCTTGCCCGGCAGCGGCGCTACCACGCGGACCGCACCCACCCCAAGCGCCCGCGCCATATCGTTTGCAAGAGCGCTGATCTGACTAACCTTCACGCCCGCCGCAAGCTCTAATTCAAACATCGTCACCACCGGCCCGGTATCGGCCGCCACAACCCGCGCATTGATATTGAACTCCGAGAGTAGTTTCTCCAGCGCACTGGCCTTGGCCTTGACAACCTTTTCCTGCACCGCTGTAAAACCATATTCCTGCTCAGCTAACAGCTCCAGCGGCGGCAGCTTGTAATCCTCATACGTCGGCTGCAATTTGGCCGCCCGTCTGAGCGGTTCGGCCCTTCGGCCCGGGGCGGATGTCACCTTCTCGGCGTCCACCGCCTTGACCGCAATATTGTCTGCCGCCTTGGCGACCGGCTCACTCGCACGCCTCGGCATCTCACCACGGACAACCAGCGGCTTTTGCTTGGCACTTAGTTTCTGCCATATCTCGTTCACCACAGCCGACTGCCGCTTCGCCACCGACCACGCCGGCACCACAAGCCTGACCATCGCCCTGGTCCCGAAACCGACACACCCCAGCAGCGTCAACACAAAACTGTCCGCCAAGAGAAGAAAACCGACTACCCAAGTAGCCACCACTAATATCAGTGTCCCCAGCCACGCAAAATTACTCCGCAGAAGCTGCGCCGCCCCGGCCCCTAACACCCCGCCCGAACCTATAGGAAAGCCGAAGAACTTATAAGGCCATAAACACTGAAAGCTCGTCGATGCCCCCACCGTCAGCAGCCCAAGGCCTATCGCCCTGAAAACCGTCTGACCCATCGGCAGGCGCGCGATCTTCGCAACCCAATAGCAGATTGCCGTAGCCAATATGATAAACACACCCGGCCCGAGATAATACAGCAGATAATATGCACAATACGCACCAATCCAGCCGCACCAGTTCGCAGTGGTCGCATTATGTGGATATACAAACCTGCTCGGCCAATCGCCGATATTGAAACTCAGACAACTACAAAGCAGCACCAAACACAGCCCGATTCCTGAGCACGCAAGCGCCGTCCGCGCCCCGGAATGCGTCTTCTTGCGCTCGGCGCTTCTTCTGTACGACCTCTTCTTTTTCTTCTTCTTCAAGCGCGCGGCACCCTTATCAAGTCCTATAATATTTCCATTCTAAAGGCAACTATACCACGTGTCCAGTCTCGGACCTCACATATATCGGCATCGCCTCGCTCTTCTCTGCAAATTTGGAGCCACCTATCAAGCCAATCCTCCCGGAACTGTTGCTTCTGCCCTGTATCTGGACGGATAGGCTACGGGCAGCCATAAAAACTGTTGATTCTCCGGCCTTCTTACGTTATCTGTTGTCTATCGGACAATTGGAGGATCGCCGTTGGATATCGAGCAGATAGAACAAATCAAGCGTACAGCAGTGATCGCCCTTTTCTCTGACGACGATCTAATGGACACCCTTGTTTTCAAAGGGGGCAATGCCCTGGACATCGTTTACAACATGGCACAACGCTCTTCTCTTGATTTGGACTTTTCAATACCCACAGACTTGAGTAGCGAACAGATCCCTGGGATCACACAGAAGATACGCAGAACTCTGTGGGAAAATTTCCGTGCCAACGGTTACGAAGCATTCGATATAGACTTCAGGGAGGTTCCCGAACACGCCACAACAACCACCCCTGATTTCTGGGGCGGCTACCTTGTTGAATTCAAAGTTATAGAGATAGCGAAATACAAGAGCCTTCTGAGCGACTCTTGAGCTCTGAGGGCCAACGCTCTTGAAGCCGGCCCGGGACACCAGCGAAAGTTCAAGATCAGCATCAGCAAGTTTGAACACTGCTCCCCGAAGAAGGAAGTGGACTTAGATGATTATACCATCTATGTCTATACGCCTGAAATGATTGTGCTTGAGAAAATCCGGGCTATTTGCCAACAGATGCCCGAATATGCGCCAAATTCTACGAAGACCGCCAGAGCACGTGACTTCTTTGACATATACACGGTTATGGAACACTTCACGATAGAGTTGGCATCGCCCCAGAACATAGACCTGCTCAAGAACATATTCGATGCAAAAGAAGTCCCCCTACCGTTGATTGGCAAAATAGCCCAATACAGGGAATACCATCGGCTTGATTTCACATCCGTCGAGGCTACGGTCAAACCGAATATAGAACTGAACACCTTCGATTTCTACTTTCACTATCTGATAGACAGATGCAAATGCCTAAAATCCCTTTGGGAAGTGTAGTCGCCATCTTTCGGAGTATGCCGTCTCCTTCATATCGTGCATCAAATAGAAATCGTATTTGAAATCAAACTTCCGCAACATCGTTATTAGGCTCTCTCTATAGACGCCTGCCTTTTCGAGGTAGAACCCAACCACTTGATGATACGGATAAATGTAGTCGAGCTTTTTCAGTGTTGCGGCCAGTTTGTTAACCGACACGTTTTCCCTCGCCATCTTGTAGGCATTCAAAACCTCATAAACGCCCCCGGCATAGACCGGCCTAACCGCTGCGTCTATCAGAGTTCTTTCGACATCAGTTACTCTTATGGTCTCCCCTTCAGGCCCCTGCATCTCTACTACTCCGAGGTTATCTGTATGCTTCCCATTCAACAAATACACCCTTCGTTTATCATACTCGGTGAAATTCTTGGAAATTCTCGGTGAGCGCTTCATCGCCAAGTCGATGCGGTCCTGCCGTAGCGCCCCCTCACCCCGAGACTTCGCGCGCTGCTCATGGTTTACATAAATAGTCTTGGGGATTTGGATCGTTAGCCCGTGGAAAAATATCGCCGAATAGTGGGAAAAGTAACAGCCCGGTTGCAGCGACATTAACAATTCATACAAAGCCGCCTTGCCCCAAACATATATTATTATCTTCCGGTTCGGAAAATCAAAGCTCACCTTTTCCAACTTGGTGTTCGCCAACAGGAACGTAAGGAATTCGTCAACCGTCATTGCTCGCCGCAGACGCCAGAATTCCCGGTTTTGCTGCAGGATACTGTCAATATCCGTTCTTCTCAGAATTTTTTCTCGGAGTGTCTCAAAACTCTTTACTATATCCGCCTTGGCAATTTTTATTCGAGCTTCTGCCATAGGATTACGAGCTCCTTTGTATGGTTGGGTGTAGTATGTATACTACACCCAACCATACGACACAAGTCCAAGTTTGAGATGAAAGCCACAGCCACTAAGTGCCTAATACTCCGTTATCTCTGCCTGAGGCTGAGTATTAAGGCAAAGACAATTTCAGTTCTGCCCCACCCTGGTAAGGTATCCACTGTAGTATATATACTACAGTGGATAACGTTACCAGGGTAAATCGCGAAATTCTTTAGAGAACCTGAGCCCAAAACGGGATTTCTTAGCAATCCTGCACGTAATTATGCCAGAATCGAGAGCATCAGTGGAACGGGTAGTATGCATACTACCCGTTCCAATACTGTAACCCCGCCAAATTTCATTTAGGGCTGCTACTAAATCAGTGTGTAACCATTCGCAGGAAGATTGGCCTGATATGCCGCTCATAGATGTTCTCGGTCACGTTCTGGGCGATGATATCGGCATATTGGGCCAGTGCATCGGTGTATCGTGGTGCCATCTCGGCTGCAACCTTGTAACCGACGTGTAGAAGCTGGCGAAGATTCGGATTGTAGTGCTCGCACTGTTGATTATGCCCCAGCGCAGCCGCAAATCGCTGCCCGTCCCACTTTTCAACCTCGCGGCCACTCGGCAGTTTTCCCCTGTCGATATCGATAACAGTCTCGTATGGCCCGCAGAGCTCGTCGATTCGCGACAGGGCCTCGGCGTAAACCTGCTTTGCAATGGCAAGTCCGTTCCCGCCCCCCATCGCCAGGCCGATCAATTCTTCCAGCCACGTCGTACCCGCCGTCTTAATATGCAGCCCGGCGTCAAATTTCTTCAGTGCCCTGTTTATGGGCCCATATATCGAGAACTTATCGCTGCCCGAATGCACGCTGAGCTTGAGCTCCGGAGGCAATCCAAACTCTTCGACCGCAAACGCCACCACCGCGAGGGTCTGCTCAAACTCCTTCGCAAACAGAGCAACGTCACCGACATAGTCCACCCCCTTATTGAACCGCCCCGTGAATTTCGGCGCAATCGTCTGCGCCGGTATGCCCTCATCCGCAATAGCCGCCAGAATAAAGAGCATCTCAACCGGCGTCTGGGGCTGGTCCGTCTCGTCCATCGAAACCTCGGTAACAAACTTACCCTCGCCCTTAACCGCCTCGATATGGCGATAGATTTTACCTGCTTGCCTGACCGCTAAGAGAAATTTGCCTGCCGTCGCCCTGATTTGCTCTTCGCTAATCTCGAAACTCTCTGCAATCCCGGCAATAGCCGGCGACCCGATATATTTCTTGTGCTTGGCAACAAACGAATTCACCTCCGCTTCCACCGACCTGGTCGCAATGAAATCCGCAACGTCAAGCGTAAAGAAATCACTCGATTCGATAAACTCATCAACATTGCCAAGCCCGATATGGTCGGCGTCCACAAAATACGCCCCCTCCCACCCGCAGGCGGCCACCGCATCGTCGGCCTCTCGCCGCACGTCTCCCGGCCGCGTCCCTATTATCGTATGCTCCCGATGCGACTTGTTCCACACCGGAGTAATATCAAGCCCCTGCTCTTTCGCCTTGGCCACCGCCTCGAGCTGCGCCTTGCCCTGATGACCGAACCGATCGCCAACCCCAAACGAATACTTCCCAAGAATCATACGTCCATTCTCCTTGTGCCATCAAATGCGGAAACCCACTTCCTCTGCATACGCCCCTGATTTTGATATTCTATCCTACTGCTATCAGGTACACGGAGTAAATAATCGCCGCCACGCATCCCCAGCCGACGAGAAATCCTACAACCGAAGTACGCGATGGAATTGCTATTTCCAGGCTCGTGCCGGGAAACAGGTTTCGCCTCTCAGGCACTACCGCATCGGCCGGCAAAGTGCACGGAACAGCCACCTGCTCGCCCCGTTGAATCGGAGTTCGAACCAGAGCATAGAAATTCTCCAGCTTCTTCTTGGCAACCGGCCTGCTGAACAGACTGACCACAATCCCCACAATCGCAAAGAGCATCGCAACGCTCGGCCCAAACCTCGCCTCGAAAACATCCGCAGTCGTAATCGCCCTGAAACGCCGCATAACAGGCGCACTCAGCCAGTAAAAGGGCGTCGCAAAAAGCCACAGCCACTGATACCATATCCCCGAAAGACCGTTCGTAAAGCTCTTCGACGCCACGCTCACCGCCTGGTCCGAATGCGTCCCCGTCCCAAAAGCGTGAGTTATCATCATCACTTTGCCGAACCTGCGGGGCATAAAAAAGTCCGCGATGGTTTTTATCCTCCTCGCAGCCCAAATCCCAATAGCCGTGATACCGACAAGATACAGCCCCAGAACAAAAACATCCGCAATATGCAATCCAAACATCGCTCTTGACTACCTTCTATCGATTATCTCTAACGTTTCTTTCCATTGCCTGTCGGCGCCAATGCTCTCCGGCAATTCAACAAATTCCTATCACTCCTGCGAATATTGGGAACAGTAGATAGTAAATAATAAGTAGTAAATAGCAAATAAAAATACCCCGCAGCGCATCCGTTCGCTACGGGGCAATGAAAAAGTAACAAACACTAAAATAATTTGGGCTCACCAAACACCCTCTGTTGAGTCCGGCCGGCCCTTAAAATCTCTTACTCCTGCAAACCTTCTCAATCTAACCCGGCTTCTTGGTCTGGTCCTCAGTCTTCCGAGGCATTCTAACTTCCACGCCGAGCCGGCCCAGCTCACCGGCAACCTCCGCCTGCCTCGGATCAAGTCGAAAACTCTGCTTAAAATATTCCTTGGCCACATCCTTATCGTTCTTGCTCAAGAAGTAATAGCCCACCTCCCTGTAAATCTCGGCAGACTCAGGTGACAGGCCAAGGGCCTGCTGATAGCACGCCAAGGCATACTTGTCAACTTTCTCGTCCCGAAACGCATTTCCAAGCTTGAGTGTCTCCTTCCATGAGCTGCTGACCTGCCTGACATACCTTTCGGCATGAGCGATTGCCTTGGCTTCATTGCCGCTGTCCAGCAGCAATTTTGTAAGCGCTGCCTGAGCGCCCCTGTGAGCCGGGTTAAAACCCAACGCAGTACTATAATGATACTGCGCCTGTGTCCAGAGCCCGTCACCGCGATACGATTGGCCCAGTTCGAAATGTACGTCAGGATTCTCGAACTTGCGATCAAGTTCGTTCAGCAAACCGGCCCTTTTATCCGTAGAGGATACTACTTTAGTATTGTCACGCTCAGGTGACTCGGCCTTCTTCCCCGCGCAGCCGACAAGCAAAACCGCACAAATCAACAAAACCGGAATAACTGAGGTCTCGCGTTTACTATGGTCCGTCATTACTTGCCTCCGTTACGTTCGTTCCACTTTGCGGCACAAAATCAAGTGGGCCCAACGCGGTGATTCTGCCGCGCTGCAGAAGCTTTTGCAAGCAAAAATTTCAACCAATGAATTTTTTTTTCGCCGGTTCTCAAAGGCCAAACACCAACCTATGCACCTCTTGGGCCTGCTTTTCTCAAATCCTACCTTCTTTGTAACAATATGCCCCCGCAAAGCGGCCAATATATCGGCGGCCCGGTTGAAAACCGCCACCGCTCCAAAAAGGAGATTTTCTTGCAAGTTATTGATTGAACTTTTGCAAAATTGCAGGTTAGGCCTATATTGTTGAAGAAAATCTTCTTTGTGATTTTCTTCAATAATTACCTAAGTGCTTATGCCATAATACATTGCCGTTGAAAAGAAAAAATCAAGAAACGATTTTTTGGCATGGTTCAATCTAATACCCCCCAGGGTAACACTATCCAAGACAGTCGAA
>CAYWOD010000138.1:0-9344 GCA_964459805.1 uncultured Pirellulales bacterium
ACCAGGCTGGATTGTCCAGCTTGCTCACATCAGCTTCGCTTGGCGCACTCATACTATACCCCCACCACCTTCACTGCGCTAACCTGCCCTGGTACTATTATCCACTTCAGCGCGTGTTTTGGCCAGAAGATTTTTCAAAAACGGGAAAATTTTGTGCCCATACGCGCGAAGACCTGCTAAGTCTCGATTGTAAAGCAACTTACGAAGTGAGCAATACCGGATTGCCCCGCGATCAGACGATACTGTCAACCGGTACAAAGACAACTTTCTCCCTGGCCAAGGCGGTTTGCCCCGCATCCAGCGAAGATTCGCCGGTCACTGGAGGGCCTCTGGAAAGAGCCGTCTCTTGATATCTTCGAGGATCATATATAGCGAGGGCACGAGCAAAAGCGTTATGCAGGTTGCGAACAGAACGCCAAATGCCAAACTTATGGCCATCGGAATCAGAAACCGCGCCTGAAGACTACGCTCCAGAAGCATTGGAGCCAACCCGAAAAACGTCGTCAGCGTCGTTAGCATAATGGGCCGAAATCTTCGAGTTGCGCAGTCGCGAAGCACCTGGGCGAGCTCGATGCCGCTCTTGCGTTCACGATTAATAAGGTCAATCATAATAAGTGAATCATTTACAACCACACCGGAAAGCGCCACGATTCCAAACATTGAGAGTATGCCGAGGTTGAAACCCATCACCAGGTGTCCTATCGTTGCACCCACGACGCCGAATGGAATTGCAGACATAACTATGATTGGCTGAGCGTAACTGCGAAACTGCACCGCAAGCAGCGCGTAGATTGCCAGCATCGCGATTGCGAAATTCTTTTTGAGACTGCCGAGCGATTCATTGCGCTCACGCTGTTCACCGGCAAAACGATATTGCAATCCTTGATATTTACGCATCAACCCAGGCAGTGCTTTTGCATTTAACTCCGCGTTAATGTCACCTGCGTTGGCCTTTGCTTCGTCAACGTCGGCCGAGACACTGACCACGCGTCTGCGATCAACGCGGCGAATCGTTGCGTAACCTTGTCCGTACTGAACTTCAGCGACGGTCCTGAACGGAATCTGCGTTCCATCAGGCAGGCGAATCCTCATATTCTCCACGTCCGCAAGGCTCCTGCGCTCGCTCTGAGGATAGCGGACCATAACGCGTATGTCGTCGCGTCCCCGCTGAATCCGCTGTACTTCCTCGCCGTAGAAACCCTGTCTGACCTGTCCGGCCAGGTCCGAAAGTGTCAGGCCCAGAGTGCGTCCCGTGTCCTTGAGTTTCAGTTTCAACTCGGCCTTGCCTGCTTCAAAGCTGTCCGCAATGTCTTCAACTCCCGTGTATTGACGCAGGATACCTTTCAAATCTTCCACTGCTTTCAAAAGGTCGCCAAAATCCTCGTGTGACAGTTCCACCTCTATCGGATTACCGGTGCTGACCCATTCGGATATGAAGGTTAGCGATGAGACGCCGGCTATCTCTCCCACCGCCTCGCGCCATTTATTTCCCAGAACTACGCTTGAAACGTCACGTTCTTCGCTGCCAAGCAGCTCAACGTTGACTTCCGCCAGATGCGACTGTCCCGCTGCTCCGGCATCAATCTGAACGGGACCGCCGTGTCCCAATGTCGGATGAGCCCCGATGGTCGTTGCTATATGCTTCATAAGCGATGGTTTGTCCCGGCGTTCGCTGTCAAACTCTGCTATAACGTCAAAGGCCGACTTTTCAATCCCCTCTACGATCTGCCGTGTCTGCTCGACGGGCGTTCCCTGGGGCATAGTGAGCATAGCAATCATATTGTCGGCTTCGATGGTGTCAAAGAACACGAACTTGATATAGCCACCGGCGACGAAACCGACCGTTATCAGAAATATCGCCACACCTGTAGCCAACGTCACATATCGCCGTCTTATCGCCCGCGTGACAAACCTCGCAAACGGACCGTTCACAAACCGATAAAGCCGTTTCTCCGTCCAGTAATTGATTTTGTCTGTAAAACGCCGAATTATGCCTGTCCTGGATGATTTTCTTCCGGACAGATGAGCCGGAAGAATCAATAGCGCTTCGACCAGAGAAACCAAAAGAACGCTTATCACCACAATGGGAAGCACTCGAAGTATCTTACCCATTATGCCGGTCGTGTAAGCCAACGGCACAAACGCGAACATCGTGGTCAAGACGGCCAGCGTAACCGGCATGGCCATCTCTTTTGCGCCTTTTATCGCCGCTGCAGTCCTTTCCATCCCTTGCTGGCGATATGCAAATATGTTTTCGCCGACGACAATGGCATCATCCACCACGAGACCAAGTGACATAATGAAAGCGAAAAGACTAATCATATTGATCGAAACGTCAAAAAACGGTATCAGGTAGAAGGCGCCTAAGAAAGATATCGGGATGCCCATTGTCGTCCAGAAAGCAAGGCGCAGATTAAGGAATAACGTCAGACACAAAAATACAAGGACCAGACCGATATAGCCGTTTCTCTTAAGAAGGTTCAATCTTGCATTGAGATATTGTACATCATCTTCCCATAAGCCGATGGAAAGTCCCTCCGGCAAATACTTTTTCTTCTCGCTGATATACTTCTTTACGGTACGAGCTATGTCAATTGCATCCTGCTCGCCGATACGCCAGACCTTTACAAAAGCAGCTCTTTTGCCGTCGAATTTCGCATAAAGGTCAACATCTTCAAAATCGTCTCTGACGGTCGCAATATCGCCCAGTCTCAATTCTGTCCCGTCGTTCTTTGTCAGCACGATGATTTTCTCGAATTCCGGGCCGTAATATCTCTGGCCTTTGGTTCGGACTAGAATCTCGCCGCCGGAGGTCTTTACCGAACCGGCGGGAATATCAAGCGACGAGTTCCTCACCGCTCTTGATACCTTCTCAAAGCTCAAATTGTAGCGACGAAGGTTTTCCTCGGAAATTTCAATGGATATCTCATAAGGCCGGACGCCCGCTGTGCCCACCTGGCTTATATTGTCCATCGCGGTCAGGTCGTCACGAATCTGCTCGGCCAATTTCTTGAGCGTTTTCTCGGAAACGTCACCAAAAACCACGATAGTGATTACTTTGTGGCGACTCTTAAGCTCGGAGATAATGGGCTTTTCAGTTTCCTGAGGGAACGTCATTATCGTACCAATATTTGCCTTGATATCGTCGAGCACGTCTGTCGGGTTGGCATATTCCTCGACTTCGACCAGAGTTGAGCCGACAGCCTCGGCAGCGGTTGAGGTTATGCGCTTTACGCCGTCCACAGCCCCTATGGCCTCTTCAACGCGAAGGCACACCCCCTCTTCGACGTCCGCCGGCGAAGCACCACGATAAGGCACCGTGATATTGATCATATCGAGACTGAACTCCGGAAAGACCTCCATTTTGGCCGAAAAAATAGCAAGCAAGCCTGCTGCAATGATCAAAAACATCACCAGATTCGCCGCGACGTGGTTCGAGGCAAACCACGCAAGTAAACCCTTTTTACCTTCCAGGTCTTTCACTTAGTTTGCCTCCGTTTCGGCGGGCTCGTTGTTGTCCACGGTTATCTGTTTGTCCTCGGTTATGCTGTCAGCCTGTGTTCTCACAGCCATCCCATCCACAACCGCATCAAGCGAGCTGACAACAATCTCTGCCCCGTCATCAAGTCCTGACGTGATGTATGCAAAATCCTTATCGGCGCGGGCTATCTCCAACGTCCGGATATGCAGCTGGCCGTCACTGACCACCCAGACTCTGTTGCCTTCACGAATAGCATCACGGGGCACTGCAATGCCATTCTTGAGGATCTTGCCCTTGATGAGAACCTCCGCAAATACGCCGCTCAGCAGCGGAGGTCTTCCCCCGGATGTATCAAACGGATTCGCCACTTCAACGACAACTAAGACCATCCTCGAGGTCTTATCAACCTGCCCCGTTGTCCGGACCACGCGACCTTCCCAGATATGTTCCGAGCCGGCGAAGTCGGCCTTGACCTGCGCGGTAGTGCGTTTGACCGGCGGTTTGCTGCCGTTGAACGCAACGGGATTCTCGAAAACATCGAGCCAGGCCAGCTCCTTATCCTCAAGAGGCACCTCGATCTCAACCGACTCAATTCCGTATGCAACACCAAGGGGCTGGCCAACGACAACATATTGGCCAAGATCGACCCTTTCGCTGATTATCAGCGCGTCGAACGGAAGTAACAGGTTCGTTCGCTCGAGCTTCAACTTTGCGATGGCCAGTTGGGCCTTGGCCGATTCGAGGGCGGCCTCTGCGCGACGAATCTGCGGCAGCCGCAAGACCAGCGGCGAATTCGGCTCGGTGTTCGGGTGCAGCTCTTCCCATTCTTTACGCGCCACCTGTGCCTCCGCCGTCTCTGTATCAAGCTTTACCTGCGCCTCGGCCACAGCGGCGTTGGCCTGCTGGACAGCCAATTCATAATCCCTCGGGTCTATCTGGAGAATCTGCTCTTTGGCCCGGATCAAGCCGCCGGCCTTGAGTTGCGGATGAACATTGACCACCTTGCCAGCCACTTCAGGAACGATTTCGACCTCCACCTTGGGACTGGCGGCTCCGTAGCCGCTGATCACCATTTGTATGTCCCGCATTTGAAGCCGCTCAACCTCAACCAAGGGGGGCCGCTTCTCCGGCTCCTTTCGCTGCGGCGGCTTTCGCATTTTGATTAGAACATATGCACCAACCACACCCAGGACCACAACAATAATGGCAAGAATCCCCTGCACCCACCCGCCGGACATTGTCTTGGCCCTGCCCGGTGGTTTGTTGAACTCTCGTTTTTCTGTTTTACCTTTCGTCATTTTCTTTCCACCGTTTATCCTTCAGATTGTTCTTGATAGTCCCAGTCCCCACCAAGAGCTAAGTGGAGATTTACGCGGGTGGTCCATATTTGGCCCTTGAGAATAGTAAGCTGCTCTTGAGCGATTCTGCGCCGGCGCTCGGATTCGAGCACTGAGAGAATAGTCTCGACGCCGCGCTGATACCGGTCCTTCGAGAGGTTCTCGGCGGCTGTGGCCTGCTCGAAGCGAAGCCGCGTGTGCTCGAGCTGCGTTTGGAGCATCTGCTCAGTTACCAGGGCATCTTCGACTTCTCTGATTGCGGTAAGAACAGTGCCGCCGTAGTTTGCTGCAAGCTCCGCATAGCGGGCCTTGGCCGCATCGACTTGCGCGCGAAGTTGTCCGCCCTTGAAGACCGGTGCCGAAAGCGCAAACAGAGCTGAATAAGTCTCCGAGAAATGCTCCCATATATCACGCCATCTGTCCGCGTTGGCGCCATAGTTCGCCGTGAGCGTCAAATCAGGATACAACTGTGCGATGCTAACACCGATTTGCTCGTTCGCCGCGCGCAAACTAAGCTCAGCCGCAATGACATCAGGCCGCCGGTCAAGCAGTGAGCCGGACAGCCCAATAGCAACAGGCTCCAGCTCCGGCAGATCCGCCAACGTCTCAGACAACCGCTCCGATCCGCCCGGGCGACGCCCTAAAAGAACATCAAGGGCGTGATGGGCCTTTATGAGCGAAAGTTCGATGCTCGGCTCAAGGGCCTTGGCCGCCTCGAGGTTCTCACGCGCCAGCCTTACATCGACCGGACCAACAAGCCCCTCGCCGTAGCGACGCTCCACGATCTCAAGCGTGTCCCGCCGACTGGCCGTATTGGCCCGTGCAATCGCCAGACGCCTCCCAATAGTGGCGATATCTATCCTGGCCCTGATAACAGTAGCAATCATTGAGTTTATCAGCGCCTGCTCGTTTGCCTCAGCAGCCAACACTTGCGCCCACGCCGCCCGTTCGGAGCGCTTGAGCTTGCCAAACAGATCGAGAATGTAGGCGACGGAGATGTTCTGTGACCAGGTCTCCGTAATCACGGCGAACCTCCCCCCGAAGTTGAACGACCGTTTGCTTCTATCGCGATTGATGCCATAGGATACGTCCGGCAGGCGTCGCCCTCGGGCTTCGGCAAGCACTGCCTGTGCCTGCATGACCCTCGCCGCCGCGGCTTTGAGGTCATAGTTGTTCTCAAGCATCTGCCGTACCAGGGAAGCCGTCACCGGATCGCCGAACCGCTGCCACCACGTCTCGACATCGGCAAAATCGTTCACGTCTTCCTCGTGCGCCCCGGCGTGAAAATACCCACCCGGCGCATCCGCAGCCGTCTCGGGCCTTGAGTACTTCGGCCCGACCATGCAGCCTCCAAGAGCTAAAACGCCCGGAGCAAACAACAAACAGATTGAAAGGAATCGTTTTTTCATTCAGCTTTCCCCTCGGCGTATGCCCGAATCCCGGCCGCCGTAAAACCAACGATGTGTTCGATCACTTCAGCCACCTCGAACATGGCTGCTGATTCTTCATCTATCCAGCGGACAATCGCCTTGATCTTAATCGTATGTATAAGCTGCCCAACCAGAGAGAACACGATCAACGGCACCTTCGAGGCCGGCAGGCCGGGACATGCCTTCGCCAGCCCTTGCTGCATAGCGGTCATAGTGGGCTTGATAACGTCATCCCCAAACATACCAGGTGGCAAATGCGGATCGATCATCTCGCGAGCCATAAGTCGCATCAAACGCTCCCCCTCCTCCTTCGCGACAAGCGGCCCGATGAACGCGTAGGCAAAAGATCGCAGCAGAGCCTCAAGTCCCGGCTTGTCCCCGCCTTCGGACATCGCCTTATCAACGCTCGCAACGCGCGTGTCCCGCATGTGAAGCAACTGACGACGCCAGACCTCAACGTACAAATTCTCTTTGCTGCCGAAGTAATAATTCACCGACGCGATATTGCAGCCTGCACGTCCCGCAAGCTCCCGAATGCTCGTTCCCTCGAAACCATGCTCAGAAAAGAGCTCTTCCGCAACCGCAAGCAGCCGCTCCCGAACACCCTCAGCAGAAACTTCCGTTTTACTCTCGTTATCTGGAATGCCCATAAAGAAACTCCTAAACAACCGTTTCATACGGAAGTTTAAAACAAACGTTCGTATCAGTCAAGCATTTTCTCGATTTTTTCGGGATTTCTTGTACAAATTTGCCCTGCTGCCTGCCAAAATGGGTAGGAAATACATACAAAATGGCCTGATGCCCTAAAAATGGCAGCGAAAATAAGAATTTCCTTGATTTCTTGCGTCCGGTAATTTAGGCTAATTATATCATCGGTGCCATGAGGGCACTGCAGGATGTGGAAAACGGAGGTTTCCCAGATGCAATTTGGATGCGGCGCACAGAAACTGTGCGCAGGTACCTGGTTGGCCTGATCGCCGCCATACAAACAAAAGGGGAGTGTGTGATGAAAACAAAAATCCTTGCAGGACTAATCCTTGTATTCTTCCTGACCGCCGCTGGTTTTGCTTCGCTCAAAACGACTATCATCTACGAAACCCGCCCGCTTAGCGGTGACCCGAACGGACCGGCCAGATGGCAATATACCTACGACGTAACCAATATCAGCTTGACCAAGCCAATTGTGGAGTTTACTATCTGGTTTGATTATGGGCTTTATGAGAATCTTGCCATCGAGACCCCGGCCACGCCGGCCGGCTGGGACCAGATAGTCTGGCAGCCCGAACCTGTCCTGCTCGATGACGGCGGATATGATGCAAAGGGATTAGGCGCGGGTATCGGCGTGGGCCAGAGAGTCAGCGGATTCGCGCTGAGCTTCGACTGGCTTGGCGTCAGCGAGCCGGGCCCGCAGTTCTATGAGATTATCGACCCGGCGACCCTCGAGACGATTGACTCGGGGATGACTATCCCCGAGCCTGCAACGCTGCTGCTGCTTGGCCTCGGCGGCTTGTTTCTGCGAAGGAGACAATAGGCGCAAAGACGCGAAGGCACAAGCAGAGACTAGAACGGATGTATCCTGTTACCTTGGTGGCCTGGGGCCTTAATGGCAGAGCAAGTGAAGAGAATTGAGGGAGCGCAAAATGAGCGGAAAAGTAAATCTGGAAACCTGGGTAGTGACGTGGTTATTCCTATCCGTCATTGTGCTGCAAGCCCAGGCCGGGTCAATTGTTGGCTGGGGGTACAACAGCAATGGTCAAGCGACACCGCCTGAAGGCAACGACTTTGTGGCCATCGCCGCAGGCGCCCAGTTCAGTCTTGGTCTAAAAGCCGATGGCTCCATCCTCGGCAGGGGAACCAATATCTATGGTCAGTGCGATGTGCCATATCCTAATAGCGAATTTGCCGCCATCGCCGCAGGAGGCGTCCATAGTCTTGGGCTCAGAGATGGTGGATCCGTCACTGCCTGGGGAGACAACCGCCATGGCCAGGGCAATGTTCCTTCGCCCAATAGTGATTTCGTCGCCATCGCCGCAGGAGGCGTCCATAGTCTTGGGCTGCGACATGATGGATCTATCGTCGCCTGGGGAGACAACCACCTTGCCCAGTGCAGTATTCCTTTACCCAATAGCGGTTTCATTACCATCTCGGCAGGTTATTGGTACAGTCTTGGCCTCAAGACAGATGGCGCCGTAGTTGCTTGGGGAGACAACAACTATGGCCAGTGCGATGCCCCTTCGCCTGATAGTGGTTTCATCGCCATCTCCGCAGGCAGTGGGCACTGTCTGGGCCTTAAGGCCGATGGGTCTATCGTCGCCTGGGGAGACAACCGCTTTGGCCAGTGCAATATTCCTTCCCCCAATAGCGGTTTTATCACCATCTCCGCAGGCCATCTGCATAGTCTCGGCCTGAAAAATGATGGCTCTATCGCTACCTGGGGAGCGAACTTCGATGGCCAGTGCGATGTGCCATCTCCAAATAGCGGCTTTGTCGCCATGGCCGCAGGAGGCTATCATAGTCTTGCCTTAAGGGCAACAAAGCCAGAACTCGGGATTGTGGACAAAAGACGGATTGACCGGACTGTGTTTGAATACGACTGTAATGCGACTTTTCAGAATCTCTGGCCCTTTGCAGTTAAGAATCTGCAATTGGAGATGGTGCAGGGATCCGGGAATATGACGATAATTGATCCATTGGTTGACTTTGGCGATACCGAGCTTGAAACACTGGGATGGGTTACAAGTACGGATACATGCACGTTTCAGGTGGACCGCTCGATGCCGATAGACCCATACGAAGTAGTCTGGAAGGTCAGATGTGAGAAGGTGATTACCGGCCAGCAGATGGAGTTGACGGTTGCCGGCGTCGAATCTCCGACTTCAGCAAGTCCGGCCGGCAGCTTCATGATGTTTGATGAGATTCCCGATTTCGGTGATTTGGCGGAATTGAGCAGCCAATGGCTCTGGACCGGGCCGGAGGGCGGAATTGAGGAGGATGTTGTGCCGGACGGCAGAATAGATCTGGCGGACTTTGCGGAGTTTGCCCGGAAGTGGGGACGAAATTGAGAATTGGGTAGGCCATCCCCAAGCTGCGCTTGAG
>CAYWOD010000139.1:0-7207 GCA_964459805.1 uncultured Pirellulales bacterium
GCGCGAAGGCGCAAAGGAATTAGACGCGGATTAACGCAGATTGACACTGTTGTTATATTTTGGATTCCCGCTTTCGCGGGAATGAGAGGAGGATTGTGTGAGGGTGCTGTTTGCCGTACAATGGGGTAATGGATCTTGGGCGGGACAAGACGGTCCACGAGATAGTCTCGCGGCTCGGTGAAGTTGGCCAGGGGGTGGTTCGAATTGAGGGGACGTGGGGGTCGTTTGCGCGCATGTTAGGCGTTCACGTATCTGAGCGGCTTGGCCGGGCGATTCTGTACATCTGTCCTCATATTGATGATGCGGACCAGGCGGCGGACGATTTGCACACTTTCGGGGGCGAAAGGGTCGAGGCATTGCCGGCGTGGGAGGGCGAGGAGGATTTGGCGGATGCGACCGATGAGATACGGGCAGAGCGGCTGAGAGTGACGCTGAAATTGGTTGGGCAGGGCGATTGCGCAACCGGAGGGGAAATGGATTCCCGCTTGCGCGGGAATGACAAAAAGGGGACAGAGGCGGCGAGTCCCGAGGCGTTGGGACGAGGCGGGAAGCTTATTATACCGGCGTCGGTGCAGGCGCTTTGTCAGCCGGTGCCTAAGCCGGAGGCGTTGGAGGCGAGCTGTCTTGGGCTTGAAATACAGGGAGAAGTGTCGCCGGAGAAGGTTGTTGAGTGGCTGGTCGATAACGGGTTCGAGCGGGTTGAGAGGGTCGATTTGCCGGGGCAGTTTGCGCGGCGTGGGGGGATTGTTGATATTTACGCGCCTTTGATTAGCGGGAAGGTTTTGATCCCCGCCAAAGACATGCGGGGACAGGGATTGCCGCGTCGCTGCGCTCCTCGCAATGACAAAGGGGAAGCGAATCGCAATGACAAAGGTGGAGCGGGCCGGAATGGTAAGATGGCGGATGTGTCGGGGGGTGCGGAGGCGGTGAGGGTTGAGTTTTTCGGGGATGTTGTTGAGAGTATTCGCGCGATCAATCTGGATACACTGCGGTCGAGTGAGGAGCTGGAGAGTATCAGTGTGATTTCGGCGGTGTGCGGGGCGGCAGAGGACGAAAGAGAGCTTTTTGCGAATATTCTGCCCGCCGATACGATAGCCATCTTCGAGGAGCCCGGTACAACTGACGAGGTTGCGCAGGCGTACTTGAGCAGGGCGGAGGATGCAAGCAAGCTGTACAGCCGGGCTGATATCTACGAGGCGCTGGGGCGGTTTACGCAGCTTCATATCCACAGATTCGCCACCGAGCCGGGGGATTTTCTCAAGGTAGATGTCAAGAGTGTGCAGCAGTTTCAGCACAAGGCGACTTCGGTGTGGGCCGGGCATAAGGCGGCGCTGGAAGAATTGGTGGCGGAGGCGAAAAAGGGAAAGCGAGTGCTGCTTTACTGCGAAGCGGAAGCGGAGATCAAGCGGGTGGGGGAGATTGTCAAAGAAATTAATAAGAAGATTCCGGCGAATTTTAAGCTGCTTCCGGGGTTTATCAATCAGGGGTTTGTCGTAGATTCGCTGGATACGATTGTGATAAGTCATCACGAGCTGTTCGGGCAATTTGCGCTTCGGCGCAGGCGGCGGCCGGCGCGGGTAACATCGCCGGTTGATACGCTGAGCGATCTGCACGAGGGCGACTATGTGGTGCACGCTTCTTACGGAATCGGCAAGTTCTTGGGGACCGAGACGATACAGGAGGAAGGTGGGACGAGCGAGTATCTTTCGATTCGGTACGCCGACGGGGTGAAGATGCAGGTTTCGGTGCGGAATATCGCGCTGGTGCAGAAGTTCATAGGTACGAGTCCGAAGCGGCCTAAGCTGAGTAAGATAGGGTCGAAGAGGTGGCAGAAGCAAAAGGAAAAAGTTGCTAAGTCCGTTAGCGACCTTGCAGCTGGATTGCTTGAGGTCCAGGCGAAGCGTCAGACGGCCGGGGGGATTGCATTCGGGGCCGATTCAAACTGGCAGATGGAATTCGAGGAGTCGTTTGCTTATCAGGAGACGCCGGACCAGACGACGGCGGCCGAGGAAATCAAGGCGGACATGCGGGAAGGCGTGGCGATGGACAGGCTCTTGTGCGGTGACGTGGGGTACGGCAAGACGGAGCTTGCGATGCGGGCGGCGTTCAAGGCGGTGGAGGGCGGAAGGCAGGTGGCGGTGCTTGTGCCGACTACGGTGCTTTGTGTGCAGCATGGGAGGACTTTTACCGAGCGGTTTGCGGATTTTCCGGTGAATATCGAGGTGCTGAACCGGTTCAGGACGACGAAAGAGGCCGGAGACATAATCGGGCGGACGAAAACGGGCAGGGTTGATATCCTTATCGGGACGCATCGACTGTTGAGCGGGGACGTGGGATTCAAGGACTTGGGGCTTTTGATAATCGACGAGGAGCAGCGGTTCGGGGTCGAGCATAAGGAGAGGCTCAAGAGGCTGCGCATCAATGTTGACGTTCTAACGATGACTGCGACGCCGATTCCTCGGACGCTGCACATGTCACTATTGGGACTGCGTGACATCAGCTCGCTGGCGACGCCGCCTTTGGATCGGCGCAGTATTGTGACGAACGTGACGGGCTACAATCCGGAGCTTATAAAAAAGGCGATCCTGCGTGAATTGAATCGGCAGGGACAGGTGTTCTTTCTGCATAACAGGGTCCGGTCGATCGAGAGGAAGGCGTGGGACCTGCGGAAGCTTGTGCCCGATGCGAGGTTCGCTATCGCTCACGGGCAGATGAGCAAGAGCGAGCTTGAAGGTGCGATGATAGATTTCGTATTGGGCGAGACGGACGTGCTTGTCTGCACGACGATAATCGAATCGGGGCTGGATATTCCGAACGCCAATACGATTTTGATGAACGATGCGGACCGGTTCGGCCTGGCGGAGATGCACCAGCTTCGCGGGCGGGTGGGGCGGTACAAGCATCGGGCGTATGCTTATTTACTGCTGCCGGCGACACGGTCGATTACGCCCCTGGCGGCCAAACGACTCAAGGCCATCGAGGAGTATTCGCACTTGGGGGCGGGCTTTAGGATAGCGCTGCGGGACCTGGAGATTCGCGGGGCGGGCAATATATTGGGGGCTGCTCAGTCCGGGCATATCCAGACGGTGGGCTATCAGATGTACTGCGAATTGTTGGCCGAGGCGGTGCGGCGATTGAAGAATGAGCCGACCGAGCCGATACCGACCGCGGTTATCGATCTGGGCTTTGCGACGTATATACCCAAGAACTATGTACCGATTAACAGGCATCGGATGGATGTTTATCGCAAGATTGCCGTAGCGCGAAATGATGTGGACTTAGAGCAGATTAAGGGTGAGCTGGCCGATGTGTATGGCCCGATGCCGGAAGAGGTTGGGCTGCTGTTAGAATTAGCAGAACTGCGAATCAAGGCGAGCAGGCGGGGGATAAAAAGTATTGTCGCTTCGGCTCAGGATCTGGTACTCTCATTTGACAAAGAGGCCGACGGCCAAGCCGAGGCTTTACTCGCAGAGACGAGCGGCAAAGTCAGAATCCCGGAGCCCAAGACCGCATACCTGCGATTGGAGAAGAACTACTTCGAGCCGAAGACGATGATTAGCGTGTTGCGGAAAATCCTGGCAGAGGAGAAACAGTGAGTGAGATAGGAAAAAACACACAAGGCCAAAAACCGAAAATCAGCAAGCTGGCGATAGCTTCGGTGTCACTTGGTGTTCTGGGCGTTCTGACCTTAGCTTGGAGGATCCTATTTTATCGTCCCTGGTGGAGTGAGTATGTAGCTCGGAATATCGTCGGTCTATCGGGGATTGTCGGATTGATTCTGGGGTATGTGGCACTCGCAAGAATTTCCAAACGAATAGCAGCCATAACGTTACTTGTTCTCTTATGCCCTTTTTTGCTTTTTCTATGCTCTCTTTTGCTATATGTTCTCACCAGGAGCACGGCTGGTTACCATTTCCTGCAGCAATGCAGTTTTTTTCTAAGTTTGGTGTGCCCTGTTGGCTTACTTATTGGAGTAGTGGTGCTTGAATGGAAATCGAGGTCGAGAGAGAAGTTCAAAGACAGTACGTTTGCTATTTTCGGGCTAGTTTTGACTGTGTTTCTTTCGGTCTTCTGGTGGATGGAAACCTGTGGACCAGTATCAACTGCGTTGCGCATGGCGTGCGGTAGCAATTTAAGTCGATTGGGTAAAGCGATGCTGATTTACGCCAATGATAACCGAGGACACTACCCGGAACCAAACCAATGGTGTGATTTGATTTTGAAGCATGAACAGGTGGATATGGAACGCTTCTATTGTCCAGGCGTTAAGTTTCGATGGAAACGGCAAGTGCTTCCCTGGCCGGTTCCGAAAAACGAAAGGTGTTATTATGCAATGAATCCGAATTGTGAGCCGAACTCCCCGCCGGACGTGGTTTTGTTGTTTGAGACTAAGGGAGGGCGGAATCAATTTGGTGGGCAGGAGATACTGACGCTTGAGAACCACAGGGGAGATGGGTGCAACATATTGTTCGATGATGGGCATGTGGAATTTGTGAGGGCAAAGCGAATCGGAGAATTGAAGTGGGAGGTTAAGGAGGAAACGAAGGCGGAGGCGGAAGATGTTCAGCCACAAAGGCACGAAGGAATAAGGATTGGAAAGGATGAAGATGAGCAATAGCCATGAGCAGAAGAAAAGGCAGTTGTTTTTAGTAGTCGGGATACTCGTAGGTGTTTTGGCTGTCTTTGTACTTTTCTATGTTCTGCTCCCTGCCCTGCAACGTAGAATTCGGTCGCATTCTTCCAGCACGAATCTGACTGGTCTCGGCAAGGCAATGCAGATTTACGGAAACGATTTTGACGGCAAGCTGCCTCGGGCCGAGGACGCAAGTGAATTGAAGTGGAATGTCGAGGAAATTGAACAGAATTCGACGGCAGAGTGGTCGGAAGGGAAAGCGTTTGTGAAAACTATAGCTGTTGCTATACGTGCTTACGCAGCGAATCCAACGCTAAATTCACAATTGCCCGCGGATAATGATTTTGAGGCGCTGGGGTTTATGAAATATGACCTTCTTGGTAAATACTTTAAACCAGATATGCTCAGCTTTAGCGTAAGCAGCCTGGGGCCTCTAAAATTTACGATTACTGCTACAAATAATGATTTGACTCCTACTAAGGTGACACTGGACCAAAACGGGAATTGGATCGAAACAAGAATCCGGAAATAATAGGCGTATTAAAATGGGACGTGAATTAGCAGGTCTTGTTAAATTTGGCTAATCTAAGGGAGAAAAACAGGAGAAAAGATATGGACAGGGTAAGTAAGATTCTGTTGGCAGTTTTGGTGGGGATGGTAGGGGCTGAGTGTGCGAGGGGGGCGGCGAGCAGGGAGGGCAAGTCGCCGTTAGATGAGCTGCCGGGGCACATAAAGCGGTTGACATATTTCGGGCAAAGGGCGGACTGGTCAGGCGACGGGAAGCGCATCCTGTTTATCGAGAAGACATTCGGCGACGCGTATGAAATTGACTTAGAGACGAAGATTATCCGTGCGATGACGCATCGCTACTTCCACGAGGGCTACACGCGGGCGCTGTATCTAAGCAACGGCGATATTCTGCTTTCGGGGGCGCGGCAGTTTGATGCGACTAATCCGTGGGCGAGCAGGAGCGGGAAGAACGCCGAGCTTTGGGTCTTGAAGAAGGACCTTTCGGAGCCGCCCGTGCCGTTAGGCGAGAAGTGCTCGGAAGGGCCGGCGGCTTCGCGCAGGCGAATGCACATCGTCTGGACGCAGGATGGAGCGTTCTATTCGGCGGACATAGTATATGAAGACGGCACACCGAAACTGGCGAACAAGAAGAAGGTTCTGGATAGGCAGGATTTGCCGTTTAAGACCGGGCTGGAGGCCCAGAATCTTCGGCCGCCTGATGAGAAGGAGCTTATATTCAGCGCCTACGGGTATCAGGGTACGGAAGTTTGCGGGCTTAATCTTGAGACGGGCAAGGTGGTGAACTACTCGAAGGCGCCGGAGCAGTACGATGAGCCGGAAGGCATTTTTCCCGACGGCAAACATACGTTAGTCGAATGCGATAAGCACAGCGGCAAAGGGACGCGGTATATCGACCTCTACAAGCTGGCGCTGGATGGGTCGGGCAGGACGAAGCGGATGACGTTTTTTTCCGACTATCCGGGCTATAAGGCGTCGAATCCGGTGGTTAGCGACGACGGGCGATATATTGCTTTTCAGGTGGCCAAGCAAGGCGACCCGGCCGGGGTGGGCAGAGGCATTTTTATTTTCGATAGAGAGAAGTTCGAGGGGCGATCCGAAAGCGACGGGGAGAAGACGAAGGGGGACGAGAAGGTGGCCGGAAAGGTGAACGAAAAGGGGGACGAGAAGGTCGGTGAGAAGGCGGATGAGGAAGGGATGGAAAAGGGGGTGGAAAAGGTAAACGAGAAGGTGGACGAAGAGCCGAACACGATTGAAGCGAGGATCGATGAAATCAAAAGGAACTACGGGGTGAAAGTCCATCATAGGTACGATGCGAAGGCGTTCTTTCCGGCGAAATGGCTGCCCGAGCCGATATCGGGCCAAGGCTCTCAAATGCCGGCGGAAGAAATTGACAGGGTCCTCGGGGCAGTGGAGAAGTTCCTTGCGGAATACCCGAAGGGCGTGCTTGAGAAGAACCTGACGGACATATACCTGATCAGCGGTATGAAGTTCTACGGCAAGGGTTTCGGGGCCGCGTACGGCAGGTCCGCTCTTTATGTAAACAGCGAGGGGCGGTCCAAGGGATACACCGGGCAGTTTTTGCTGAGCCAGATGCACTCGGAGCTATCGAGCATATTCCTTGTGAACTACAAGAACAAATTCCCCGAGGAGGCGTGGAAAGCCGTGAACGAAGGCGGCTGGGAATACAAAGGGACGGGAGTGGAGATGCTCGGGCAAGAGGACATCTTCGGACAGACGGAGGAGCTGCTGAACCGCGGTTTTCTGGTGAAGTACTCTCAAAGCAGTCTGGAGAACGATGTGAATATGTTCGCGTTCTGGGCTTTCACTAGGCCGAAGCAGTTGCAGGAGCTGGTGTCAAAGTATGAGAAAATCAACAAGAAGTACCATTTGATGGTGCAGTTTTACGAGAAGATTGATTCTGGAATCAGTATAGCGAAAGGCGAGGAAACGTCGTGCCTGGTCAATTGGGTATCCAGCGTGGTTTCGGCGCAAAGCGGAGGTTGAGCTATGCGCGTGATTTGGAAATAGGGATTGCAATTTGGG
>CAYWOD010000139.1:7307-9305 GCA_964459805.1 uncultured Pirellulales bacterium
GTTATGGCAGAAGCTGGGCCGAGCCGAGAAGAAGCACTTTCGCTGCTGAAGGAATATAACAAGAGCGAAGGGTTAATTAAGCACGCGCTGGCGGTTGAGGCGGTGATGCGATACTGTGCGCGCAAGCGCGGAGAGGATGAGGAGAAATGGGGTGTGATCGGGCTGGTCCACGATCTGGACTATGAGCAATTTCCCGATGAGCACTGCCACAAGACAGAAGAGATTTTGGTCTCTCACGACTGGCCGGGCGAATACATCCGGGCGGTGGTTTCGCACGGGTGGGGTATATGCACGGACGTTGAGCCTCAAAGCGAGCTTGAGAAGGTGCTTTACGCAATTGATGAGCTAACGGGGCTCGTGGTGGCGACCGCATTGGTGCGGCCGAGCAAAAGCGTGCTGGATGTGAAGGTCAAATCCGTGAAGAAGAAATGGAAGGATAAATCGTTCGCGGCGGGCGTCAACCGGGAGGTAATCGCGAAAGGCGCCGAGATGTTGGGCGCCGAAGTGGGCGAGCTTATCAACGACACGATAATGGGGATGCGGGAGGTGGCCGACGAAATCGGGCTAAAGGGCAATCCGCAGGCGCCCCAGAATCCGTGAGAGAAATCGGCCTTGAGGGTTGGGAGCTTGAGTCAAGATGAGTAAAGAAACAAGTTACAGGGGGCCATGGCTGCTTGTGGTGTGCTGTTTTCTGGTTCTGCTATCGGCCGGCGGGTGCGGCGAGAACAAGTGGGCGCTGACAGAGGCCGAGCTGGACCGGGTTGCGATAACGGAGAAGATACAGCTTGTGGAAGAGGCCGGCGGGCTTGTGCTGATAGTGGGCGGGGAGACGATAACCAGCGACGAGATAATCGAGGCATCGGCGGACCCGTATGCCAAAGACATGTCGGTTGCCGAGCTTCTTAGGCCGATAGCTCAAAGCAGCGATCTTGAGCAGTTCAAGGAGCAAGCGAGACGTTCGCTGAAAGAGGTTGTTATGAGCAGCATCTCCGGCGTTTTACTCTATCAGCACGCCAAGAGAGAAATCGGAAGCAACGCCGATGAGGCCGTAGATAAGATGGCGAAAAAGGAACTGAGGAAATTTATTCTGAAGTACGGCGGCAACGAGGCCAAGGCGGACGAGGCACTTGAAGAGATGGGAATGGACCGCGAAAGTTACAAAGAAGGGCATAAGAGATTTATTATCACTCAATGGTATCTGGCATCAAAACTGCCTTACAAGAAGCCCGTCACGTACGGTGAGCTGGTCGAGTATTACGAGAAGAATAAGGACGAGCTTTTTTTAAAGGCTGCAAAGCTGAAGTTTCGGCTGATCGACATAGAAATTGCAAAGCTGGAGACAACGGACCCGAATCAGAATCGGCTGGAAGAAGCAAGAAAGCTGGGCGAGAAACTTGTGGGGCAAATAAGGGCCGGGGAAGATTTCGGCAAGTTAGCGAAGGAATACTCACACGGGCACAGGCGGGCGTTCGATGGATTGTGGCCGGCGCTGCAGCCGGATTCGCTGGCGAAGCCTTACGATATTCTCGTGGAGAAGGCAGAGCAGATCAAAACCGGCGAAACAGCAGGGCCTATTGAGATAGTGGGACATATTTTCATAATGAAGCTGGAAGAGTGGCAATTGGAAGGCTACGAGCCGCTTGAAAAAGTACAGGGCCAGGTGAACAATAGAATTCTTGCGGACCGTCAGAACGAGGCGATCATAAGGCTTAATGAAAGACTTCTGCGCCAAGCGGCAATCGGGGAGACAGACGAATTCGTGGATTTCTGCTTAGAGAAGATCTACCGGATGAGTAATGACCAGGAAGAGACGGCAGTAGAGACGAAATGACGGATATCGAGTAGCGCATTTGTCGGGATTCATAGATGGAATTTGTGGCGCACGGCATAGACCTTGTTGATTGCCCTCGGATACAGGATATGGTCAAGCGGCACGGCGAGCGGTTCATCAATCGCGTTTTCACGCCGGCCGAACAGGCATACGCAAAGGCGAACAAG
>CAYWOD010000140.1:0-9264 GCA_964459805.1 uncultured Pirellulales bacterium
CTTACGGCATAGGTATTGTAGCAATGATATTAGTACTTGTTGGCGGACACGGATTCAACATAGCTATAAATGCTTTAGGTGCGTTTGTTCATACCTTGAGATTGCAATACGCGGAGTTTTTCCCCAAGTTCCTCATCGGCGGCGGCAGGGCGTTCGAGCCGCTTAACAAGAAATATAGGCACATCTATATTACCAAGGAAATCTAATAAATCGTTTCTAAAGAAGAAAGAGAGGTTTTGTAATGGATGGTCTGACATTAGCCTTGGTTGGCGTAGGATTGGCGGCTTTATTGGCTGGTATCGGCTCGGCAATTGGAATCGGTATTGCCGGCAGAAGCGCTACAGGCGTGTTGAGCGAAAAGCCGGAAAGGTATGGGCAGGTCTTTATTATGGTTTTACTGCCTGGTACACAGGGTTTGTACGGCTTTTTGGCAGCTTTTATGGCTATGCGCAAACTAAACTTCTTCGGCGGAACCGGTGTCCCGGAACTAAGTTTCACACTCGGCTTGGAAGTGTTGGTAGCTTGTTTGCCTATCGCTTTTGCCGGCTTGGTAAGTGCTATTTTTCAGGGTAAGGTCTGTGCAGGCGGCATCATGATGGCTGCAAAAAGACCTGAAATGGCATTCAAGGCAGGCGTTATATATGCAGTTATGGTGGAACTTTACGCGATGCTTGGATTGGTGGTAACATTGTTTATCCTGCTGTTTGGGATTAGCTGGCCCGAGGCGGCTGTAGCGGCTTGACCGCTTAAACACGATACGCGGTCCTGCCCTGAGTGAAGTTGAAGGGACGAGATACGAGATTATGGAAGCACAACAGGTCATAGAGAAGATACTCGCCGATGCCAAGGCCGAGGCCGAGAAGATAACGCAGCAGGCGCAGGAGAAGCAGGCCGACGAGCAGGCCAAACTCGACGAGCAATTGGTCGAGTATAGAAAGCAGACCGAGACGCTTGCCGAAAAGGCCGCTAGGGACGAGAGTTCCCATTTATTGGCGGCCGCGAGGATGCAGATCGCCAAGGAATACTTGGCCGAGAAGAGAAGAATACTTGATGACGTCTTCGAGCAGGCCCGCGAGCGACTGCGCAATCTCCCGGACGAAGAATACTGCGGGCTTATGAAGCAGCTAATGCTCGAAGCGGTCGAAACGGGAGAAGAAGAGGTTATCGTTGATGCCCAAGAGGACCGAATCGATGCGTCTTTTATCGAGCAGGCCAACAGCAAGCTGGCCAAGACCGGTAAGGGCAATCTGAAACTGGCCCCAGACAAGCACAATCTTGGGGCCGGCTTTCTTCTGAGACAGGGTAAAATTAAGACCAATGTCTCGGTGGACGTACTGCTCGACCAGACCCGCAAAGACCTGGAAATCGAACTGGCAAAAGAGTTGTTTGAGAACTAAATGCCGTATAGCAGAAAAGAGAAAAGGCGGAACCAGAAAATGAGGGCGCTCATCAGAAGGTAATGAAGAGACTTAAATCAACACTGCTGACACTTCGCCGGGTTTTAATATTTATTGGCCTTTGCGGCTGCTTCCAGCTTTTAGTCGTTGGGCTCATTGGAGTAGCTCGCGGCTATTCCGTGCAGGGTTTCTGGTCGGAATGGATTGCAATCGCCAGCGTATTTTGCCTGATATTCCTGGCCCCGCCTCAAAAAGAAAACAGAAAAAACGTAATCTTTTACATCGTCATATTCACGCTGATGTATTCTTCCCTCGTCGGTATAGCACAGAACCGCTATAAAAAACTGGGGAAAAAGTATTATGAGCAGGGCCGGTATCAGCAGGCATTGGAAGAGTTCAAAAAAGAAACTCAAACGTGGTATCTTCGGTTGAAGTATAATCCTCACGAAGATAGCACTATGGAGATGATGGCAAAAACATATTGCCAGCTTCAGGATTTTGACAACGCTCGTGACATTTATAAGCTGATTATGCGCAGATACCCACGTTTTTATGGCGGCCGGGCCGAAGAATACTTGGAGAGTCTCGAAGATGGCTTAAAGGTAGTGGCAAAGTATGAGGACTGGGTTTCAGGACAAACAGATTTTCCTTACGATTTGGCGGATGAGCAGTTGAAAAGCTTTAAGTGGAAGCCTGAGCAGATGAAGCCATCTATTTTGTACGATATAGCTCGAACTTATCAGTATGATTTAAACTGTTCCATAAAGGCATTAGAGGTTTATAGGAAGATTGTGGATATGGACATAGGTGAGAGCCGCAAAGAACTCGCCAGGAAGAGTATTGAGAAATTGACCGTGGTTACTCAGAAATGATTGAAGTTGCTAAACAACCCATTATTGATTTCTACACGTATCCGCCCATCGGCGGTGACGACTGGCGCTATGCCTTCGAGACAGCCCAGGTTCGTGTCTACGAAATGCAGATGCTTAGCCGCGCGACCTTGCTCGATATGGCCAACGCCGAGACCTTTGAGCAGGTGGTCGATTCGCTGGCCGGAACCGAGTACGCTCTGCCTTCAGCAGGGATGGACTTTGCGGAAGTCGAGACTCTTTTACAGTCTCGAAGGACGCTGGTGCGGGCGCTTTTCGCGGAATTGATGCTCGATAAGCCGATAGTCGAGCTCTTGAGAACGCGCGATGATTTTGCGAATCTGCGATTAGCGGTGAGGCGGACACTGACGGAAAAGCCCTTAGGCGGCGGTTACAGCGAGGATGGGAATGTCTCGCCGGTCGTCTTCGAGGAGGTATTCGAACAGGAGAATTACGAGCTGTTTCCCACCTATATGCAAGAGGCGGTTGACCAGGCGGTCCTGGGCTACTATCAGAACAAGGACATCCGCCGGATCGATTATGCAATCGATGCCGTCCAGGCCGAGTATAATCTCAAGAGGGCGCGCCGGTTAAGAAGCGTTTTTCTGCTCGGGCTATTCAAGATACAGATTGATTTGACGAATATACGCACGATGCTTCGGCTAAAGTTCACCGAGTCCGAGCAGCGAAACGTCTTCTTGGAAGGCGGATTCATCGAGTTAGAGCGATTCAGGCACGGATTGGACCTGGGTTACGAGGCCCTTGGCGCGTTGTTTTTTGTAACACCTTACTACCGCATTGTGGATGTCGGTGCGAGCTACCTGGCGTCGAGCAAATCTTTCCTGAAGATTGAGCAGCAGTGCGATGAGCATCTGACCGGCTTTCTGAAATCGACCATTCAGATCACCGCCGGCCCTCAGCCGATCATCGCATATCTCTTAATGAAGGAAAATGAAATCCGCACGGTAAGACTAATACTGACCGCCAAGAAAAACTCCCTCGACACAAAACTAATCCTGGACCGTATCTCGTGAAGCGTGAAGCAACGCCGCGTTTGGATAGATACCGGCCGCTGGCGGGTCGAATTTCGGATTTAAGGAAAATATGGAAGGCAAAGTAGCAGTCATAGGTAACGCCAATTTTGTAATGCCCTTCTCGGCCCTCGGTGTAGATACATACGCAGTAGGCGATTCGGCCGAGCAAATCAACGAGACCGCCGGGGAGATCATTGGGCAGAATTATGCTCTTGTAGTAGTTGCCGAGAATATCGCCCCTACGGTCGAAGAGGTTTTCTCGGATTATCAGGATGTGCCGACCCCGTGCATTGTGGTCGTTCCTTTTACGACCGAATCCGAGGGCTTTGCCACCCAGGCCCTGGCCGAAGTCCTCAAAATGGCAACGGGTACGGATATTCTGCAAAACAGTTGAAAAAAAGGCTCATCTGCAAAAAAGTTGGTTGATTAACGCATGATTATAAGAGGATTTGTCGCTTTTCGGGCACCAGCATAAGCTCATAAGCCGGCGGCGCCGTTGAAGGGCCCGGGGCCTATCGTCCCCGATCGCGGCGGGATTATGCTCATTGATGCTGTTGCCTTAAAGCGTTAAAGCCAAAAGAGTTACAGGTGTTATTTCTTATCAGCCCACGAACTTTTTTGCAGTTGAACCAAAAAAAAGAAGGTTTTGATAATGAGTGAATCAAGAGAAGGTAAGGTAGTAAAAGTTGCAGGCCCTGTTGTTGTAGCCGACGGTATGACGGGTGCGCGGATGTATGACGTCGTTCGCGTTGGCAAGCTGAGCCTGATAGGCGAGATCGTCGAGTTGCGGGGCGATTTGGCCTCGATTCAGGTCTATGAAGAGACGACCGGTATGGGTCCGGGTGAGCCTGTAATCGATACCGAGGCACCCCTGAGCGTCGAGCTGGGCCCCGGCCTAATCGAGAGCATTTACGACGGTATCCAGAGACCGCTGAACTTGCTGGTGGATGCCGAAGGTGCGTTTATGAGCCGGGGAAGTGCGATGCCGGGCCTTAACAGGGAGAAAAAATGGCACTTCAAGCCAACCGTGAGCGCGGGTACTAAGGTCGGCCCCGGTGATATTGTCGGCCAGGTCCAGGAGACCACCCTTGTCGTCCACCGGATTATGGTGCCGGCTGACGTCGAAGGAGAGATTCAACAGATAGCCGAAGCCGATTACACGGTCGAGCAGACCGTCGCCGTTTGCGTTGCCGAGGACGGGACCCAGACCGAGCTCAAACTTATGCAGAAGTGGCCCGTTCGTATTGCGCGGCAGACAAAAAGGCGTATTGTGCCGAACAGCGTTCTCATTACGGGCCAGCGCGTCATCGACACGTTCTTTCCAATCACCAAGGGGGGCACCGCCTGTGTTCCCGGCCCATTTGGGACCGGCAAAACCGTTGTTCAGCATCAGTTGGCCAAGTGGGTCGATGCCGAAGTGGTCGTTTACGTCGGCTGCGGAGAACGCGGAAACGAAATGACGGACGTCCTGACCGAATTCCCCGAGCTCAAGGACCCCCGCTCAGGTGAGCCGTTGATGATGCGTTCCGTGTTGATCGCCAACACATCCAATATGCCGGTTGCCGCCAGAGAGGCCTCGGTCTATACGGGCATTACGATAGCTGAGTATTTCCGTGATATGGGCTATACAGTCGCATTGATGGCCGACAGCACCAGCCGATGGGCCGAGGCGATGCGAGAGATTTCCACCCGCCTCGAAGAGATGCCCGCCGAGGAAGGTTATCCCGCATATCTCGCCGCCCGAATCGCTGCCTTCTACGAAAGGGCTGGCCGAGTCGAGTGCCTCGGCTCGCCCGAACGCGAAGCGGGCCTTTCCATAATCGGTGCAGTAAGCCCGCCCGGCGGCGACCTCTCCGACTCCGTCGTCCAGGCTACCCTCCACGTCATAAAAGTCTTCTGGTCCCTAAAAGGCGAACTCGCCTACCAGCGCCACTTCCCGGCGATAGATTGGTTAACTTCATACAGCTTTTATAAGCAATACTTAAAGGAGTGCTTCGAGGACAAAGAGCAGGGCCGGGAGATGGAGCGGATGACGGTTGAGGCGATGGGGCTGCTGGAGCAGGAGGCTGAGCTTCTCGAGATTGTGCGGCTGGTCGGGGCCGAGGCGCTTTCGCCGGCCGACAGGCTCGCGCTTGAGACGTCCAGGTCGATCCGTGAGGACTTCCTTCACCAGAACGCCTTTCACGAGGTTGATACTTATACTTCGATGGCCAAGCAGTACGAGATGCTCAAGACGGTGCTGTACTTCCACAAGCAGGCGCTTGCGGCTATCGATGTCGGTGTTGAAACGGCTGAGATCTTCAAGCTGGCCGTCCGTGAAGAAATCGCAAGGGCAAAATACGTTCCCGAAAAAGAGATAAATAAAATCGTTCAAATAAGAAAGACCATTGAAGAGCAGATGAAGCGATTGCAGAGTTCGGCGGTTAGCTGAGCCGGGCGTCATCTTGTTGTTGGAAAGTCAGTTGGACTAATATCGGGTTGAATTGTGATAAGAGTTTTGCAGAATTCTTGTTATGAGTAAACAATAATCACTTATAAGGGTTTGTGATGCTGTCTATAAAGGAATATCAAACAGTTGCGAATATTCAAGGTCCGCTCATGCTGGTCGAGATGGTTGACAAGGCCAAGTACGGGCATATTGTCGATATCGAATTGGGCGATGGCTCGATACGTCACGGCCAGATTCTCCAGGTCGAGAACGACAAGGTGCTCGTGCAGGTATTCGAGGGCACTCGTGGTATCGACGTCGAGAGCAGTACGGTCCGGTTCCTGGCCAAACCTCTGGAATTGGGTGTGTCACCGGATATCTTAGGGCGGGTCTTTAGCGGTCTTGGTGAGCCGAAAGACGATGGTCCTGCTATTATTCCCGACAAGCGTCTGGATATTAACGGCCAGCCGATCAATCCTTACGCACGCGACTATCCGAACGAGTTCATCCAGACGGGCATATCGACGATTGACGGGCTCAATCCGCTCGTGCGCGGGCAGAAGCTGCCGATTTTCTCCGGAGCGGGTCTGCCGCACGATGAGCTGACGGCCCAGTTTGCCCGGCAGGCGACGGTCCTCGGCAAGGGCGAGGCATTTGCGGTTGTCTTTGCGGCTATGGGGATTACGTTCGAGGCGGCCCAGTTCTTTATCGACGATTTGCACAATACCGGCGCAATCGAGCGGGCGGTTATGTTTGTCAATCTTGCGAACGACCCTGCGATTGAGCGAATAGCGACGCCGAGATTCGCGCTGACGGCAGCCGAGTATTTGGCATTCGAGCTGGATATGCACGTCTTAGTGATCTTGAACGATATGACGAACTATTGCGAGGCGCTGCGTGAGATCAGCGCAGCGCGAAAAGAGGTCCCCGGTCGGCGCGGGTATCCCGGCTATCTATATACCGACCTTGCAACGGTTTACGAGAGGGCAGGGCGGATCAAGGGTAAGAAGGGCTCTATTACTATGGTTCCGGTGTTGACGATGCCGGAGGACGATAAGACGCACCCCGTGCCGGACTTGACGGGCTATATTACCGAGGGCCAGGTTATTCTGTCGCGGCCGTTACACAGACAGGGCGTCTCGCCGCCGGTTGATGTTCTGCCGAGCCTTTCGCGACTGAAGGACAAGGGTATCGGCGAAGGCAAGACCCGCGAGGACCATGCGGACCTTTATAACCAGCTCTATGCCGCCTACGCCCGCGGCAAGGAGTGCCAGGAGCTGGCCACGATTATGGGCGAGGCGGCGCTGTCGGATGAAGATAAGAAGTATATGAAATTCGCCAACGAGTTCGAGAATCGGTACATCTCGCAGGATTATTACGAGAACCGCTCGGTTGAGACGACGCTCGATCTTGGCTGGGAGCTGCTGAGCATGTTCGAGAACGTCGAGCTAAAACGCATCGATCTGAAGCTCATCGAGAAGTATATGCCGAAATTTCGGAAGACGAAGAGTGGATGAGTGGATGCGTCAATGAGTAAAAGCGTCAATGAGTAAACGATCTACTCATCTACCCATCTACTCATATACTCATATACCCGTATACTCATGTACTAATTATGTTAGCTAATGTTAATGCAACACGAATGGAGTTGTTACGGCTGCGCAAGCGCGTGGCGCTGGCGAGCCGGGGGCATCGTCTGCTGAGCGAAAAGAGGGACGAGATTTCCCGGCAGCTAATTCAAATCGCCAGGGAGATTCAGCCGCTGCGCCGGCAGGTCGAGGCCGAGCTGTTAGAGACGTGCCGGAGGTTTATGTTAGCTCGTGCGACGATGGAGCCGGAACATACCAAGGCCGCGCTTGAAGTGCCCACGAAGAAGTTCAGCCTGGCCGTAGATTTCGCCAATATAATGAACGTGAAGGTGCCGCACCTGACCAAGGAGATATCCGGCGAGATTATCTGCTACGGCTATGCGACGACGTCCGGCGAGATGGACGTGGCGCTATTGGCGCTGGAGCGGGCGTTCGACCTTTTGGTTGAGTTGGCCGAGAAGGAAAAGCAGGCCCGCCTATTAGCCACGGAGCTTGCGATGACGCGAAGGAGGGTCAATGTCTTGGAACACGTGGTAATTCCGGAGCTGCACGAGACTATCCGCTTCATCTTCGACAAATTAGCCGAGGCCGAACGAGACAATATCTCCCGCCTGATGAAAATAACCGATATCATCCGAGCGTAGTTTCTGACTCGGGGATGGTGACCTATGTCTCGTATCTTCACTTTGATGTCGAGCGTTCCCTGTTGGAGTTGCTTCCCCTGTCTAGTCTATCTTCATGCCACCACGTCTTCTCCCAGATCCGCCGCACTGGGTGCTCCAAGGGCCACATATGTTTCTGGTGATTGATCGGTCTTTTAAGACTGCATAGTCGTAGACGATCGGTTCGTCCCCTTGATCGTCCATCAACAACCGCGCCGGAGAGGTCTCACCGACTGTTTGAATGTAAATTTCGTTGGAGTACTCAACGGTTATAGCGTGGGTCGTGTCATCAATGTGTATTGTATGAACAACGTGGTTATTAGTGAGGAAATGGCCGTCTTTGCTAATAAAGAAGCCTGATCCAGCTTTTTTGGTGTCGCGAGAAATAACCCGGCCAACTGACGAACGACATTTTGCAATCATGTTAGGTGCCATGTCAGCGTCCTACTTACCCGAGTTAGGACAGGAGCCGCTTTGCCAGAGGCAACACATCTGCTTTTGACCATAATTGTATGTAGAAAGAGGTGGTCTGCAAGGAAATTCCTATTTTAATGACGGAGAATCGCAAACCAATACTAGGGACAGTCACCCATTAAATATAATCTCGCAGCTTTTGTGGAAATATTAGCCCGGCTTCACCCACCTGCTGCCATACAAACTCCCGTCCATTCATCTCACGGTCCGGCTCTCGCCGCAATCTCAAGGCAACAATCTTCCTTAACTTCGCCTCCCAAATTACCCCACATTCCCAACCCAGTCAAGCGAAATAATCGCTGCCCCCGCCCCCAATCCACTAATTCTCTAATTTTCTCTATCCCCTCCGTGTCAAATTAAAACTTTAGCTCACTTTAGTCACTTTAGACCACCTTAGCTCACTCCTCACTAACGAGAATCCAGCATCCAGCTTTGTAGCATGAAAAAGCTCGTAGTCATTTGACTATGGCTCGTTTCCCAACCTTTCACCGACCTGAGCGTGAACATGAGCCTTAACTCTTTTGGATTTAACGCTTTAAGGCAACAGCATGGTTAGATACAATACAATAGCCATCAGGGCAACGCTGCGAAGCGAACCGAGCGCCCTGATGGTGGCATACAGCATAGGGCGGTATCCGCTTGGTGCCGCCCTTTTACGGGCTTATGCTGGTGCCAGAAAGCGCTAAATCCATGCCAGATGATCCCTAAACTCACCAACTGTTTTGCACTTGAACCACAGAAAAATCGTTTGGGCATGGTTCAAATAAGTCAGATTCTGGGTAACATTATTTGTGGTTTCATAGCGTGTGGC
>CAYWOD010000141.1:0-4526 GCA_964459805.1 uncultured Pirellulales bacterium
GATGGAGTAGGGATCTCCCAATAAACTCAATGAATTATTTAATTCGCCTGCGCGCAAACTGATTCAGATATTTCGAGCCGTGAGCATATTCAACTGTATAACTAAAACTTACAGTTAATATTGAAAACATTACAAATAGGAGGGATTACTAATATCTATACAGTTGAGATATAAATTAACACGCATTTGAAGGAGGACGAATATGCCCATAAAAAAAAGTGAGCTTTATAGCTCTCTCTGGAAAAGTTGCGACGAACTTCGTGGAGGAATGGATGCCTCGCAGTACAAAGACTATGTTCTCGTACTATTGTTCGTCAAATATGTTTCTGACAAGTATGGTGGACAGAAGGATACTCTGGTGGTTATCCCGAAGGGCGGTAGCTTTCAGGATATGGTTAACCTGAAAGGGAAACCAGAGATTGGGGATGGTATCAACAAGATCATCGCCAGGCTTGCTGAAGCAAACGATCTAAAGGGGGTTATTGATGTAGCTGATTTTAATGACTCTGACAAGCTTGGCAGAGGCAAAGCTATGCAAGACCGTCTTTCAAATCTAATAGCTATTTTTCAGAACGAGGCTCTTGATTTCAGTAAGAATAGGGCAGAGGGTGATGATATTCTTGGGGATGCATATGAATATTTAATGCGTCATTTTGCTACAGAGTCGGGTAAAAGCAAAGGTCAATTCTATACACCAGCTGAAGTATCCAGAGTGATGGCCAAAGTAATTGGAGCACAATATGCGAAGAGAAAAGATAAGACCGTATACGACCCCACATGCGGCTCAGGTTCATTATTACTTAAGGTGGCCGATGAAACTCCGGAAGGAATCACCATCTATGGTCAAGAGATCGATGTAGCGACGAGGGCATTAGCTGTAATGAATATGTGGCTTCATGAGAACCCAGATGCCATAATCTGGAGAGAGAACACCATTTCGAACCCATACCATAAAAATAAAGATGGAGGTTTGAAGACCTTTGATTTTGTGGTTGCTAATCCTCCATTCTCCACAAAATCATGGAGCAATGGTATAATTCCATCAGAAGACGAGTTTAAACGATTTGATGGGTATGGCATACCCCCTAAGAAAAATGGAGACTATGCGTTCCTCCTTCACATCATCAAGTCAATGAAAAGTACAGGAAAAGGTGCTGTGATTCTACCTCATGGAGTCCTGTTTAGAGGAAACGTAGAAGCAGAAATCAGAAAGAACGTCATTAAGCGTGGTTACATCAAAGGGATTATTGGGTTTCCTCCCAACCTATTCTATGGAACGGGTATTTCCGCTTGTCTTATTGTCCTTGACAAGGAATTTGCTTTAAGCCGTAAGGGCATCTTCATGATTGATGCAAGTAAGGGGTTTTTCAAAGATGGGAATAAAAACCGGCTCCGAGATAGAGATATCCATAAGATTGTAGATACATTCACAAAACAAATAGAACTTCCCAAATACTCAAGAATGGTTCCAGTATCGGAGATTGCAGACAAGAAAAATGATTACAACCTAAACATTCCAAGATACATAGACAGTCAAGAGGATGAAGATTTACAAGATATTGAAGCACACCTGAGAGGAGGCATTCCGAATAAAGATATTGACAATTTAGCTTCATACTGGAGAGTTTACCCAAGTATTAGACAAGTTCTTTTCTCTCCAAATACTAGAGCTGGATATTCAGTGCTAAAGGTGGATCAGTCAGAAATCAAATCGTCAATATTTAATCACTCTGAGTTTATAACATACTCAAAAACAATTGAGAGGGTGTTTGATCAATGGAAGATAAAAAGTCTCCCTGTACTTCATGAGATTGGTGTTGGAGCCAAACCAAAAGAATTCATATTAACGATTTCTGAGAGTCTCCTTGATGCATTTTCAAAGTTGGAACTCATCGATAAATATGACGTTTATCAGGATATAATGGCCTATTGGTCGGAGACAATGCAAGACGATGCATATCTATTAGTATCAAATGGTTGGAAGGCTGAGATCAGCACACTCAAGAACAAAAAAGGAAAAGAGACAGGATGGGACTGCGATCTCATTCCAAAAGACCTTGTCATCAATAGATACTTTACAATAAAAAGAAACGCTCTTCGTGCCATACAAACACAGCTTGAGAAAATCAGAGATCAAATGCAAATATTGGATGAAGAGAACAACGAAGAAGATGTGTTCTCTAACATAAAAAGCGATACTGGTAAAATTATCAAAGGAGAAATTAAGAAGAGACTCAAGGAAATCAAATACGATCCAGAATTTACAGACGAATTTGCTATGCTAACAGAGTATGGAAAGCTCATGGATAGGGATTCAGAACTAAAAAAGGAAATTAAAACTGCTGAGAATGATTTGGATAAGAACTTATTAATGAAGTACCGTCACCTCACGGAAGCAGAGATTAAAGACTTGGTTGTCGAGGACAAGTGGTTAACTTCAATTAAGGCCTTAGTTAATGGGGAAATGGAACGGATTTCTTATAAACTTGCGGGAAGGATACGGGAACTTGCAGATAGATACGAAACTCCTTTACCAGTAATCGCTGAGAATACCCAAGCACTCGCGAAAAAAGTAGACCGTCACTTAGAGAAGATGGGTTTCGTATGGTAATAGAAACAGTAAAAGTAGGGTATAAACAAACTGAAAGTGGTATTATACCAGAAGATTGGAGAATCGATAAAATTCAGAACCATGCTAACATAACAACAGGTTCAAAGAACACGCAAGACAGAATTGAAGATGGTAGATTCCCATTTTTCGTACGATCTCAGAACGTTGAAAGGATAAATACATACTCATTTGATGGCGAGGCAGTACTGACTGCTGGCGATGGTGTCGGAACTGGGAAAGTATATCATTATGTAAATGGAAAGTTTGATTTTCATCAAAGAGTGTATAAAATAAGTAATTTTGATAATGAACTCGATGGCTATTTTTTCTTTCTCTATTTTAGCGATCATTTTTTAACAAGGATAATGTCCATGACAGCAAAATCTTCTGTTGATTCTGTAAGAATGGACATGATTGCAGAGATGTTAATTCCTTTACCGGAAAAAAAAGAGCAAATCGCCATAGTCGAGACCATTAAGGGCATCATAAAACTAATTGAGAATCTTGACAAGCTTATTGAAAAGAAGCGTCAGACAAAATTAGGCGTAATGCAGGAATTGTTAACATGTAAGAAACGCCTGTCTGGGTTTAACGGAGATTGGAAAATTATTGAACTCAAGGAAATTGTTACTCAATTTATTGTACCAATGCGTAACAAACCAAAACAATTCAGGGGAAGCATCCCTTGGTGTAGAATTGAGGACTTTGATGGGAAAGTCCTAGTAGATTCGCAGTCTAATCAGTATGTTGACGATGAAATTATCAAGTTGATGAATCTAAAAGTTCATCCCAAAGGAACTTTACTTGTATCCTGTAGCGCAGATTTAGGAAGATGTGCTATTGTAGGCAGACCGCTGGTTTCAAATCAAACTTTTATCGGGTTACTCTTTAATGAAAAAAAGGCATCTAACAATTTTTTTTACTATTACCTGTCATTCTTTGCTGAAGAATTAAATAAATTGTCATCTGGAACAACAATTTCATACTTGTCCAGAGAGCAGTTTGAGACCTTCAAAGTGAAAGTACCTTCGGGTAAACCTGAACAACAAGCTATAGCTCAAGTTCTTTCAGTTATGGATGCAGAAATTAAATCTTTAGAGATAAATAGAGATAAATATCTCATGATAAAAAAGGGCATGATGCAGCAATTATTAACGGGAAAGATACGATTAAAATGACCGTAGGACAGCGAGAGAGAAAAACCCAAGATAGGGTTGTAAGGCTGTTCAGTGAGATATTATTGTACACATATCTTGGCAATTGGATTGATAGAGCTGATAATAGCAATATCGAAAAAGAACTCCTTATCAAATTCCTTAAGCAGAAATATGATGATATTCTTATTCATAAAGCAATAAGAGAACTTGAAAAAGTAGCGACTAATCAGAACAAGACCCTCTATGATATCAATAAGGATGTATACACTTATCTTCGGTACGGTATCCAAGTAAAAGAAGATGTCGGAGAGAATAAGCAAACAGTTTGGTTAATTAATTGGGATAACCCAGAGAAAAACGAGTTCTACATTGCTGAGGAAGTCACGATTAAAGGTCAACACGATAAAAGACCAGATATTGTATTATATGTCAATGGTATCGCGGTTGCAGTCCTCGAACTTAAGAGGAGCACAGTGTCCGTCTCAGAGGGGATCAGGCAAAATCTTGACAATCAGAAGGACATATTCATCAGGAACTTCTTTTCCACGAATCAGCTCATAATGGCAGGGAACGACTCCGAAGGACTACGCTACGGTGTCATTCATACCCCAGAAAAAAAATACGTGAGCTGGAAAGAGAATAATGAAGTTAGAGAACGTCTTGACAAGCACCTCGCCGCTATATGTAGTAAAGAGCGACTCCTTGAACTAATTCATGATTTCATCGTTTTTGACAGCGGCATTAAAAAACTCTGTTGG
>CAYWOD010000141.1:4626-9228 GCA_964459805.1 uncultured Pirellulales bacterium
TATGATCAAGCAGTCGAGGATAAGTTTGTTTTAGACTTACAATATGAAGCAAGAGAAATAGGCCAAGAACTTACATCTCAAGAAAGAGTTGATCTTTGGTTTGAAGCCAAGACACGGGGTTTAACCGATTATGCAAAAGCAGAGTTAAAGAAAAAATGGGGAACTATGCAAAAGGTTCTCAGTTCTGAGTCTAGATTGAATAAAATCGTTGGAGACATCCTCCTCGACATGGAAACTAAAGATCGACTTATGAGTGGCAGAGGTAACGCAATACTGGTCGCTGGAAGCATTTTCGAAGCATGTAAATATTATGAACTGTTCCAGAATCATAGCCTAAAGAAATGCGCAATAGTTACTTCATACGAGCCGAACATCGATGCCATAAAAGGGGAAACTGTAAGTGAGGAAGAGGATACAGATAATCTACTAAAATATGAGATTTATCAAAAAATGCTTGATGGAAAAACACCTGAAAAATTTGAAGACGAAGTCAAGAAGAAATTCGTAGAACAACCGGGACAAATGAAACTCCTGATCGTAGTTAATAAACTACTTACTGGTTTCAACGCGCCACCTGCAACATATCTCTATATCGATAGAAACATGCAAGATCACGGACTATTCCAAGCAGTTTGTAGATTAAATAGACTTGACAGCGAAGACAAAGAATACGGGTATATAGTCGATTATAAAGACCTCTTTTTGAGTCTCAATAAGGCGGTTACAGATTATACTTCTAACGCTTTCGAAGAGTATGACAGAGAAGATGTTCAGGGATTACTCAAAGACAGGATTCAGACTGCAAAAGAAAAACTGACAACATCTTTGGAAAATGCTCGGGCACTATGCGAGCCTGTTAGGCCTCCGAAGGAAACTATTGATTACATAGACTTCTTTTGTGGGGATTCAGAGAAACCAGATGACCTCCATAACACGGCGCAACAACGAATTGCTTTGTATAGAGCTACTTCTTCATTAATACGCGCTTATGCGAATATAGCTAATGAGATGGCAGAGGCAGGATATAACAAAAAAGAAAGGGAGCAGATCAGAGAGGAAGTAAAATATTACGAGGCAGTAAAAACTGAGATCAGACTAGCAAGTGGAGATCACATAGATTTAAAAGCGTATGAACCAGCCATGCGGCATCTCATCGACACTTACATCGATGCTGAAGAAAGTAAGAAAATCTCTGCTTTTGATGATCTCACAATCATTGATCTAATAGTTAAGAGTGGGGTATCCGCTGTTGAAAGCCTACCTGAAAGTATTAAAAAGAAAAATGAAGCGGTAGCTTCAGTCATTGAGAATAATGTACGCCGAGTAATAGTCGAAGAGAAACCAACAAACCCGAAATATTACGAAAAAATGTCGGTATTATTAGAGGAAATTATACGCCGTAGGAAGGATGATTCATTAAATTATGCCGATTACTTAGAAAAGATAGCACAGTTTATTCAAAACATGAAAAACCCATCCAGCCTAACAACCTATCCCAAAAGTATTGACACTGACGCCAAGAGAGCACTCCATGATAATCTGGATAATAATGAAGAAGTGACACTAAAAGTAAATGACGCTATTCTCAAGAATAAACCTGATGCATGGCGAGGCCACAGGATAAAGGAAAGAACTGTAAGACTTGCTATAAAGAGGGCATTAGCAGAGTGCGGTCTTAAAGATATGGATACTATTGAAATGGTGTTAGATCTTGCGAGAAAACAAAAAGACTACTAAATACGTGAATATGCGTGTGTCAAACTTGCACTTTGACGCGGTTAAGAAAGATATAAAAAACATGCACCTCGGAGTTTATCCGCCCAGTGGAAGAATCAGAGTAGCAGCTCCCTTGAATACACGTGATGACGCGATAAAACTTTTTATTACTTCAAAACTTCCGTGGATAGAAAAGCAACAGCTGAAATTCATTAAGCAGGAAAGGCAAACGCAAAGAGAATATGTTGCAGGAGAGAGCCATTACTTTTTTGGTAATAGATATCGACTTAACATTGATTACCATGATGCCCCTCCAAAAATAGAAATCCGAAGGAAGACACATATTGATCTATACGCTAGACCCGAGACAACAACCCAACAAAGAAAAAAGATATTTGAAACATTTTATCGCGCTGAGTTGACGAAGCTCATTCCTAGTCTTCTTGAAAGATGGAAAAAGAAGGTTGACGTACAAGTGGAGGAAGTTAGAATAAAAAAGATGAAAACCAAGTGGGGGTCATGCAACCCTAAAGATAAACGTATATGGTTGAACTTAGAGCTAGCAAAGAAACCTTTCCAGTGTGTGGATTACGTCTTCGTACATGAACTTATTCACTTGATCGAGAAAACTCACACACAAAGATTCATGCACCTTTTACAGTCCACTTTACCGCTGTGGCAACAATACAAAGACGAACTTAATAGACAAGCATTGGGCTTCTCTTTTTGGAAATATGAAACATGAGCAACCATTGCTAGAATCCCTTTTAGCCAACGAATAAAATCTCATGTAGATCACTTAACAAACTGCCTTCACACCTATGCGCGCGCACATCCCTCCTAACAAAACACTAACATTTTACATGAATACAGCCCTTCCCGAAGACCTACATGTTATTCCGTTTCTATGAGATTAAACGCTAACGGTGTTAACCATGATAAAAAAATATTCCTTACCCATGAATGACGTTGAAAAGCTAGACTATTTTAGATTAATATTCCTAGGAGAAATTACGATAATAAAGCTTCTCTGGTACGCTTTTTAAAAATGTTATTATGTAATGTTCTCGATGTTCTCCGCTGCGAGTATCTCTGATTCTAATCGGTTCTCAAGTTCTTCCAGAGGTTAGCTTTTCTTCATTTCATAAGATTGTCTTACCAGTAAGAGGATGTCGGTCATGTTACTATTAGGTTTCAATATAATTTCATAATCTCCGCTTGCCCAATGACCTATATTTGACACATCTCTCGCCAAGCCCAACGGGTCATTTAAAGATCCTAATGGTATCGTCAGTATCAACTTCAACTGCGATTTCTGAAAGATCACAGACACAAAATTATTCTTAGTCTTGAAAGCGACATACTGCTTCAGCGCCTTTATCTCTATATCGTCCCCGAAGCCCAGTACATTTTCCTTGAACTCTTCATACAGATCCCTGATATAACCTGGAACACTCGTAACATGATCCTCCTCCGTATAGACCTCGATCTCCCTAGTAATCTCCCTGACTAGCTCACTACCCTGACCAATTACCTTAATGGACTCGCTCTTATCCGACGGCCTTATCTGATTGTATATGACGACGTTTCTGTCAAACTGATGGATCTCCCAGAGTTCGAAGGGTAGATCACGGAAATTGGCAGCCTGAATCTGATACCTCGTGTACATCGGAGAAATAAATATAACCCTGGATTGGCTCCAATCAATGCTTTTCTTGTCCCAGGACTCGTTCCGGCTCTTGTTATATTCCAGTACGAAATCCGCCTTGTTATTCAAAAGCAATGAAAGGTAGGCGTACCCCTGATCTATGAGGCTGAAGTTCCTGTCTTTCTTGTATTCTATGATGACGAAGGCGTTCAACTCACGGTTGAAGGCGAGAGTATCGATCCTCAGATTATTCAGGCTCATCTCACTGGTAAGATACTCCAAACCAAATATCTTCTCTAGATTATTCTCCGTAACCTTCTGAATGTCAAGTTCCCTCTTGAACTTCCTCTCGGTCAAAGGGCTGAGTTTATCTTGACTTAAAATAAATAGTTTCATATCAGGTGTTAAAGAACTCACATACTATAAGATTTTTCATAAGGAAACGTCAACAGGGCCGTCCACCTCCACCACCAGAAAGGATTCCACCACAAACTCGAAACCCTGATCCCCGACTACCACCAACGCGAGAAACAGCTTCAAAGATACCTCGCCATCCCCACCAACTTTCAATATAAGCAAGTATACTGATCTGAACAGGATGAAACCTGAAGTCGTCAACGTAGTAGCCACCGCCGACCTGCAACAACGAGTCTCACTCACAGATATCTCCCACCTACCCCACACATTACACGACCAGGAGATCTACGGAGGAAGGGTCGCCTACCTGAAGACCCCCGAGATGCACGGAAAGGTAACCATATTCCCCTCAGGAAAGCTCATCAGCGTGGGAACCAGGAGCTCCCAACAGGCAGAGGAAGACATACAGACCACCGGACAACTTCTGCTCGCAGACAACCTCATAGAGCCCGTGGAGCTGACGATCACCGTTAGGAACCTCGTTGCCGTCCTCACCCTACCGGAGACCGTGGACCTCGAAAACTTCGCATCGGAGAACAACGTCATATACGAGCCCGAGCAGTTCCCCGGAGCCATCATAAAGACCACCCAGCCAAAGGCCACCCACCTCGTCTTCAGCTCCGGAAAGATAGTGATCTCAGGAACTAGAAGCATCCAAGAACTTCATGAGGCCACTAACTGGATAACCGAGGTCCTCCATAAAGTATAGGGGGGGTCATGCTCCAACCCCGAAAAACGCTCCCCCAGACGAAAGGAACCCCCGATTTTGTGGGGAATGTTTAAGTTTATGGGGAATTAACCTAATTATGGGGAAGAACGAT
>CAYWOD010000142.1:0-9167 GCA_964459805.1 uncultured Pirellulales bacterium
CCTGAGCATCGTCGAAGGGCTTGCCCTGAGCGAAGTCGAAGGGACGACATACGAAATACAAACCCAATCCCGTTCACTTATCGAACACTAAAATCATCACCCAAAACAGGAACTCATAAGATGAGCCTAAAAAGAAACTTACAGACCGCCGGAAACAAAATTCACACCCGCGGCGTAAACTTGCCAAGCCGCTGCTTGACAGGCCTGGCGATGGAGGATAGACTATCATTTTTGCATTCTCGGAGTATTTCGATATGGTTAATGTCACTTTTGTTACCGGTGATGGAATCGGGCCGGAAATCGCGGAGGCTACCCGCAGGTGCATTGACGCCACCGGGGCGGGCATCGAATGGGATATCGTCGAGGCCGGCTCGGACGTGATGGAGCGGCTGGGCACCCCCTTACCCGAAGCCACCGTCGAATCGATTAAGAAAAACGGTATCGCCATCAAGGCCCCTATCACTACACCTGTCGGCACGGGCTTTCGGAGCATAAACGTCCACCTTCGCCAGTCGCTCGATCTGTATGCCTGCCTGCGGCCATCCAAGAGCTACGAGGGCGTCCGCAGCAGATACTCCGACATCGACTTAGTGGTCGTGCGAGAGAACACCGAAGACCTCTACGCAGGCATCGAATACGAAAAGGGCAAAGACGACACCAACGAGTTAATCAACTGGATCAACAAGCACACCACTCGACACATCACAAAAGACTCCGGCGTCAGCATAAAGCCCATCTCGGTCTCGGCCACGCAGCGCATCGTCCGCTTCGCGTTCGACTACGCCCGCAACCTCGGCCGAAAGAAGGTCACCAGCGTCCACAAGGCCAACATTATGAAATTCTCCGACGGCCTCTGGCTCGACGTCAGCCGGGAGGTCGCAACCGAATACCCCGACATCGAGTTCGAGGACCGCATCGTCGATAATATGTGCATGCAGTTGATCCAGAAGCCCGAGCTTTACGACGTGCTCGTCCTGCCGAATCTCTACGGCGACATAATAAGCGACCTCTGTGCCGGCTTAGTCGGCGGACTCGGAGTCGCGCCGGGAGGCAATATCGGCAACAACATCGCCATATTCGAGGCAACCCACGGCTCCGCACCAAAATACAAGGGCCTAAACAAGGTCAACCCCACAGCCCTGATACTAAGCGGCGTGATGATGCTCCGCCACTTAGGCAAAAACGCCGAGGCCGACAAGTTAGAAGCCGCCGTCGCCGTCGTCATCGCCGAAGGAAAAAACGTAACCTACGATATGAAGCCCCATCGAGACGACCCCACCGCAGTAGGAACATCCCAAATGGCCGACGCCATAATCGATAAGATCAAAAGCTCGACTTAGCCGCCCGACTGGCTTCTATTCAGACCTCGCTTCGCGTTCCTCAAGTACTTCTGCGCTTTCTTATAATTCGGGCCGCCCATCCCGTCGAAAGAACAGGACTCAAGAGTGTCGATGAAACGGTGGCGTTTATTTCGAATCTCGTGCTGGACCTTTGGGAAATACCGCTCGAAGTCATAATCTAACAGGTGCTCAAGGAGGACTGCTGCTATCGCCCCTCTCATGTCATCATCCTCCGAGTCGCCGAATTCGCTAACAACATCCCAAACCAAGTCTCGCTCGCACTCGATCAACTCTTGTACTACAAGTAACGACTGCCATCTACAGTTATTATCCGGATCCCTAACAAGTCTTCGGGCTAACGCGAAGCACTCTCTCGGGTCGTCACCCGATGCGATCTGCTTCCTCATTAGTACAAGTGCCAGCAGCCGCTTGTTTCCTTCGGGAGATTCCGCCAACGCGGTCAGTTGATCCAGTGAAAGATGCCTGTACTCGTTCTCAGCCACCTCCCACGCTCTTTTCAACGCCTTTTTCTTCTTCACGATTGAACGCTCCTTCGCTCACCTCCAAGTCTAACTCTCATAATACCACATTGAGGTGTGAGTGTAATGATACTTCCGACAAATCTCAATCTTGGCTGGCGAAAAAGGCCGACTCCAAGGGCGAGACGGCCGAGAGAACGAACATTTTCCTGGTATCCGCGTATAGAAGCTGTGTTTTCCAGCCGATAACGCAGTTATTGAGGAATGAGAATGAAGAACCGAAAGGCAATCAAGTTCGTTCGCAAGATGTGGAAAGACTGGTGGAAAACGGCCTTTTTCGTCCTTTTCGTGGTCATACCCGTAAAATCGAGCTTAGCCGACTGGAATTGGGTCCCGACCGGTTCTATGAATCCTACTATCCTCGATGGCGATCTGGTCTATGTGGATAAGATCGCCTACGACCTGCGCATTCCCCTCACACTGCATCGCATAGCCAAATGGTCGGACCCGGCCAGAGGAGATATCGTAATCTGCTTTTCCCCGGAAGACCAGACCAGGCTGGTCAAGCGAGTGATTGCGCTGCCGGGTGATACAATCGAAATGAGAAGAAATGTGCTCTTCATAAACGGCCAACCTCTCACCTACACAAAAGCCGATTCCAGATACGCCAACCAGCTCCCTCCCAATCTGAAGAATCGCGTGGTCCTGGCGACAGAAAATCTGGACGGAGTCGCACATCCGGTAATGAGCATTCCTTCGGTCCCGGCAATGCGGGACTTCGGGCCTGTTAAAGTACCCCGGAACAACTACTTTGTGATGGGTGACAACCGCGATAACAGCAAGGATTCGCGGCATTTCGGTTTTGTGCAAAGGGAAGTAATAGTCGGAAAAGCAAAGGCCGTAATCGTCTCATTCGACATAACCGACAAGTACCAGCCCCGATTGAAAAGGACTTTTGCCCCTTTGAATTAGCCGACCTTGAGGCTTCGTGTATTATCCTGTGACTACTGCGCTTTGATCTTCAATTTCCACCCCGCACAACCGGTGAAACCGACGAGGCCACTGAGAAATTCCTAACCCGGACGAGCGGGAACCAAAAAGGGTGGGATAAAAAGCTGGCGCCTCAACGAAACCGCCTTTTGCTCATAAGCATCCATCTTATTCGCACGGCCGCAATCTCCCTCCCCACCCTCTTCGAGTGAGGGAGATTGCTTGTTTTGAAAGCAAAAGGCTTCGCTGCTGCCGGGCCGATCAAAGGTGTCGCGCAATAGAAAACGATTTGGCACCATCTTTGAGATACTTCGATTCCAGAATTGCTTGACAATCTCTGTTGAACAATTTAGCATTCTTGCTGTCAGGATATGTCTATGAATGAGAATATTCAGATAAACGAAGAGAAAATTCGGCATGGTTCAATCTAATACCCCCCAGGGTAACACTATCCAAGACAGTCGAATGAGCAGAAATACTCATAACAACTTGTCAAGACAAAAGTTACGGAGAATATCCCAATTCGCCGAACTCAGAAAGGCGATACCCTGTTCTGAACCATGCCGAAAATTCGGGGTTTTTGCGAGCGGCATCATATAAGTCGGCTGGCGATATTTGGGTCGGCTCTGCGGGCCGATTTCGACGAGGACAGCGACGTGGATGTTTTGGTGGACTTCATACCCGGCCATGTTCCCGGCTTTTTCGGCTTGTTCGAGATGGAAGAGAAACTCTCCGCCTTGTTCGGCGGACGCAAAGTGGAGATGCGCACGCCGGAAGACGTCAGTAGATATTTCCGCGACGAAATAGTTGCTAAAGCGGAGGTGCAGTATGTTCGAAGATGACAGCGTTCGCATTCGCCACCAAGCAACAAGTCACGAACCAGTAATCACGAATTCGGCGGGGGTTTGTACGAAGTTTTGGTTTGGCAGGAGTTGAGGTGTAGTGTATTTTGAAAGGAAAGGGGGAAATTATAATGAAAATGTGGGTTATGGAGTTATTTTAGTTATATCATTTTGTGGAACGCTGTGGTATTGTGGTTGTACAGATTTAGCTTTGACGACTCGAATTATTTTGGTAAAATACTAAGGTGGTTTCTGAATTGAGTCGACTTACGTACCTAATGTGATGTGCGTCAAGCAAGGAAGTCTTTTGAAGAAGTTCGATTCTTGTTTTGGGCGGGTTATTTAGGCCAGACGATAAGCGGTGGCTTAAGGAGAAAAAGATATGTTAGAAAATCTTCTTGGACCCGATAGGGTGGCATCGGAAGAACTTGTTAGTGATATGAGAACTCTCTGCCGTCTTGGGGGTGATGATTTGAGGGGATTGGCTAAGGTTTTTGCTGAATTGGGGGCGTCAATACTATCAGAAGAAACTGAGGCTATCAGAAGTATTGAGAAGAACGTAAAAGCTTTTCAGAAAGATCGCAAACTGCTGAATAGCGCATTGCCAGCGAGCGGATTTGTTCTGCGACGTTGGGCCCAACGGAATCTCATAAGAGAGCAGGTTGTCGATGACCTTGTCGGGATTGGAATCTCTGAAGAAGAAAGTGCAAACATAGCACCACTGCTTGATGCTATGGAGCAAAGCGTTGAGTCATTACGAGACCATTTGCTGGAAAATCATGCCATGAGTTTAGGAGTCCCCAGGATTAGATCGGCAACCTGTGCTTGTGACGCACGCGCGGTATTTAGAACCAATAGGTACGAAAAATCACGAGATGACAGTCAGCCCTATTTTGTTTTGAATGGTTTTGTCGCTGTTGCTATACTTGAAATGGTTGCTGAGTTGAATGAGGAGGAAACGACCCATGCTTTTCTCCTGGATGACGAGCAGCTTAAGGATATGGAGAAGGTTCTTCAAAGAGCGCGCAAGCGAATGAAGCGAGTTAAAGATGCATTGGGCGAATTACACAGGTCAAAAGGTCAGGAGAAATGAGGATGGTAAGTTTGACAAATGGAAGACAGAAGTTCTTAGATGAAGATGGCTATCTAGTTAAGAGAGGTCCAAAAGGGGAATTGGAGCAGTGGAAGAAAGAGGATTCCAAGAAGGGGTATACAATTCACGCATTTTCTGTTGCTTCTGAAGGTTATGATAAACCCATACAACTGCTGATTGGAATTCCCCGGAAGAAATGTATAGACCCAGAAGCGGAGGAGCAGGAGAAACGTGAATGGGACCTTTCAGCTTTTGAACACGAACTACAACGTTTTCAACGAATTTTGCCGGAACTGATGAAAACTTATCCTCACCAGTTCGTAGCGCTTCTTAATGGTGAAGTTGTCGATTACGATAAGGATGAGCTTGAATTGGCCAAGAGAGTCTACAGCAAATATAAAAGCGAGTTTGTGCTTGTTCGCGAAGTTAAGACGGAGGTCCCAGTAATCTTTGCTTTGGAGTCGCCGGAAGGCGTGGTGAGATGATAAAGGGCGAGTTCTTACAGATATACGGGGGCTTTACTTGCCAAAATCCAGCGATTGTCATTCAGAACGTCATTGTGGGAGATCTGCTCGGGAATGCTTTTCCTGAGCCACAAGATGCCCTGATAGATACTGGGGCAGATAGAACTGTGGTTCCAATCAAAATATGCAGAAACCTTCGGCTTCGAATTCTTGGCCGCCCATATGTTCGCGGATTTGATGAACAAGAGCAGCAATGTTCAATTTATTGGGCCTGCCTTAAAATTGAAGGCGTTGGGGATATTCCGCTCAAAGTGTTCGGGGTAAACAGGAGAAGTATCCTTCTCGGACGAGATTTTCTTAAGAGTATGTTGTTGGTAATGGATGATAGATCTTCGAAGTTTGGGATTAGTATAAGTAAGCAATGGAAGACTCTTTTGCTTAAGTCTTTACGAACATTATAGCGCCAAAACCAACATTATTGTGCCGAATTTTTAGTTCTCACATATTTCATCTTTTGGCTGACTCAACAAACGTATCGCTTCGATCGGCGTCTTTCAGTTTTCTATTTGGGCTCACCATTGCTCATAGATGATTGTTCTTTCCCGCTGAGCGTACCGGGCGATTGTGCCGGGTATGTGGCGGTCCCGCTGGTATTCTTCGGGAGTCAGAATTAGTATATCAAACGCATAGTCCACACCGTCCAACGCCCTGTCCATTTCGAGCATTAAATTGCGGCGTTTGCCCTCGAATGAACATACGACCAGTATATCGACGTCGCTGCGGTCATCGGCTGTGCCCCTGGCCTGTGAGCCGAAAAGTAGAATCTTCTCGGGATGAAAGCCATCAACCAGTCGCTCCCTGACCTTAAGTAATGTTTCATTACTTATCATAGGTTAGCCTTTTCTTCTTGGCTTATTATACAGGAAGAACCCGAGGGTTACAACTATTGGCTATCGATTTCATTTCTTATCTCGTTCAGCAGGTTTATAGCTTCGATGGGGGTTAGGTTGTTTATGTCTGTTGAGGCGAGTTTTTCTAAGACGGATTTGTGTTTTTGAACGAATAGTGAGTCTTTGTCGGGCTGCTTTGTTTTGTGTTTCGCCAAGTGTTGGCCGGTGGCTTCTTTTTGGAATGTGGCTTCTAATTCTTCGAGTATTTCCTTTGATCTTTCGAGGATTGATTTTGGCACGCCGGCGAGTTTGGCTACGTGGATTCCGTAGCTTTTGTCTGTTCCGCCGGGCAGGATTCGGTGGAGGAAGACGACCTCGTCCATCCATTCGCGGACGGCGACGTTGTAGTTGTTGACGTTTTTGAACAGCTCGGCCAGCTCGGTCAGTTCGTGGTAGTGCGTGGCAAAGAGGGTCCGGCACTTTATCTTGTTTGCGATGTGCTCGGTGATAGCCCAGGCGAGGGACAGGCCGTCGTATGTGCTTGTGCCGCGTCCGACCTCGTCGAGGATTACCATCGATTTGTCGGTGGCGTTGTTGATGATATTGGCCGTCTCGGTCATCTCGACCATAAAGGTCGATTGCCCGCGGACCAGCTCGTCGGAGGCCCCGACGCGGGTGAAGATTCTATCGACCAGGCCTATCTTGGCGTCCTTAGCGGGGATAAACGAGCCTGTCTGCGCCATCAGGACCAAAAGGGCGACCTGGCGGATATACGTGCTCTTGCCGCTCATATTGGGGCCTGTGATGACCGCGATATCGCCGGCCCCATCGCCAAGCTCGACGTCGTTGGGCACGAATTCGGGGCCGAGCGTTTCAGCCAAAACTGGATGCTTGCCTTCGTGGATGATAAGCTCGCCGCCGGTGGTCATCTCAGGGCGGACGTAATTTCGGCGCTTGGCTAAGTACGCCAGAGCGGCCAGGCAGTCGGACCGGGCGAGGGTATCGGCAAGGGCCTGGAGGCGGGCGACGTATTGGGCGGCCTGGCTGCGGAGGTCCTCGAAGAGCTGAAGCTCGAGATCGAGTGCCTTTTCCTCGGCGCCGAGGACCTGGGTCTCGTATTCCTTGAGCTTCTCGGTGATGTATCGCTCGGCGTTCTTGATAGTCTGCTTGCGGACGTAATCGGGGGGGACCTTCCCGGCGGATGCGTGACTGACCTCGATATAATAGCCGAAGACCTTGTTGTAGCCGATCTTGAGATTCGCAATGCCTGTGAGCTGCGATTGCTCCTTCTGGTAGTTTCGCAGAAAGCTCTGGCCGTCCCTTGAGATTGAGCGTAAGCCGTCGAGCTTTTCATTGAAGCCGGCCCTTATAACGCCGCCGTCGCGAAGGTGCGAGGGGCAGTTCGGCTCGATCGCCGATTCAAGCAGCTCGGCCAGCTTGTCCATACTGTCGCATCGGCGGGCTAGTTGCCCGAGCAGCTCGGCGGCGAATCCCTGCAGGGTCTCTCGCAGCCGCGGTATCTGCCGCAGTGTGGCGGCGAGGGCCACAAGGTCCCGGGGGGTCGCGCGGAATGTGCTGATGCGGGCGGCGATTCGCTCGGTGTCGGAGATGTTCGCGAGCAGTTTGCGGATATCGGCGAGCTGCGCCTCGGTGTTCTTCAATTCCTCGATGGCGTCCTGTCGCTGCTCTATACGACCCAGATCGCACAACGGCATGCACAGCCAATTTGCAAACATTCGCCCGCCCATTCCGCTCAGTGTCTCGTCGAGGCACTCGAGGAGCGAGCCTTTTTTACTCTCAGTGCGGATGGTCCGCAGGATTTCCAGACTCCGCACAGTGGTCGGATCGATCTGCAGGAAATCCTGTCGGTCGATCTTTCTGAGGTTCCGGATGTGGCCGAGCGTGGTCTTCTGCGTCTCGTTTAGATACTCGATGATAGCTCCGGCAGGGGGGATTAGACTATCGTCGTTGTCGCCTATGCCGAAGCCTTCGAGGGTGGCGGTGCCGAAGTGCTTGAGCAGCCGCTGCATCGCCTGGTAGGGGTCGAAGTACCAGGAGGGGCGTTCGGTTATGATAGCGTTGGTAAGCTGCGTGACATCTTTGGTGAGCTTCTTTGTCTCGGTCTCGAACAGCTCGCCTCGCCTATCGGCCACCAGGCACTCAGCGGGCGACAGCCGCAGCAACTCGTCGAGCAGCTTTTCTTCGCCGATCTGCTGGACGAAGAAATGCCCGGTCGAGACATCCACCCAGCTTACCGCGGCCCGACCTGTTGTGCCCAAGCTGACGGCGCAGAGGAAATTGTCCTCTTTGGCTTCGAGCAGCATATCGTCGGTGAGCGTGCCGGGCGTGACAATTCGGACGACGTCGCGCTTCACGACGCCTTTTGCGGTCTTGGGGTCTTCGACCTGCTCGCAGACGGCCACGCGATAGCCTGCCTGCAGCATCTTTTTCAGATACCCGTCAATGGCGTGATACGGCACGCCAGCCAGAGGAATGGGATTGTCGCCTTTGCTTCGGCTGGTCAGGGTCAACCCGCAGACCTTCGAGCAGATCCTGGCGTCCTCGTAAAAGGTCTCGTAGAAATCGCCCATGCGAAAGAACAGTATGCAGTCTGGATGTTTCTGCTTAAACGTATGAAACTGCCTCATCGCAGGCGTTAATTCTCCGGTTGGCGCAGTCATAGGTGGAGATTATACACGAAGTGGGGCATTTGACAACTCAAATTGAGCGCAGAAATTGCTTTTCACCATCCATTAATCAGCGATCACGAGATTTTCGTCCTATGGAAAAACACTTGAATCTGAGAGTAATACTATGAAAACGTTGCAAAACTGCAAGCAAAACGAGCTCAATAGCGTCATCGACTGTATCAAAGATTTGTTAGAAACTCCTCCTACAAATCAATGGAGTTGAACAAATATCACCGATGCAAAATGGATTCCTGCTTTCGCAGGAATGACAATCCTACAAGTCACGAGCCACGATTCGTTCCTTGCCGTTCGCCCCGGTAGAGATATTTAGTATCTGTTGCGGAAAGCCAAAACCGACGATGTCACCCCTGCGAAAGCA
>CAYWOD010000143.1:0-9164 GCA_964459805.1 uncultured Pirellulales bacterium
CGAATCACCCCAAGAATCCATGAGAGAACCTACGGCGGAGCCGTTTAGTACAACCTCGATTACTTTTTTGGTTCCGGCTCGACAGGGTTAGGAAAAAAACAAAAATGCTATATTGATTGTAAGTCCTGTGGTATTAGTTGTTTAGCGTTAGGGCGTCATGGCAGAATCGCCAGAGAATCTCGGCTCGGCCGCGACAGTGCATCTTATTGCTCATGCGAAGGAGATGCTTGGCAAGATTCCCATGGCTCATTACCATCGCCTCTGCCAGTTCGTAATGCCTGATCGTCCCGCTCAGCAGGAGCCTGGCAATCTCACGCTGTCGCGGGGACAGGGTATAGCTCTCTGCCAGAATCGTGAAGTTCTTTTCGGATACAACCATGCAATCATACTCCTGACATATCCGCAATGAAGCCCGACCTGGATTTCAACTCACCAGCCTCCCACTCCACCGCTCTATGTGCGGGATCACTTTTACCCTGTTTCGGCGGGGATGGCACGGCGAAGCGGTCACTTTGACTCAGAATCTCACTTTCAACGTTCCTCGCTTTTTCGGCGGCAGCGATTCGACATTCTTGAGCGTTTTGGTCTTGCCGGTATCGGGCTCGGCTATCCTGACGGTATATTTACCGGCCTTGAAGACTTTCGGCCGAAACGAAGTGCCCTTGATGCGCAGGGTATAGACGACTTGGCCGTTCGCCTCGTCGATCACCTGCACGACCGGGTCCTTCAGGCCGCTGACCTTCAGCGTCGGCAGATACGCCGCCGCCTTGCGGCTGTAGTTGTCTTGCTGCTTGATAGTCCTCGGCCAGCCGGGGTATTGCTTCGTTTTGCGGTCGGTAATATCCACGTTCCTCGGCCAGCATTCTATCGTGATCTCCCTCTTTTTCTTATCGAACTTCACAACACCAAAACCCGCCGCCCGCGTCGTCAGCCTGTTGCCGCCGTTGCGTTCCGGGCTTGGATTGGCAACGGCCAAACACGTAACCTTGTTGCCGAAACCATCCAAGAATTCCCCCGTATGTTCCGGCGCTCCCGGCTCGCGATTTTTGCCCGGCTCAAGAGGCCGCCACCACCGCAGATACAGGTTCGCAATCGAAGGCACGCAGAACGAATAGCACGAGTCGTTCCAGTCGTCTATGCCGTGGTGAAAGATAGTCGCAAGGTGCTGATCGCCGGCAATATGAATAGCGAAAGCCCTTCGTATCTCGGCAATGGCCTTGTTTCGCCCGGTCTGGGGCCAGCCGTTCGAGTCCAGGTCGGCGTGCAAACGATTGTTCGTGCCGCCGTGAATATGCGCACCGCCGCAGAAAATCGTCTGCGACAATACGGCCTTCATCTCGGCACCGCGCCAATCGGTCCCCCAGTCCCGCAGAAACTTCAACTGCCTCTCCCCGAGCAGCGTCGCGCCCGGCACATCCACAGACTTCGGGTCATAATCAGGATTCAGAATATGGTCCGGCCGGGGCCCCTGCTTGGGAACCAGGCCCTGCGGACCGGACTTGAACTTGCGGTCCTCGATAATCGCAAAGCTTATCCCGCCTACATTCAATGACGTGTAATAAACGCCGATGCCCCGCTGGATAGGCGTCGGATCATATGGGTCCGGAAGATGGCTCGTCTGGGCACGCTCGACCTCCTTGACATACTCTACCGGCTTGAAGTACCCCCCGTCATGCCCGGCGCCGGTATTGGACTTCTTCCCGCCGGCGCCCCAGAGATTGGCGTGACCAACGTCGTGATCATCCGGGATTGTCACGGTCGGGATATTTCGAATCGCCTCGCCGAAGTCCCGGCCGAACTTCAGCCAGTAGGCGTAATGCCTGTTATGGTCATAGACCTGGTCGCCTGAGAAGAACAGAAGGTCGGGCTTGATTTTCTTGAGGTTCTGAACGATATCTGTTTTCGGTATGTCGCCGCCGTGTCCGGGATAGATCGAGTTACCCGTAAACGCGGCGACCACTATCGTGTCTTTGTCGATCGGGTCCTTCTTGACTGTGCCTGTATAGTAGGCATTTTTGCCGTGCGCCACGCGGTACTCGACGTCTTTGGTCGAGTCCCAGCCCTCCACACGAAAGGTCGCCGTCCAGCCCTGCTCAATAATATCCTTTTGAGCAATCTGTTTCCACTTGCCGCCGTCTTTGATCTCCAGGCGAACGTTCCTGTCCTCACCTTCCTGCAGCGGATACAACTGGGCCGTGAGCTTCAGGGTATTGTTGTGCAGCGTATAGAGCGCAAAGCATATCACCTTGTCCCGCGAGACCTCCGGGATACTCAGGTCGGCCCGGCCCTTTTTCGCCGCGGCTTTTTTCGGCGCAGCTTTCTTTACCGAACCTGCCCCACAACCGGCGGCAAACATTCCGAGCGCAATAATCCCCACCAAAACCTTCTTGACAATTCTCTTATCCATTTTCACTTTTCTCCTTTCGATATTGCGACTGATTCTTACATCCAATTCTTGAAGCCATCCCGACGCACCAGGCCAAGCCTCAACTTCGCCAAAATATCAAATCCCCCGCAAAATTGCAACCACTCTAAATTCCCTCCCAACTCAAGAATCGACTCCAACCGGCACGGAGACACAAAAAAGGCCGGACTTAATGGACCAGCCTCGCATTCTATCTCATTGTGCAACCTTTCTTACTTTTTCTCTTTGTATTCCTCATTTGTGAGTATTGTTACTTCAATCTTATATTCCTTCCGGCCCGGAATCAACTCTATGGGCACTTCCGTCCACTTGTATTTTTGATACTTATCTTCAATATTTTTAGCCTCTTCTTTACTCAAAATGTCATTGAACACACCATTGCCGCCCCACATAACCAACTTTAGACCATCTACATTAGGAAGTTCTATGAATCTGCAGTATCCTTGCTTGTTTGTTCTTTGTTGCAGTTTCCTGTCGGCTGCCCATTGTGACGGAATAACTGCCTTACCTCCCTCACATCGTACCTCAACCGGAAAATGTGATAGCGGCTCGCCTGCTGTGTTCTTAAGCTGCACTTTCACCGTAAATTCCGGCCTTTCCGCTGTCAATTCCACCTGGTACTCTGTTGTGCCCTCTTTGTAGTCAACGGCAGCAACGACATCCGGATAGTACCTATAGGACATATACCGTTCCTTTTCATGAGGAGGCCAGTGGTTGCGGGATAATTCGGCCTTGATTTGCAGTCCGTCTGAAACGGGACATTCCTTCAATACAAATCTACCTTTCTCATCTGTCTTCGTGCGGCAATAACTCCGACCGTCCACTATCCCATAAATTTCCCGTGTCTCCAGCGTCTCACCGTAATTATCAAACAGTACACCAGAGACCGTTATGCCTGCACGATACAATTGTAAGTCAAGTTCTTCATACTCTATTGGGCCTTTAGTACGGAAACTGGTAGTGTCGCTTACAAATCCTTCTGCTTTGGCGTGAATAACAACCTTTGTTCTTTTCCATAGTTGTACGAGGTTATTGAGTTCATACCGGCCGTTTTCATCTGTTCGCACGATCCCTAATTCATCAGGACCGTCCCAGTGGAGAACACCTATGCTGGTAGGTGTTGAGTTACCAAACTTGTCTGCAGGTTCACATCTTAAAAGCTTAACTTTTGCGTTAGGTATTGGGGCTCCATCTAAATCAGTAACTTGTCCAGCAATTGTCCCTGCAGGTTCCATCCTGATAATTATTCCATTAGCGCTTTTAAGGATACAACCATCATTATCAATATAGGCAACATCGTAAGGAATTTGGCCGCCTGGCTCGGCATTACCGGCAGGATCTTTAATTATCGACCATGCAATTTTGTCTGGAACGTCATTTACAAAAGCCCTCAACAAAACTGGCAGCCACAAAGGTGCACCAACTCCTTCGGGGGGCAACTTAAAAGTGAAATGACCAGACTCATCTGTTATTGTTTGTTCTGAAAACTGGCCGGCTCTATCCGTTACAAAAACAATCGCATTTGCAACAGGCTGTTCATGTTCATCCAAAACCCTTCCAGATATTATGCCATGTTGCTTGCGAGGCAGTTCAGTAAATCCTTCAGGAATAACCATAGCAAAAACATTGTCTGCTATTGGTTCATAATCGCAGGTGATTTCGCCGCTTTTAGGATTATCCTCGCGGGATTCACTTATAAGTTCAACTTGTATCTTTCGCGGAAGCATAGTTAAAGCATCAACCCAAGCTTTGCCTTCGAACTCAGTCGTAGAATGTTTATAATGCATGCTGAAAACAAGCGTTGTTTCATCGCTTTCATCATCTAATTTAGCAAACTCAACTTCCTTACGGTCTTCACCACGGAATAAGTTTATTGATTCAAACATATGATGCTCTTCAAGGGGATTGTAAGGCATAAATGAATCTGAAAACTGTGCGGTTCTGTTCTCCTTATCGATAGTTAATCTTTCCTGACCGTTATCTATAACAATCCTGTTATAGGCATCCTCATAAAGGCAATTCGGCTTTCTGAGCCACCATTTACTCTGAACCTTTGTGCCATCCGGCATAGTCATCGTAGTAACGATATAAATGTTTTCCACTTCTCCCAACGCCTTGATTACCTTGGCCCACGCAGTCGTCCCATTAAAAGTGCTGATGCTAATTAAGAGAGCCACAACTATCACCGCGGCGGTGGCTAATTTTGTTATTTTACTTTTCATAATTGTTCTCCAGATTATTAAGGGCTGTTCTTTTTGCCGAGTTTGCTTAGCCAGAGCAGCGCGAAGGCCCTGTTCGAGCTTGTCGCGATGGCTAAGGTCGGGCGTATCGTCTAATTTGATGTCACGAACAAAATCCCTGAATTCTCTTTCGTTATCAGCCATTTGTCTCACCTTTGACTTTCTAATCAAATCTCTCTGTCTTCTTTGTGGCCTCGGTGGCTAATTTCTTTCTTAACTTCGCAAGTGCTCTTGCCAACTGGCTGCGGACCGTACCGGCGCTGCGGCCAAGCAACTCGGCGATTTCTGTTAACTTCATATTCTCAAAGAAACGCAGTGTGATGATAGTCTGGTACTTTGGTCTCAAGGCTAGTATCGCTTCTCGCAGCACAGCAAGCTTGTCGTTCGATGATTCCACCGTTGACTCGCCGCCGACTATCCGGATACTACGCTCCCAGAAGGCACGCTTGAGCAGGCGGTCCCGGCGGGCAGTCTTTCTCAGATGTTCGTTAATAACATTGCCGGCAATTCGGTAAAGCCAGCTCCGAAACTGCGCCGCATCGCCTTTGAAACGACCAAAGTGCTCTATGGCCTTGAGGAAAACTTGCGAGGTTGCATCTTCGGCGGCGCCTCTGGCAAAGAGCCTGTGCACACAGTAGCGGAAAATCGCATCGTAATACCGACGATATAGCCGAATAAAGGCATCAGGATCGCTGCGTGCCTGTGCTATCAACCGGGCCTCGTCGGCCGCGTTGGTGTCGTTATCCACGCCGATTGTACTCCTAATTTTGCTGGTACCAGCTATCATCACTATTATAAATGCGCGCCAGCTAAAAACGTGGCACAAAATATCAAAAACCAGCCACAGATAACGCAGATAAGGATTGAAAAACTAAACGCTTTATGCTATACGCTGAAAACTATGGGTAAGCCGTATGGTTTGATATTCGATGTTGATGGTGTAATCGCCGATACCGAGGCGGTCAATGCGAGGGTTACCATCAAGGTCTTCGCCGAGTTGTTCGATCTCCACCACGTCGAGCGCAAGGACTTCGATGCCGGCGTCGGTCGCGGCGCCGAGGAATACGTCAAGGCCGGCACCGGGGTGCACAGCCGGGAGCTAACATAAGAGCAGGGGGCGTCGGCGATGAAAATGTATCACGAAAATCCCGTGAAATCAGGCCGTCTTTATCCAACCAGTTCGCTGACTTGCCATCAAGCCCGACCTAATCGTATAGACCAACATAATCAAAAACGCCACGACAGTAAACCAGTCTCCCCAGGCAGCGGTCGGAACATAAGCCATCTTGATGATCACAGTGCCGATGGCAAACGCCTGGATGACCCCCTTGATCTTGCCGGCCATGACCGAGGGGAAAACAGTGCCGCGAGCCTCTGCAACGTGGCGTATTATGGTAACATAAGTCTCTCTAACGACGAGAATCGCGACCACGGACCAGTGAATCGCCGCCAATGCCCCTCGCCCCAGGCCGAAGAGCTTTGGTTCGCCGATTATCGCAAAACAAATAAAGGTGCCGCAAACGAGGATTTTGTCGGCGAGTGGATCCGTAACTCGCCCGAACTTGCTGCTGGCATTGAACTTGCGGGCGGCAAAACCATCAACAACGTCGGTTAGTTCGGCAATCACAAACAAGACAAAGGCAACGCCCAGAAAAATCGCCTTGTTTGTCAAAGGGGGTGAGCAGAGTATCATAATCTGAACGACGACAGCCAAGGCAAGCCGCACAAAAGTCAGCATGTTCGGAATAAACTTGAGCATAAACAAAAACTTACTGCCGTTTCCGATACAATTCAACATTAAATTCCGGTACGAGTTAACCAACCTCCGGGCAACCGCCGATATAATCGAAGCAGACAGAATTTAAGAGTCGCCCGCTCGGACAAAAACGTTGCAAAAGAGAATACAGATGCTATCATTGCCTCATTTTAGACTCGTTGGTGGACAAAAACGATGAGCAGATTATACGGTTTGATTTTTGACGTTGACGGCATAATCGCGGATACCGAGGCGGTCAATGCGAGGGTCACCATCAAGGTCTTCGCCGAGTTGTTCGATCTCCACGACGTCGAGCGGAAGGACTTCGATGCCGGCGTCGGTCGCGGCGCCGAGGAATACGTCAAAGCCGGCGCCAAAGCACACGGCCTGGAGCTAACCGACAAGCAGGCAGAGCAGGTAACAAAACTACGCCAGGAATATTTTCTCAAGGTCCTAAGCCAAGAGCCCCTGCCGCCCTTCCCAGGCGTCCTGGAGCTGATGGAGAATGCCCTGCGAAGCCCGGACTTTAGAGTAGCCATCGCAACATCCGGCACACTCGAAAAATCCCGCGCCGTCCTCAACGCTGCCAAAGTCCCCTACGAACAAATGGTCTATATAAACGGCAGCGACGTGACCCACAAAAAGTCCGACCCCGAGCTGTTCCTGCTCGCCGCTAAAGGTATGGCAATTGACCCGGGCGACTGCGTCGTAATAGAAGACGCTCCCAACGGCGTACAGGCCGCCAAGGCCGCCGGAGCCAAGTGCATCGCCGTGACAAACTCAACCACTGCGGACAACCTTTCCCGGGCCGATCTGGTCTGCAACTGCCTCGAAGAAATCGACCTCGATACAATCATCAGGTTGATTCGCGCGCCATTGGCATAAAGTGAGCGGATTATCTGCTATTGCGCCTGAGAAAAATATCGCCGTCCGCACTACTGAGTCTATGCCTCTTTGAAGATTTGCCCGTCGCCAGACTCGTTCGCACCTCGGCAAATTCCACCATGACTGCCTTATTGCCCATCGGATTATAAACAACGGTCCCGTTCTCGAATTCCCTCAGGACCGCCCCGCAACCCTCTCGGCGATAGACTTCTCCTGGGCCGGGCAAACAGAACCGGCCGCTGCAAAGACAACCACCAAGAGTAAGGCCTTCTTCACGTTGCCATCTCCTGCTTAAGGTCAATCACCCAGGCCGAGCCCAGCTTCTTCTTTATAATCTCCGTGCCTAAGTTGACCCATCTTTCGCAGCCATCGAGCACAACGCTGTCACTGGTGGCTACAACTAACTCCGTCTTTTTCAGCTCAGCGTCCGGGCTTAGCAGAAGTTCAATCTCCCAGTTCCAATTGTTTTCCCGGGCGAGCTCACCGATCAGCGTTTTCAATCGCCCGCTGTTCGATACCGGCCTATCCAGCAGCCACCGCGCGCTGCCGGCGCCGACCTCTACCAGAAACTCCCCTATCAGCTCCACAGCCGGTATCGTCTCGCTAACTTTGCGGTATGTCCCGTGAATGCTGGCCAAGTCCCTGAAGCAGCCGTCACGTCCCTTAAAAATCACGCCCCCGCTCATCGCCGCCTCGATCGTTATCAGCACGTTATAGCCATCGACGGCGACGGTTTTCCCAGCAAGCTCTTCTATCCCGATACAACGCCGACTCCGAGACTCAAGCTGCTTGTCGGAACAGGCACTGCGCATTATGGCCAATCTCTGTCGTTGCGTAAGAGAAAACTTATCACCAACCAGCTTCAGAGCACTCTTTTGGGCATATCCCTTCGTCAGCAGAAGCGAATAATCCCCAAGCGCAGCGGCCAAATCACCAATCGCTTCCGGTGCAAAGAGCTTGCGGTCTTCCGGATGCGGGCCTCTATGCGTTCGCTTATCAGGCATATTTCGTATATCGCATATCGTATTTCGTATATCGTATTTCGTAATATGATAATTCCGCTACTGACGATTCGCAAGCAATGCCGGAAATAAATTGACATGCCCCTCGACCATCCCTACCATTGAGTCAGCATTTAGGACACAGAAAAATAGTCGTCAGTATTTAGCCGGCCGTTTTACCGCCGGTTAGCACAATCCCAACACGCGATACGAGAAAAGATGCCGAGCCATAAGTTAGCACGAATAGAAATCGACGACCTCGAAATCATCGGCTACTCCGTCGCCGGCGAAGAAACCGTCGTCGCGATACCCCAGCTTGACGTCTGTTTCGACATCGGCAAGGCCCCCGACCAGATCATTCACCTTAACCACGTCCTGCTGACCCACGGCCACATGGACCACGCCGCCGGCTTCGCATACTACCTCTCCCAGCGAAAGTTCACCGGCCAATCGCCTGGAACCATCCTGGCCCCGAAGAATCTCTTAGGCCCTATCCGCGAAATTATCGATGCCTGGGGTCGGCTGGACGGCAACCGGATTCCGGTCAAGCTCGTCGGCGTAAAACCCGGCGACGAATACCAGATAAAGCCCAATCTTTTCGCAAGGGCCTTCCCCACAAAGCACTGCAAAGGCTCCGTCGGCTACAGCGTCATTGAAAAGCGAAAAAAGCTCAAACCCGAATACGCCGGCCTTACCAGTCCGCAAATCGTCGAGCTAAAAAAGCAGGGCATCGAAATCGACTACCCCCTTGATATCCCGATTGTCAGCTACTTCGGCGATACGCAGTACGTCGATTTCTCACAACTCGAATACATCGCCAAGAGCAAAATCCTGATAGCCGAATGCACCTTCTACGA
>CAYWOD010000144.1:0-9158 GCA_964459805.1 uncultured Pirellulales bacterium
GTATTGACAAACGCCCCAATCGCTTGCCGGAAAATCTGGCCACACCCTTCCGGGGCCGGAGTCGCACACGCAATGGGTTTTTGATTGATCTTAGGCTTCTTGAATGTTACATCTGATGTCGAAAATGTTGGGAAGGGATAAGGCATTCGTTTGTTTTGATAAAGCTGGACTTATTCAAGGGAAATATGATGAAGCGGAAAGTGATTAGCTCAGGTTTGATGATTGTGATGCTGGTCAATTTGGGGGCCTTCGACCAGGACTTCGGCGAGCTCAGTCGAGCCGCTCTGGCCGGGGCGTTCGACGCAACTCAATCGAGAGCATTTGCCTTATCGAAGGAAAAGACAGATATCGACGCGGCGATGGCGCATCTGTCTGACGGTTCGGGGGGCAAGACTCCCACGGTCAAGCACTTCGAAAAAGCATGGGTGCGATCGTTGACTCAGCGGGGCGAGCCGACGGTCTATACGCGGAAGAACAGCTCCAATTTCGAGTATATAGGCATGCCGATAGGGGGGATCGCAGCGGGCCAGCTTTACTTAGGCGGGGACGGGCAGCTCTGGTTCTGGGACATATTTAATACGAACCGAAAGATCGGCGATCTGAAAGGCCAGGAGGCTTATCAATACCCTTACCGGCGAAGCCGGCCTGAAGAAAAGGGTATCGTGAACATTGAGCAGGGTTTTGCCGTGCGTGTTCGCTGGGATGACGGAGACGAAATCCGAACGCTTAACAGGGGCGGTTTTGCCCGGATTGGGTTCAAAGGACAGTATCCTATTGGCTATGTTACGTACAGCGAGGAAGAAGTACCCATCAGGGTGGAGCTTGAGGCCTTTGCGCCTTTTATCCCGCTGAACCTGGAAGACTCGATCTATCCGGCGACGATCCTCAATTACAAGCTGACGAATTTGCGTGACGAGCCGGTTGAGGCGGAGGTGGCGGGCTGGCTGGAGAATGCGCTTTGCCTTGAAACGCGTAAAGGCGGTGACGGAATTCTGGAGAATCGCGTGCTTGGGCGTGAGGGGATGACGATTCTTGAATGTCGTGCGAAGCAGGATACAGGTAGAGGGCGGCCGAGACCTGATATTTTGTTCGAGGATTTTGAAAGCGGTGGGTACGAGGGATGGACGGTTGAGGGCACGACCTTCGGCAAGGCTCCCAAGCCCAACTATCACCACCAGCTCTTGAGTGGGTACGAGGGCCGGTATCTTGCCGACTCTTTCCATAATGACGGGGACCGGGCTGCGACTTCGACCAACAGCGACAGCCACACAGGCAAGCTGGTTTCAGGGGCGTTTACGATCAATCGGCGTCGTATCGCGTTTCGTATTGGTGGAGGCAGCCACGTGGGCCGGACGTGTTTGAATCTGGTTATCGACGGTGACGTGGTTGACAGTGCTATGGGTTCGAATAGTGAAACTCTCAGTCAGAGGGCATTTGATGTCTCGAAGTATCAAGGCAAACAGGCGTATCTTGAGATTGTTGACAGCCACTCGGGAGGCTGGGGGCACGTTCTGGTCGATGAGATCATCTTCACGGACAAGGGCAGCCGGATCAGTGATCGCTATGATTATGGCTCGCTTTGTTTGGGCGTACTCGGTTCTCCTGAGAAGGCGGTTGGCTGTGCCCGTGTGCAACTTCCCGATGCTCTGTTTGAAGCGGGGGCATCGAAAGTTGCGGAAGAACCTTTTTCGGGCGGCAAACTCATCGGTTCTGTGGGACGTAAGCTTAGACTTGGGCCGAAGTCGAGCGAAGTTGTAACGTTTATCTTAGCGTGGCATTTCCCAAATTCCCGCGTTCGGTCGGGCAAAGGACGTTACTACGCCACACAGTTCGACTCGGCAACCGCAGTGGCTGAACATCTGAAAAAGAACTTTGGCCCGCTGGCCGGCAACACTCGGTTGTGGCGACAGACGTGGTACGACTCGACTTTGCCCTATTGGTTCCTCGATCGGACGTTTCTGAATGCTTCGATTCTGGCAAGCAGCACGTGTCACTTGTTTGAAGACGGCCGATTCTACGGGTTTGAGGGTGGCTATCAAGGGCCGGGGACGTGTACGCATGTTTGGGGGTATGTCCAGGCTATGGGACGGCTGTTCCCCGAACTGGAACGCAAGCTGCGAGAACATACGGATTTCAAACCCTTCCCTGGCGGTGGGTTTCATCCCGATAGCGGATTGGTGGAATTTCGCGGTCGCTTCGGGCACGGGCTGGCGGTGGACGGGCAAAGCGGGCTGATTCATCGCTGCTTGCTGGTTCATCAGATGTCTAAAGACAAGCAGTGGCTAAAAAAGAGCTGGCCTGCTATCAAGAAAGCCATGAATTATTTGATCGAAGCCCGCGATGCCGATCACGACGGGATATTAACGGGTCCACAGCACAATACGTTGGATGCAAACTGGTATGGCAAGATCACATGGCTTAGCCTGCACTATGATTCGGCCCTGTTGGCCGCGGCCCAGATGGCCGAGGAAACCGGTGATCAGAAATTCGCAGAGCACTGTCGAACGCTCTCGGCCGCCGGCAGGAAGTATATCGAGGATAAGCTTTTCAACGGTGAATACTTCATTCAGGAACCGGACCCCAATCACCCGAAATCGCCGGGGGTATTCAATGGCTGTGAATACAGCCAACTGCTTGGGCAAAGCTGGGCCTACCAGGTTGGCCTCGGAGAAATCCTCGATGCGGGTAAGGTCACCACCACTTTGAAATCTCTGTGGAAGTATAACTTCTCAACGGACGTCGGGCCTTTCCGCGAGGTCTTTAAGGCCGGGCGCTGGTATGCGATGCCGGGTGAGGGCGGGCTGATTGCGTGCACGTGGCCTCGCGGGGGTCAGGAGGTGCTCAAGCACGGCAGTCAGCACTTCGCCGGGTATCTGAACGAATGCCAGGATGGTTACGAGTACGGGGCGACATCGCTGATGATGTGGCACGGCTTGGTTTACCAGGCATTGGCGCATACGAGAACGCTGCACGACCGCTACCATGGCTCGAAACGAAATCCGTGGAACGAAGTCGAATGGGGCTGCCACTACTCTCGCTCGATGGCGAGCTACGGGCTGTTCACGGGCATTTGCGGTTTCGAATACCACGGCCCGAAGGGGTATATTGCGTTTTCTCCGAGGCTGAGGCCGGAGAATTTCCGGGCGGCGTTCACCTCGGCCCAAGGGTGGGGGACTTTCTCTCAAACGCGCAACGGAAAAGCCCAGACAGAAAAGATCGAGGTCAAGTGGGGCAAGCTGCGGTTGAAGTCATTGGCGTTCGATTTGCCGGCGGGCACCCGAGCAAAGAACGTGAAAGTCACCATATCAGGAAAGAAACTGGATGCCAACCACAGGACCAAAGGCGAACGAGTTACTATCACTCTGAATGAGCCTGCTGTTATTAGCACGGATCAAAGCCTTGTCATAACGATTGGCCTTTGAATCGCCTCAAGCACCCTTCTGATGAACGGGCCCTATTTGACGAGCAGCCCCTTTTCCTGGAGGTAGTAGCACAGTCAGTACGGCTGGGCCAGGTTTGATGCAAAACTCGGAGATGTCGCAGGGTCCGGCAGGCCCCGACCGGCGCCCTCGCTCAAGGGTCGCTCCATTGCTTTGCCGATTCACGAGCGCCATCTTCCAACTTCCGAAACGCTGGGCAGTTTTCGCGCCGGGCTTGTGAGCTGCCGGTAGGGTTAATCTTTGTTCTTGGGCTGGGCGCCCGGTTCTTCGCACGGGCTGAAAGCCTGTGGTACGATTCTGATTGCCTGGCCGCCTTTGGCTGTCATTGGCACCTTGAGGACGGTGTTTGAATTCACGAGGAAACGCTCGATTTTGACGTGGGTACGGGTTTGAATCGATGGGTCGTCGCTGTAGATGTGCGCGACGTACTTCTTCTTTGCGTCGAGGAAGCTCAGCGGGACATCGAGCGTACGGCCCTTGGTGCTGTTCATGCAGCCGATGTACCAATCGGCACCCGAACGCCGCGCTATCACGGCGAATTCGCCGATCTTGCCGTGGATCACTTTCGTATCGTCCCATACCGTCGGGACGCGGTCGAAGAGCTCCAGCTCAGGTTCATCGCCGATGACGTTGTGACCGCCTCCAGCGCCGCCTGCTCGTCTGGGCGAGCCTCCCGGCCGGTCGTACCAGTAAAGAAACTGCCACGGGCTGTAGAAGCACACGGCCTTGGCCAATTGATACGCATGGCTTGCATTTTCATCGACGCGCCGGTCGTAATAGCAAATCGTATTGTCTGCGGCGCCGGCCGGCATCCGCGTGAACAGAATGGTCAGCGTCTGGGTATTCGAGGGCTTGGTCTCATCGCCGGCTATGCCTTCCTGCGTCATAAGGTTCGGATACGTCCGGCTGTAGCCGGTCGGGCGGTACTCATCGTGGACATCGACCATCAGATGATATCTGGCCGCCTTGCGGACCGCCTCGTGAAGCCACGTGGTCCAACGCTGCGAACCAACCTGCACAAAACCGTACTTGACGCCGTTGATGCCCCACTTTTCATACAGCGGCAGAATCTCGTCGATCTGACGTTCCAGGGCCCTGCGGTTGACGTACACTAAAATTCCTATACCACGTTCTTTTGCATATTGGATTACGGCGTGTAAATCCAGCGGGCCTTTCGAGCGTTTCGGATCGACCGAGATGGTCCTTGCATCGGACTCGCTGCTGCCTTCGGGGCCGTACCAGCCGGCGTCGAACTCGACATATTGCAAGTTATGAGCGGCCGCGAAATCGACGCACGCCTTACCGCCGGTTGTGGTCAGCGTGACCTCCCGGATTACCTTGCCCGGTTTGATCCAGGATGTGTCTTTGATAGCACACGGCTCGTTCAAATTCAAAATAAGATAATTGCGCTCGAGCAGGTCCCCCGGCGTATCGCCGAGAAGAAGGACCCGCCACGGAGTCGTAAGCGGCGCAGAGCACTCGACCTCGCCGGCCAACGAGCTTGCCAAAGTATAGGCTTGACCCTTCTGCGGCGAGAGCCGCATTCGCGCGTAATCAACCAGCCTTGCCTCGCCCACTGCTACGAAAGGACCATCTTCTATCTCAATGGTCAGCGGCCTTTCACAATTGCTCTTGAGTTTGCTAAGCGGCGCCTTGCCGTATCGGCCCTGGGCCGAATACACGGCCCACGCTGTATGGTCGGCTGTGAAGCGAAACTGCGTTTTCTCTGCGGAGATAACAAAATCTCTCAGGGCGTTTTGCCGTGGTATGGTATAGCAAAACGCCGCACCTTCGTTGTAAGCCCGAAACGTAAGCACCAGCCGCCACCCGGCCTGCGCCTTTTCCTTTAGCTGCACAACGAGCTGGTTGTATTGGTCGCGGACGGTTTCTCGTTCTCCATAAACGCCCGACCATGCGCTATCGTTGCTGCTCCTGGCCACGCTGACGATATCCAGGCCCGCCTCCAGAGCGGGCCCATCCTTAATGGCAAGTCCCAGCGCCGAATCAACCACGATGGGTCGTCCCTTATACGCTACATTGTAAACCGGGCAGCCGGATTGGCCGTCCACCTCCTGTATGTCGAATGTGACGACAGTGTTTCCGTCCGGTGATTTTATAACCTGCGCCCCCCGAACCTGACCGATCCACCCGGCAACCAAACAAACCACCCCAACCCCAAGCCGAAACACCAACGCCTTGAAACACCCGCAAAACACCCGATTATACATAACAAACTCCATAACTTCTGCTGCTTTAATCCTACAACGCTGCTTAAAGTTTAGCAACAAAGCTAATCTCTTATTTCATAAGCAGTTACCTCAGGGATGTCAAAAAGCAAAGATCAAAAAGCAAAACTACATATCAAAATGCAAAATCCCCCGGACTTCTTCCAACTCATCTCATGGAACAGGGATTTCGATACGAGAAGGACTGTTTAAGTAAAAAAGAGAAAACAACTTGTATCGGTAATAGAAATTCTGGAGAGAATCCGAAGCAAAAACAGCCACAACAAAACAATTTGAAATAGTGATTGAAAAACAAAACATTCACGCTGACACAAAAAAGGGCTGCAAGCGTTATGCTCACAGCCCTTTTGATTCAAGGTAGGAACTGAACTATTGTCCAGCATCTTCAAGCCAGTTCGCTGCCATAAAAGCAAAATCCAAAAGGTTGACTACGCCATCACGATTGATATCGCCCGCAAATCGCCATTTGCTCATAGCGGTGAGTTGCCTTGCGATGAATACAATCTCCCAATTTTGTTCAGCTTGAAGATCCGGATCACCTTCAGTCCACAACTGCATCATTGCCATATCGTCTGTAATCTCTATTGCTCTTGCACTATTGCTAATCACAGTTACATCCGTTACGCGGAAAGGCAGGAAAGCAATAACTGGTTTGGAGACATTAATTGCTGAATTAAGGTGCACCGTCATCGTGAATTGATAATATCCAGGCGTTGTTTCAGTGTAAGTGAGTGTTTGACCATAAATTGGTTCTGTCCCTGGGCACGATTCGATACGCGCAGTATATCCGGGGTCACCATAGAAGGCGAGTACGTCGCGGTCGTATGCCAGACCGGTTGGATTAATACCAGGTGTATTATTCTCCAAATCAAATAGCAAGGCTTGATTAGTCAGGAAAAAAGCCTCCGCGAAAGTAAATTGATCCTGCAATTTGAAGAAATAATCGCTGACTCCCCAACCCATGTAGCCAAACCATGTCGAGACTACATACCCACAATACTGCACAGCTCCTCCAGTATGTAACCATCCGGGAACCATGGAATTGTTGCCGCTAACCTTGCCAATCAAACAGTTACCTGGAGCGTAGTATATCTTTGGATTGGTTGAGTTGATATCGCAACGGATACCATTGGCATCAATTCCATAAAGTTGGCAGTTATCAGTACGGAAAAAGCCTTCGCCATCTGGAGTGGGATAGTGTAGCTGCCATTCGTATTGGGTGGCATGGCCGCTTGTAACCATGATGTCCACAGTATTAGTGTTGAGTTCATCAACGAGAACACAGGTATCGTCATACGGGCCGGGCTGCGTTTTATCAATAGGGCCGCAATATGGCTTGACCCACATCACGTCATTTTCGCTCTCAGAATGGTAAATACCCTCTGGGAGGTATTCGAGCCAGCCACCGGCAGTCTTCAACAGACCTTTACGCACAGTTAAAGGATCGGCCTGAACCATACGCAGCGCGTCAGCAGCTTCGCAACCAGTAATAATTCCCCAGAGGCAATCACCATAAGGATCCGCGTCTAAGGCTCGCGTAAGTTGATGAGCCTGGCGGACATAAGTTTCACCTAACTGAGTTAACTCTGGAACCGTTGCCACAAAACACACATAGCGCGGCATTACTTGAGAAAGCGTTGTCCTGACCGAATGAGGAAACGGAATTCCCGAATAAGTGATAATGGATGCACCATGCTTCGATTGCAATGCATCAACCACTGTCTGCCAGGATGGATCCTGGTATGTCGACTCGCTAACGCAGATTACATATGGCCCAAGGGTGGGCGGTCCAGGAATTATGCACACATCGTCGAAGTAGGCCGTACCTTCTTGAGCAACCAGTTGAAAATGGTCAAAAGATTCTTCACGCGGTATATCATCCACTGTTAATTGAACTTGCCCCCGGTAAATGTCATCTATCCAATATCGCAAAGTAAGGTTTCTCTCAATCCGCTGATAATGGATCTTGACATCATACCATCGCTCTGTTTGGTAGGTTTGAAGAATGGTTCCATCCGCTGCGGTCACATTTCCATTACCGCGGAAGAGAATCAATCCTCGTCCAGGGTTTGTCCAGTATGTTCCCTGCTTCATACCAATGTCTGCTCGATGGGGGTGACAACCGGTCAGAGTCTCAGAGCCATTATAGACTTTGAACTGAACGATGAATTGAGTTGGAAACGAGCATTGATGTTCAGCACCTGCTCCCCAGCAGCCTCCCAAAACGCCAAATAGTTTTAAGACCTTGTTATTATCGTTCGTCGGGTCCACGACAACACAGTTATTAGACGGATCACTGCCGTCGTTCCCCCGGAATCCGACCCAGTTGGGTGAGGGCCAAGTGTTTTGGGTGTAGCCCTCGAAATCATCAAATAGCTCCGGAACATCCCCGAGCGCCCACTTGAGAGCTTGGTAAGCTATCTGGTCAGTGTAATCCCCATAAAAAGCGCCGGGCATCTCTAATCGTTGGTATATAACAGTGCCTTTCCCGTAACGCCACACAACCAGCGCCGGTGAATTATCTAAACTAAATCGAGTAATAACTGTAGCACCCGGTTTATCCTCTGTGTGGCGACGAATCCAGTCCGGACTGTCACGGTCAAACGAGTCTGGAACCCCAGCAAGAATTTGAGCAACAATTGGATCGGATCTGTCTTCAGCAACTATACTTGGTCCATAATTGGCATTAGATATAGGCATTGCAGGCAGGCTGTCTCCAAACTTTGAGTCGCTCCAAAAATTAACCATTAGAATTTTGCCATCATTATACACAGCGTCTTCTATTGCTTGAGCCGTGGTGGTTGAGAAATCATCGCTCCCTCCAATACAAATAACATCAGCGTCTAAATATTCATTGAAGCGAGAATCAAACTTTCCACCTTGATAACAGCCTATTTGCGTAACAATCTGAAATTCGTCTGAGTGTTTTGAGAAGTCCAGGCCGCCTGTTTCGCAATAAATAGCCACATTCCATTTACTTGATGCGGCAAAAGTCGGTGAGGTAGTTGCACAGAAAAAAGTTGCGAAAATAAAAGCAAAAAGCCCCCCACCTTTTTGATATAAGTTTTTCATTTTGTTGAACCTTCAGAATTTAAGGATCTATTTCGCGAAAAAATACGATTGATTGTCTAAAACCTTTACGCTAAAAAATGCGGTTTTTGGGTCATAGAGCACCTCTTGCTTTCCCAATTTGCGGCAGAATAAAAAAAGGCACGGCTCCATCGTGCTCGTCTCTGGCCAGCCAATGCCTACCTGTAACACGCAAGCGATGCGCGTTTCGCCCAAAGGCAAACGAGTACCAACTGTTATGCGTTTTCTTGCTTTGACATTTGCTGGTTTCGCTTGAAACGTCAAACATGTGGCACAAAAGCGTTGTTCAATTGTCAAAAACAGGATCATCTGCACCTCTGTGGCATAATAATACGGGTTCTAAAAAATTCTCGCGCGCATGTTAAAATAGGGTAGCGCCATA
>CAYWOD010000145.1:0-9148 GCA_964459805.1 uncultured Pirellulales bacterium
CCTTTTTTCTGGAATTTTCGAGAATTTCCAAGATTTATCGTAACTTTTTGGGTGTTTTGGCGTCTCCATATAGTGTAGGAATACCAGGTAAGAAGACCGCTTTGAGGTAGCTTTTTGCAGAGCTATGAGAAAGAGGGTGTGAAATCCCGAGGGTCTGTAGGGCAGGAAGCAGAGAATACTCGATTGGTTTGGCGCGGCCCTCGGCGAGAGTTCTTTGACAGCGCAAATTCTTGAAGAGACAAGAAAAATGAGAAAATCAATTCCAGCGGTTCTTATCGTTTTGTCGTTGTCGTCCTTCGCCGGCGCCCTGACCGTGCTGGAGCCCGGCTACACTGTCGAGACCTTCACTGAATACTACCCCACAAGCACCCACAGCTACTCAATGACCTTCGACAACGCAGGCTATCTCTATCTGAGCCACCCTTACGATGATTTAATCTGTCGGGTCGAGCGGGACGGAACGATAAGCGAGTTTGCCGATCTTGGAAATACAACCAGCGGTGTCGAATGGACCGGAGGAACCGTGTTCGGGGACTATATATACGCCACTTCGATGTATAGCCTGGTAAGAATTGCTCCGGACGGCGCCACTTCGCCTTTCGCAACAGGCTTCCCCGCGGCCTCCGAAGTTGCCGTCGATACAACCGGAGCTTACGGCGGCTATCTCTATGTCTCAACCGGAGGACAGGACCACATCTACCGCGTCGAAGTCGAACAGTAAATCGCAAATAATACCGAGGCGCCCCTTGGCTGCAATAGTTGCAAGAATCATTGGTCGCAATATAATTGCCCGTTTGTTCCTGGTGGTGGCGCTCGCCGCCATTTCGTCTGTTGTCCGGGCTGAGAGCTGGCCCGGATGGAGAGGACCTCGAGGGGATGGGACCAGCATCGAAAAGAATGTCCCTCTCAAATGGAGCGCTACAGAAAATGTTCTCTGGAGAGTTCCCATCCCCGGCAAAGGACACGCCTCGCCAATCGTCTGGGAAGACCGAATCTTCATCGTCACAGCCATCGGTGAGAAAAAGCAGCGGGTCCTGCTCTGCCTCGACACCACCGGCAAGATGCTCTGGCAGCGAACCGTCCTGGTCTCACCGATCGAGAGAATCCATAAGCTCAACAGCCAAGCTTCCTCGACCCCCGTCACCGACGGCGAAAAAACCTACGTCAGCTTCCTCGATCTCGACAAGATGTTCGTCGCCGCGTACGGCTTTGACGGCAACAAAATCTGGGAGGTTCGTCCCGGCGTCTTCGCCAGCATGCACGGCTACTGCTCCAGCCCCATCCTCTGGAAGGACAAACTCATCGTCAACGGCGACCACGACGGCCCGGCCTACATCGTCGCCCTCGATAAGCGAACCGGCAAAACTCTATGGAAGACCCCGCGTCCGAATATGACCCGCAGCTACTGCGCCCCGATCATCCGCCGAATGGACGGCCGAAACCAGATGGTCCTCTCCGGCAGCATGTGCGTCGCAAGCTACGACCCCGACACCGGCGAGCAGCACCGGATCATTGACGGACCGACCGAGCAGTACGTCGCCTCACTCGTTTATAACGGTGAGCTGCTCTTTATGACGTGCGGCTTCCCCGACCGCTACATCCAGCTAATCCGCCCCGACGGCCGAGGCAACGTCACTAATACCCACGTCGTTTTCCAGACCGACAAAGATTGCTCCTACGTCCCCAGTCCGATTGCCGCCGGCCCCTACTTCCTCGTCGTCTCCGACACCGGTGTCGCAACCTGCCTCGACGGTAAGACAGGCCGAACCTACTGGCGAGAGCGACTCGACGGCCGACACAGCGCATCCCTCGTAAGCGCCAACGGCCTAGTCTATTTTCTCTCCGATAAAGGCGAAATGACAGTAGTAAAGCCCGGTCCCGAATTTGACCTCGTCGCAACCAACCTGCTCAACGAAAAAACCGATGCCTCACCGGCCATCAGCAGCTCCAAAATGTACATCCGAACCTGGAGCCACCTTTACTGCATCGCAAACAAGTAAGCCCAAACTCAGGCGCAGTGCAATGGATACGCGGATCGCACCTTTCTCAATACAAGACTATTGAGAGCAAATGACTCCGGCCGGAGCGCGTGGCCGACACGCCGGTCCGCAACACTTGCCCCCCATCGTTCCCCGTGTCCGGCCCTTCATAGTTCGAGTTTCGTCATTCGATATCGGATATTCACTTGTCATTCCCGCGCCCACCTGTTCTAATGCGCACACAATGATCGGTGCGAAATACGCATTACGCACAACGCAATACGCGATACGACATGCGACATACGATATACGAAACCATTTCCATAATCGGCGACGGCGGGATGGGCACGGTCCTGGCCATCCTGCTCTGTGAAAAGGCTGATACCTTGATGGCCCAGGCCGAGTGCAGCCGCGAGCCCCAGAACACGAATCTCCAGGTAAAAATGTGGGGCTATGACAAAGAGCAGTTGGCTGAGATAGCCCGCGACCGCGAAAACAAAAAGTTCCTGCCCGGCTACAAACTCCCCGATGCCCTCATATTCGAGCCTGACGACGCCCGCATAATGGCCGGTGCCGATTTGATTGTCTCGGCCGTGCCCTGTCAGTTTATGCGCAGCCTATGGACCCGCCTGGCCCGCCATGTCCCGCCTTGCGTCCCAATCATCTCGGTCGCCAAGGGCATTGAAAACGATACCCTCCTGCGTCCGACCCAGATACTCGCCGACGTCGTCGGCCGGAAACAAGCCACGAGTGACGAATCCCCAGGGGACGAGTCACGAGCGATGATGCTCGCCGTCCTCTCGGGCCCGACGATTGCCGATGAATTAGTCAGAAAGCTCCCGGCCACCGCCTGCGTCGCCTGCGACGACCGGTCGCTGGCCGAAGCTATCCAGCACACCTTCTCCGACGGCGTGCCCTATCTGCGGGTCTATACCAATACCGACATCCTCGGCGTCGAGCTGGCCGGCGCTATGAAGAACGTCATCGCCATAGCCGCCGGCATCATAGACGGCACGGGCCTCGGCGACAATACCAAGGCCGCACTTCTGACCCGCGGCCTGGCCGAGATAACCCGCCTCGGCCTCGCAATGGGGGCAAGACCGCAGACCTTCTCCGGCCTGGCAGGCCTCGGCGACCTCGTAACAACCTGCATCTCGCCGACCGGCAGAAACCGCTCCTTCGGCGAAAGAGTCGGCAAAGGGCTCACCGTCCGGCAGGCCCGCGACGCCACGCAATCCGTCGTCGAAGGGATCGCAACCTGCAAATCCGTCGTCGCCCTCGCCGCCCGCCACGCCGTCGAGATGCCCATCACCCAGGCCGTCTATCAAGTCCTCTTCGAGAACAAACCCGTCAAAACCGCCGTCGCAGAGCTAATGCGCCGCCGGCTAAAAGCAGAATAGAACCTCTCCCCGAGCGCAGCGGGACAGCCGGAGTAAGCAAATCAAACTTCGGCGAGGCGGTTTGCGAGACACTTGTTGCAGGTGACATAACCGGCGATTGCAAAGTTGATTACGAGGACCTCTCACTTATGACCGGCCATTGGCTCGGTCAACCGTAGCCTCACGGTTTTAGCCAGATTGCCCTGAAACTCTTTCTATTCGAGTCAAGCAGGAATTTGTTCGGGCACGTCCCGTTGGCCAGCAGCTCGCCCTCCATACACTCCCACGCCCCGGAGACCCTCACAGGCAAGGTCCCATCGTCACTGAGCAGCAAAAGCTTCTCCGAGCCCTCAAATGGTATCAATGCCTCCGGGCCGAAATTGCTTAGGCTCAACTGCTTGACCAACTCAGGCCCCTCCTCTCTCTTACCCGACCAGCGGTACAGCGCAAATACCGGGCTTCCATCGAAGCTGCCCGCGACAATAAAACACGCCTTATGAGACCCCCAATACTCCATAGACCTTATTCCTAACCCCCCCAAACCCCACAGTATCGGCTCGCCGAAAATCGGCGCCTCGCCCTTTTCAATCACGAGCGCCGCATTATTCAACGGCACCACAATAGCACTGGCACGGCCAGTCGATTTATCAACAGGGCGGGGATTGCGAAATCCGATATAAATCGTCCGCCCATCGGCCGAGGCACTGAGCGCCTCGATATTAAGCCCCTCATTCTTCGGCGCAAGTTTCTTCATCTCCTTCTTTGAAAGACCCACGAAACCGGAACCCGCCGCTTTGCCCAATCCCAAATCGCGAATCTTCTTGACGCCAAGCATCCCGCGAACAAGTGTCTTGCAGGGCCTGCCCACCGGCTGGATCGTGACATTCCCGTCCCGCACTTTTATCTCCGTTGCAAAGAAGCGATAGCGGTTCGGCCGAAACTTGCCGTCTTTATTCCTGCCGTGCGACGTAATCCAGTAAACCCTATCTCCTACCCTTGTCGCCCCCTCGATATCCGCCTCCGGATGGTCCCGCTCAGTCCTCAGAAAATCGCTCATATCATAAGAATAGACGGGCAACCCCCCGCCGGCAGTCTTATAGACCCTCAATATGTTGTTCTCATCATCGGCCACGATGAACATATCTTCGCCCACCGCAACCGCCGCCGATACGTCACTGGCCCCGCGATAAACCAAAATCTTCCGCCCCTGCTCGCCTCCCACTTCAACACACGCACCGCAGCAGCCCACAACGAACAAAAGCGCGCAGGCGGCAGCTTTCATTCCTTAGTGCCTTTCGCCGGCGATGTCCCTCCGACCTTTATCAGATTACCCTTGAGAATCTCGAAAAGCGGACTATCCGTCCCTAAGATCAGCTTCGTCCCTTCCCCCCCTACGGCCTCCTCGTACAATTCAAGCGTCTTCCAGAACCTGTAAAAGTCCGGGTCCTTGCTGAAGGCCTGAGCATAAACTTTCGTCGCGTTCGCGTCCGCCACGCCCTCGATCTCTTTGGCCTCCTTATAAGCCTTCGAGAGGATCGTCTTGACCTCCCTCTCCTTATCGCCCATTATCTTCTCGAACTCGCCCTCGCCCTCGGAAGTATGTTTCTTCGCTATCCTCAGCCGCTCCTCTATCATCCTCAACTCGACATCTTCCTTAACGTCTTTGCGGTATATAAGTCCCTTGATCAAGACGCCCGATTCGTGGATGTTTATCCCGTAAGCGGCGCACCTTTTTCGCGAAGCGGCGGTTATCTCGGCCACTATCTTGGGTCGCCCCTCCTTCACCTCGGCGACCTCCGCCGTCTCGCGCAGCTCCTCCGCCTCCACCTCCATATCACGATTGTCCGTGCGAACGATCTCAATGAGGTCTCTTTTGGTTATCGAGTTTCGCGTGTTTGGGTTAATGATCTCGTCGAGTCTGCCGTGGGCGTCCTCTTCGGTGCCTACGGTCCGAAAGAACAGCAGCGGGTCCTCGATATACCATCTGGCCGTGCTGTCCACCCAAATGTACTTCAAGTCTTTGGTGGGAATCTCCTCAGGGTAGCCGTTCCACCTCAACAGCCTCCTCTCGAACTTCTTCACCACTTGTATAAAAGGGACTTTGAATCGCAACCCAGCCCCCTCGGCCACCGAGATCCCTTCCTTGGCGTATTCGTCCCTCAGCCTCTTCAAGACGGCCTCTTTCCTCGGGCCCTCTATCGGGTTAATGACAACTAAAACCGGGTCGCCAAACTGAGTTACAACTGCCTGCTGAGTCTCATCCACCACGTACATCGAAGCCAATAAGATAATAACAGCAATCACAGCCGCCGCCACTGCCGCAGCCAAAACTACCTTTCCCTCGTTCTTTTGCCTTGCCATAATCATTTTTTCCTCGAGACTATCGGTTTGCCATTCTCACTTTTGATTATCCAAATCCAACTTCAACAGAATCCCGCCATCTGCGCCGCCCTGCTCGATAATCCACTTCTCAGGTATCTGAGGCAGGACCTTTGACATCGTTTCCAGATACATCCGCTGTTTCGTAATGTCCGGGGCCTCTTTATACTCCTCGTATATCTTATTGAACTTGGCTACGTCACCCAGGGCCATATTGACCCGCTCGGCGGCATAGCCCTTCGCCGTCTCCACAAGCTTCAATGCTTCACCCTCTGTCTTCGGTACGGCCTCGTTATACCCCTTCATCGCCTCGTTGATCTTCTGCTGCTTCTGCTGCAGAGCCTTATTGACCTCGTTGAAAGCAGGGCGGACCTTCACAGGCGGATTGCTCGATTGGAGCTTGACGACCTCAATGTGAATTCCCGTTTCGTATTCGTCGAGCAGCTTCTGGAGCATCTCTCTGGCAGCGCTCTCGTTTGCGCCTCTGCCTATCGTTATCGCCTCATCGACGCTTCCGTTGCCGATAAGCAGGCGCATCATCGCCTGGCTCACATCCCTTATCGTCTGCCTCGGGTTTCTCACGTTGAACAGATACTTCCTCGCATCCTTTATCTTGTACTGAACGATCCATTCAATGTCGATTATGTTCAGGTCCCCCGTCAGCATTATGAATTCGCCTCTGAGTACCTCCTTCGCCGCATCCCCTAACAGCCTCGATGAGCCGGAAATCCTTTCCCCGCTCTCAGCCACCAATCTTAACAAATCGTTGTTGCTTATCCGCCGCGCCTCTATATCCTCGACCCTCAGATACCGCGAATCGACCCCGGCCTTCAGCGTCCTGAAGCCGAACTCCTCCTTCTGAATCTTCCGCACCGGCACCGCCGTGGCGCTCTCGATCCAGAAGGGAGCCTTAAGATGTATCCCCGGCTCCGTCGTTCGGTTGTACTGCCCGAACCTCTTGACCACCCCCTCGGAATCGGTCGGCACAGTGTAAATCGACGTCGCCAGGCCGGCTATCACCACAACTACAAAAACCGCTGCACTGCCGAGCTTCCACGCCATCGGCGCGTAATCCCCGCCCCGCGGCATCCTGATTTCATCTAAAAAATCTCTAATGTCCATAATCAATCCCACAATCCAAAACTGCTTCCAATTCTGTCAAAAAATTCGCTTCCACTCATTTGCAGCAATTATAACACCACTCTCCCCAAACACCACAACAAAAAAAAATCCCCCGAAATAATCGATAACCAATCGAGCCGGAAAGTCAAACCGACACCTTGCAGGAACCAACACAACTCATTAAAATCCAACCATGTACAAATACACCGGTTACTTGAACCCGAGAAATTGGAGGCGAATATGAAAGTCATAGCCTTTAACGGCAGCGCAAGAAAGGACGGCAACACCGCCATCCTCGTCAACCAGGCCCTCAGCGAGCTTCAAAAGCAGGGTATCGAGACCGAGTTGGTCCAGCTCGCCGGCCAGAGACTCCGAGGCTGCACGGCCTGCGGCAAATGCTTTGAGAACAAGGATAAGAAATGCTCCGTCACCGACGATTCGATGAACGGCTACATCGCCAAGATGCTCGAAGCCGATGGAATCATCCTGGCCAGCCCCACCTACTTCGCCGACGTCAGCAGCGAGCTAAAGGCCCTGATAGACCGTGCCGGCTTCGTCGCCAGGGCCAACGAGAATATGCTCAGGCGCAAGGTCGGGGCCGCCGTCGTCGCAGTCCGAAGGGCCGGGGCAATCCACGCCTTTGACACAATCAATCACTTCTTCCTGATCAGCGAGATGATAATCCCCGGCTCATCCTACTGGAATATAGGCTTCGGCCTGAAAAAAGGTGATGCCGAGAACGACGAAGAAGGCCTCCAGACAATGCAGCTACTCGGCCAAAACATCGCCTGGCTCCTAAAAAAGATAAACGCGTGAACTATCCCGAATCTCTGGCAAATCCTACGAGCGTTCTCGCATTATTCGTACTAAACGGTTCTGCGTCTTCTTCGCAACATCAGCCCGCCCAAACCAAGCAAAGAAATCGTCAGCGGCTCCGGAACGCACACGGTATTGACAATCACGTAGTCCACCGCTGCGGCACCGGAAAAACTGTAACAGATACGCTCACGCCCCGGATTGGGCTCGAGGCGGTGCCAGCCAATCAATTTCTTCCAGCCATTCACCGGATCCACCTCTACTTCGTGCGGCCTTATCAGTCCCATTGAACCCCCGAATGGCACCGGATAAACGGCGAAACCGTCCAGCTCACCGAGAAAACCTATCTCAACGTAGATATCCTTATACGGATTATCAACCATCTGGTTCGGAACCTCCATGACAAGTTCCACGAGTGGTTCCGCCTGCCAAACGCCCGCCCGCCCAGCAAAGTCCAAAAGCCATTCCGGAGGCGCTGCCCCTGCACCGCTCTCTATTATAGCCGTTGCCGTGCCGTACGGATTCAGATCCGGGTCGCTTTCAGGTTCTGCCGGATTATCGTCGTCGTCGAATGTCCACTCCTGATGCGTCTCGCCGTACCCCAACGGTCCCGCGAATGCCGGACCGCCCAAAAACATCACTCCAACAAATACGGCAAACGCCAATAGTAATTTTTCTTTCCTCACGTCTGTTCCCCCTATTAGAGTAAAGTATCTCATGGACAAGACCATCCTGCCCTTTTTTTACAATTCTCACATCTTAGAGCGTGCGCCGCCTTCGCAGCCAGCCGACAAGCCCTGCACCTATACCGCCCAACAAAACAGCACCAGGTGCAGGAATACAGATTGTATCCACGGCTATATAATCTACAAAACCGCCCGTTCCCGTAGCACTAATGTTGATGTACTCATCCTTCGGATTCGGCACAATGCGGCACGCATAAACCAACTTATACCAACCACTACCTGTGATCCACTCCTCTGTCGTCGGCGGGACAAGCACCACCGGATCGTTGACGAAGGGAATAGGATCAACTGATATCTCCGTCAACGTCCCACGGTAACCCATCTCAAGCCAGATCTCCTTCCAGCCTCCAGAAGACTCTCGGTTCGGAATGAATAGCTCGATCTCCAGCGGCTCTCCAGCCCAAACACCCGTCTGTCCATTAACACCACCATCGGTGTGGCCGAAAGCCGTAGTAGTGTCGATCGTGGCCCTAGCCGTGCCGTATGGATTCGCGTCAGTCTCAGGCACCGCAGGGTTATCATTATCGTCGAAAGTCCATTTTTGATATGTAGTACCCGCGTCACCTCTGTTCCACCCAAGAGTCTCGTAAAGAGTCGGCAAAGCCACGGCAGGCGCCGCCAACACAGCACACACCATCAAAGTAAATAATATCCGTTTCATTTTCATTTTCCTCTGTCGAGTAGACATAATATGGTCTCCTCATTTAGGTTTAGTTTGTATTCCCTG
>CAYWOD010000146.1:0-399 GCA_964459805.1 uncultured Pirellulales bacterium
GGAAAAAATTTTTGAAAATCGTGGTTTCACCGCCCAACTGCGAAAGTTGGGCTAGAAATACTCGAATATGGCCTCAAGAATCATTTCAAGGTGCGTAAAATGACACGCTTAACTTAACACCTATGGGGGGCGGGGTGGGGGCTAAGTCGCAACGCCTGGAGGACAGGCGTTTGAGGGGGTCGGAGAAGAGTGTCGAATTCGGGGAGGTTAGCGAGCGTGGAGCGTACAGCGGGTAGCGTGGAAGAGGCGGGAGAGAGTTGGCGGGAGAAGGGGAGGCGGCGGTGAGAAGGACCCAGGGTGAAACCCTGGGCTAAATATGGATTCCTGCTTTCGCAGGAATGACAAGGGTGAAACCCTGGGCTAAATATGGATTCCTGCTTTCGCAGGAATGACAAGGGT
>CAYWOD010000146.1:499-9130 GCA_964459805.1 uncultured Pirellulales bacterium
GACTGCGAGCTCGTGGGGTGGGCTTCGAATGTCGAATGCTTCGACGGTGCTCAGGACAGGTGTTGAATTATGAATTACGAAGCTTCTTTTCGGGGGAGTAGGGGATCCTCGCGCAGGGGCCCGCGGCACAGGTGCCGGGCATGAAAAGGCCCCGCCCACAGGTGGCGGGGCTAAATAGTGCAAGCGTGCGATTTTCGTCGTGTGGGCTTTTTAGACAATGAACGCACCGGCCGAATGCGTGGTGGGTCAGGGGTTTACGTTTTGGAGCTTAGTGACGCCGTAGTTTCTGCTGATAAATGCATCGGCTGCTGGCAACTGGGCGCGGGGGATCACGACCAGCGGATTATCCATCTCAAATTCGATTACGTCGTACTTGGAATCGGGATTGAGCTTGCGAGCCTCGAGGAGGTCCGCAACCGAACGTATGGTCATACCGTTGAACTTCTTGACGACGAGCTGTCCGAGGTCTTTATAGCCGAGGTTGATCTTGGCCGGCAGGACGTAGCTTAGGATCACGATGTCGCTGCGTTCGGGGGTTGGTTTATAAGCCAGGTCCCGGTAATAGTGGTACAGATGCGGTGAGACCTTGCCGGTCCAGCCATCGCCCCACCGGGCCAGATACTGGCGTGTGAGCTTCTGCAGGATGAATCCGCCCGTGATGATATATTCCGGCCGGCGGTCATATTCGTGGTAGGGCACGAGCATTTGAGATGCCTCGAAGTTTTTGACCTCGGCCTGGACCTCTATCTTTTCGCCGTCTCGCCAGAACTCGAAGAGCAGTTTGTCGCCGACGGTCTTATTAGTAATCAGATGCCGGTAGTCCAGCCATTCGTATTTGGCGTGCTCGAATCGGCCGTGAGAATTGAGCGTACTGCCGTCAATAGCGAGTATGACGTCGGCTTTTTTTAGCACGTCGCAGGCTGTACCGAGGTTGTAAACGTCGCTCACATAGACGCCATTCTTGACGGTCGGGGGCATCTTCAGAAAAGCCCGCATAACCGGGTCGAGAAGGTCGGAAGTGACAAAGCCGACCGTGCCGAAACCCTTATAATCAGGTTTTGCCGCCGCGGCCAGGAACCTGTTAATTAGTTCGCCCGGGATAAGGCCGGCCTCTTTGTTAGCGTTGGACCAGCAGGCGATACCAATTGGTTTCGAGCCGACACAATAAACCTGGCCTATACCGGTACGGCGGGATGTATTGGCGACCACGTAGTGGAGACGCTTTTCATAGGAAATGTTAGTTTCTTCGACCCTTACGCGATCAAGATAGCCGCGTCCATTGTATAAACGGTTATCCGACGAAAGCCAGTAGAAGTCAACCTCAGCCCCTTTAGGATAATCCTCGGAAAAAACGAGCGGCTTCAACGGCTCGGCCATCGTGTTAGGGTCGAGCTCGATCAGACACAGATTGCTCTGGTAATCTACAAGCTTGATCTTCGCACCGACAAATTCGTTTTGACCGTATCTAAGCGCCTTTACGAGTGCCAGATCTGCGACATTCCAGGCGGTCGTGAGGACTTGATATTCGCCGACGGCACAGGCGTATCCGTGGTTCTCGGTGAGAGCTTTGTGCTTCCACGGCTGAAGCTGCTCGTAACCATAGAAGGCGGTCTTGAGGTGCACAACGGACTGCTTCATAGCTTCGATCGAGTCGCCTTGCGTCTGCCGGTCGTCGGCGGCATTTAGCGGCGCCGACAGTGCAATAACGGCGCCTAAAACAAGTGAGACTAAAACTGTTCGCTTGGTCATGACTTTCCCTCCAGGCGCGCTTCGGCGGGTATCTGGTATTTGTTCAGTATTAACTGCTGTCTGAACTGAGCCTTTTTGGCATCGACCGGCAACGTCCGATTGTCACCGGCAAACTTCAATATATGGTAATCGTCAACAGGCTGCTTAAAGGCCTTGTGAACATCGTCAAGGCCCCGGATGGGGATGCCATTGATAGTCTCAACCACCTGGCTCTTGAAATCACTGCAATAAGAGTTGATCTCGTCGGGCATTATCTCGGCAAGGACCACGTACTCCTTGCGCCGGCGGTCGGTGTTGAGCTGCGTCGAATTATTGAAGAGGTATCGCAGATAGTAGGGAATATCGGTGAGCCATTCGCGTCCCCACGTTTCGAGGTAGTTTCGCGTTGCCGGGACAAACGTCAGCCCGGCATAGCAAATATAGCGCGGGGGAAGATCGTACCGGCTCGCGTACTCAAAGATCGGTCTGTTCAACGCCACCGTGGCGGTCTCTTTTATGCGCTTGCCCCGGCGATAGAAGGTAATCTCGGCGGTCTGGCCGATCTGCTTGGTCTCAATCGCTTCGGACAAATGCAAGGTCAGCCCGTGTATCCGAACCATTGCGTCATTATCAATGTTGTAATCGTCGATTTGTGTGATCACGTCGTTAGGCTTGAGTATTGATTCGACGGAGCTGTGCATGATTGTGGCGATCACTACGACGCCGTCCTGGTCGTGTGGGACCTTGAGATAATCCTTGTAACTGACGCTGTGCAGTCCGGGATACAACATAACGCCGACCGAGCCGAAGCCTTCGTATTCTCCGTCCTCGATGTCTTTTAGAAAGTGTCTGATGACAGTTGTTGGAATCATATAGCCGATATTGTCCGCCATTCGCAGGCCCTGAAAGGCCACGCCAACGACTTTGCCGTTCTGGACAACGGGCCCGCCGCTGTTGCCCGGGTTTATAGCGGCGTCGGTTTGTATGACCAAGTGCGAGTCGGCTCCGGTGTGGACATAAGTGTCCGTCTCGATGCGCGAGACGACGCCCTCGGTGACGGAAATCCGGTTGCCGCCGACCGGAAATCCGTACGTTGAGACGGTGCTGTTTACCTTCGGAAGTCCTGCAAGCTCGAGCGCAACGGTATCGTCGAAGAAGCTTTCATCATCGACTGTCAAGACCGCAAGGTCGCAATCGTGGCCGACAAACGCAACCCTGGCAGGATAGCGCTTGGCGACGTTTTCCTTTCTCAGCTCGATGTATCTCCAATTGCTGACGTTGTGGGCGTTGGTCAGGATTCTCTTACCGGCGATGACGAATCCCGACCCGGCCCCCTGGCTCATCGCTTTTTGCTTCCACGGCGTCACGTAGTCGAAGTCCTGCTTGACACTTCTAATCAGAACCACCGACTTTTCAAAACTGACCTGCTCGGGCCCTGGTGACTCGGCCGCTGCCAACGCACGACCTGCGCCCGCGGCGGGCAATGACGCCATCCACAAGATAACTATCCATTTTCGAGACCACATCGTCCGTTCTCCCAAAACGTATTAGTCGTTTCGTTGAAGCAAGTGCCGTTTGAATCTGAACGGCCCAGACCATATTAGGCGGCAAAGAGAGAAATTGAAAGAATATTCTGCTGCCATGAAGACCTGGAGATTAGGATGGGCTCAGATTCCTATTTCCCCTTTTTAAAGAGCCGAAACAATTCAAGGAACCTTGAGTTTGCCCAATTCCTTCTCAAAGGGAATATTCCCTTTTCGACAAAGTTGACGTCTTCGATTGAGTAGAAGGCTTGAGGGTTGAATTCCTTAACGAGAGCTGCTACATTTCTCACCTCTCTGCGCGGGACAATTGTGAATACAATCTTGACCTGGCCCTCCGTGCCATGCCCGTCAACGGAGGTTACGCCGTAATCCTGAGCTTTGAGCATCTGCACCAAGGACAAGGCATCTTTCTTCGTAACCACTCTTATCAGGACCACCCCCAGAGAAAGTCGCTCAGCTATGCAAATGCCGACGAAGTTGCCCATAGCAAATCCGCCGGCATAGGCAATATAACAGGCAGGATTAGAGAGGTTTTTCATTATCTGGCCGATAGCCAGCAGCCAAATCAGGATTTCGAAGAAGCCGACGAGAGGGGCGAGGTACTTGAGGCCTCTGGATACAAATATCACCCTCACCGTTCCCAGGCTGACGTCCAGCACCCTTGCTGCAAAGATCAGAAACGGCAACAGTATCCAAGTGTAATACCATGAATTTGCCAGGAGCAAACCGTACATTCGCGTTCTCCGAGGACCCTATGAATGGATGGCATAGCCTTCAAGGGCGGATTAAATGAGCAGTTCTAAGATACTTTATCTCGAATGTTCTTGATCTTTCCGAAGCATATCAGTTCATCGCCCTCGATAATCTTTATATTCGCGCGCGGGTTCGGTATTGTCTCGTCATCCCTGACGATAGCCAATACCGTAATGTCCTGGCTTCGAAGATCGGATTTTGCGAGCGTCTTATCGAGGACGGGGCTTTTAGATGTAACCATTATCTTTGAGACGCCATATCCGCCCGTGGCCAAGAGAAACTCCTCAAACGATACCACCTTGAAAGCTTCTGCCTTGACGAGCTTCTTCCTGAGAATATCAGTAAGCCTCTTTGCAAATCTACTGTTAGTGAAAATCTTATAGACCAAATAGGCGGCTGTCACAACGATGACAAGGTTTATCAGCGGCATCACGGGAACAAGGAATGCCGGCAAAGGAAACGGCAAGACGGGCCTGGAGAGTTTGTCGCCAATCAGCGTATAAGTTCTCAGAGAGTTCGCCAGGGTCGCAATCAAGGTGACAAGCCCTGCGTGGCCTGTCACGATAAGCATCGAGGCAATTCGTCGTCTCTGCCGGTTACTCGTTATCAATTCAGCCTCTTTGGTGGTAAAACCGGTTGAGGTGAAGCAAGACAGCGACTGGAATTTGGCAACCGACCATTCGAGCCCGGTCAACTGAAAAGCGACAGCACCTATCCTGACCACTACAAATGAGACAACCAGCACGCTTATGAACAATATGAGGTTCATGGTTCGCTCCTGTTAAAGCCCGGTTGAAATATCCGCTTAGCCTAATTCACAACCACTTCTTTCTTCTGAAGCATATTAACATAACGACCGCCATAGACACCATTACGCCCCATACGATAGCATAACCCCATTTCCATTTCAACTCCGGCATATGTTCGAAATTCATGCCGTATATGCCGGCGACAAAAGTCAATGGGATAAATATTGTTGCGATAATTGTCAACACCTTCATGACCGCGTTCATCTTGTTGCTGATGCTTGAGAGATAGATGTCCAGCATGCCTGAGACCATATCACGAAAGCTCTCGATAGTGTCGATGATCTGGATCGTGTGGTCATAAACATCTCGCAGGTATATGCCGGTAGTCTCCTGCATAATTGACGATTCGCTCCTTTGCAGGCCGCTGACTACTTCTCGCAGGGGCCAAACCGACTTGCGAAGAGATATCATCTGGCTTTTCATCGAGTGAATCTGGTGGAGCGTTTTCTCGGTAGGATGGGCGACAAGCTCTTCCTCCATTGATTCCATCTTCTCACCCACTCTCTCGAGTATTGCAAAATAGCTGTCAACTATTGCGTCTATCAGGGCGTACGCGAGATAATCGGCCCCTGCTTTTCGAATTCGGCCCTTGGTATTTCTGATTCTCTCTCGGATTTGCTCAAAGACGTCGCCGACCCGTTCCTGAAATGAAATGACAAAACTCCGACCAAGTATGAGACTAACCTGTTCGCTCTCAACGGCCTGACTCTCTTCGTTGTAGCTGAGCATCTTGAGCACGATGAAGAGGTGGTTTTCGAAATCCTCATACTTCGGTCTTTGTCCAGTGTGCAGGATATCCTCAAGAACCAAGGGGTGAAGCTCATAGTGCTTTCCCAGCTTCTCCATCAACCGGACATCGTGAATACCGTCTATGTTGATCCAGGATACTGTGGGCGTTGTTTTGAAGCCGAAGCAATCCTCAATTTTTTTGACCTGCTCTTCGCGGAAATTCTGCTCATCGTAATCCATATACGTTATACGTATCGGGCCCAAGTCTTTGTCGCCGACATAGACCAGCGTTCCGGGCGGCAAGCCGGCTTTTTTGGAATGCCTCTTAACCAGCTTTGGCCTCTTTATCTTCAATTTCATTTTTCGTCTCCTTTAGCACTTTATGGCGCGTGAGATTGACACATGCCTGCCAAGGCTGCGTTCTATGTCTGAGCCTGCGCCGTCGGCTTTCGAGGGCTTCCCAAGACTTGGCTGGCGGTAACCAGCCCCACTATGAATCCGGTTATGAACGTCAGAATCAACAGGAGAACACGCGGCATGGTAATGGTGGCAAAAAGCAGTTTGGTCTCGACTGCTTGAGTGTTCTGAAGAGAAACTACAAGTGCCAGCAAGGAAACAACCAGAATTATTATGATCTTCGCTTTTTTCATTGTTCGACATCCTTTTCCTTATCGCCTTTAGAACTGTTGTTGGGTCTAATCCGAACTGAGATGTTCCTGACTATTGAGAATGGAAAGCTTACCATCTGACGCAATCCCTCAATCGACGATAGTATTCTAACCTGACTTCGCACTTGAGCAACAAGTTCTTGAGTCACTATTTTTTCTTCGACTTCGCCGGCTTCTTTGACCATAGAGAGCCGATGCAGAGAGTATAGCCCGGTCAGAAAAGCCAGGGCGAAGAAGAAGTCCCATTGCTGCAGATTCAGTGTCGGCAGATGAAACTTGCCTCCAGGACTGGTGTATTCCAATGTCCAGGCGAGTTGGCGGCCGCTGAAGAAATCTGCAAACTTGCCGCCTAATATCGGTGCAATCCCTGCTGCGACCGAATTCACAATCGTATTGGTCGCAAGGTAAGCAGTCGCTTGTCCTTCGGGAGCGAGCTTCATGCTGATATTGCCTGACGCCAGCGAGACTCCGGCAGATGCAAGCCCCATTACGCCGTGAATCGCTATCAGAAGCGGTATCGTAAGAAAGTATTTGTCGGGCATTGTCGTGAAGGTCCAGGCCAAGATCGCAAATATGAACAGAGGTCCGCATACGGCCAAAACAGATTTGTTGCTGAACCGGTCGGTGTATCTGCCCCAAATCTTCAAGAACACGAAATTCATCACCTGGCTGACAATAGAAAGTCCTATGATAAACGACATGCTCAAGCCCAGTCTCTTGAGCATATAGACCATAAAGAACGGTCCCGCCAGATTCACCGCGAAGTTCCACGACGACATGAAGGCGATCAGCTTGCGAAAGTTCTCGTCCTGGAAAGGCTTGCCGAGGAGCTTAAGGATTGCGACTCGCTCGCCCTGGGGCGGCATCCGCTTTTCAGGCGTTTTTGCCAGGAAATACAGGCCCACAACGCCGGCCAGGAATCCAGCGAAAAAGAGTGTCGAATAGCCTTGGATCTCGTAGCCAGGCAGGAGCTTCTTCCAGTAATCAAGATACACCGCAGCAAGAAGGCTAAGTACAATGCCCACGCCCGTTGCGATCCTCATCCTTTTCGAGAAAAAGGAACCCAAAATATTCTGCGGTATCAAGTCTCGCATCCAGGAGCTCCAACTGCACCCACCCACTGCCCCCAATGCTGAGACGAGGACCAAAGATATCAGCAAGACCGCAATGCCGATCCTCGCCCCAAAGACAAATGGGATCATCGCCACGATCAGCCAACATAGCCGGCTCAGCGCCACGGCCACGACCGTTATGGCGCGTCGGTTGCGGGCCTTCTCCACCAGAAAAATTGCGGGCAACTGAAGCAACTGTGACAACGGACCGATTGCAGCCAGCAGGCCAATCACAAGATTAGAGGCCCCGAGCTTGACCGCAAAGGCCACAAGAAAAGCACCACCCGTAAGTATTCCCATGGCCTGCGAGGCGACGCCGTCCTTGATGACGTACCTCAGTCCGCAATTAACCTGCTCCTCTGTAAGGGTATCATCAGGTTCAAGCCACATCCCAGCCACCCCCTTTCTGAGAGATTGTGCACATATCTTACGACCCTTCAAGAGCATATTAAGCTTGCTTCAACCTCTCCTTCAAGCACTAAAACAAAAGAATTGCATGTGATTGGCGCGGCTGAGGTAGGTATCTCAGCGAGGTAGACCAGTGTTCCGGGCGGGAGTCCCGCCTTTTTCGAGCGCTTTTTGACAAGCTTCGTTCTCACTGCCGGCTTTTTGATTTCCTACCTCGCTTAATGCTATATCAATCACAGATTTCTCAATACTGCTCCAGATTATTTCTATCTCGAATCTGGTCCGAGGAGGCCGAGACAGATTATACGCGTGGCCTGACAGTGAGCCAAGGATCGTTATTCCTTTGCACGATTTCATTAAGTTCTTTGGTCAACTTGCGAAGGACGTCGGGTTTCTCGGCGGCTATGTTCTTTAGCTGATACGGGTCGTTGACGTTGTCGTGGAGTAGGTATTCAACCGGCTTGGCTTCGGTTTTGCTGATCATCAGGGTGTATCGGTGCGTACGGAGGCCGCGGTGTCCCCAGGGATGTTTGCCAAGAGGCACCCAAATATACAATTGCGAGGCTGGACGTTTGCCTTTTCCGGTCAAAAAGACCGACGCGTGACTGGTCCCCTGCACCTGCTCTGGAATGTCCTTGCCAAAGCCCATCAGCTCGAGCAGTGTCGGATAGATATCGGGGGTGGATACACGCTTGCGGGACAGGGGGCGGCTGGTCCTGGAACGAGGGGCGTATTTACAATCCAAGCACACCGGCTTACTCCCCGAATCCGGCTGCTACGGGCAGAAGCCAGGTTTTCGGTGATAACCACGTCGAGTGGCGGGTGATAGACGTCCATCAGAATCTGCCTACTATGGGTAGCCGTTACGTTGAGGAATGGA
>CAYWOD010000147.1:0-9127 GCA_964459805.1 uncultured Pirellulales bacterium
TTGGTCGAGCGAATCATCGGCGAGGACGCTTTGGATTGCGGGAGAGGACATTGCTTTTCGCACATATCGACGATATTTTTTTACGGTTCTTGTTCGCAGGGTAAACTCCTGCGGGTTGACCACCTGAGTTGCGTGGGCGAGATGTATGACATATCGGTGCATCACAGAGGACGGCAGCTCGACCGTTTTGTAGCCGCGGTCAACCAGGTCGAAGTACAGCTTTTTTCCGCTGCCGAGGCCTTTTTCCTCGTCCGTAAGGAATGATAGATTTTCTTTGAGCAGGGTCTGCGTTCGGTAAAGGCAGCATATCGTGCGGTTATAGTAGCGGTACTTGCCGGTTGGGTCCGGCTCTCGAAGGAGCTTTCGCCTGAAGGTTCTCAGGTCGGTTGCCTTTTTGAGAAGGATGCGCCATTTTGCCTGCAACTCGATTTTGCCTGAGCCGACACACGCGATGTCTTCCTTTTTGCCGAAGTAGCCGACCAGGTCTGTCAGCCAGTTGTCCCGGTGGACAAAAACGTCCGAGTGCATCGAGACGAAGAATTCGGTGCTGCAGTTCCGCAAGCCCAACTCCAAAGCTGCACTGTGCGAACGGCTGCCGCTGGGATCATCTTTGGTCTCACGCTCCAGCAAGCGAATCCATTTGAGGGATTTGAGGTATTCCAGAGATTCGTCCCGTGAATCGTTATCGACTGCGATCACCTCATAGGGGTAATTTGTGAACCTGCGGATGCAGCGCAGACAAAGGCGGGTAAGGTCCAGTGTTCTGTAATTGGCTATACATACAGTCGCTTTGCCTTTGACGAGGTCTGACATTGACGAGGCTTTTCCTTTTGTTAACGGTCTTTGTACATCTGCTCGTAGTACTTCTGGTAGTCGCCGGAGACGACTCTGCCGAGCCAATCCTGGTTATTGATGTACCAGTCTATCGTTCTATTGATACCCTCCTCGAAGCTGAGCGACGGCTTCCAGGCGAGGTCAGTAATTATCTTGTCGGCGTCAATGGCGTATCGTCTGTCGTGTCCGGGCCTGTCTTTGACGTGCTTTATCAATGATTTTGGCTTGTCCAGTCGCTTTAGTATCAGGTCGATGACATCCAGATTCGCCTTTTCGTTGCAGCCTCCGATGTTGTAAATTTCGCCGGGCGGCGCTTCTTGGAGAACCTGCCATATAGCGGTGCAGTGGTCATAGACGTAGAGCCAATCCCGCACGTACAGGCCGTCGCCATAGACAGGCAGCTCCTTGTCGTTGAGAGCGTTGTTAATCATCAGGGGGATCAATTTCTCAGGGAACTGATACGGGCCGTAGTTGTTTGAGCATCTGGTGATATTGTACTTTACGCCCCAGGTATGGCCGAAAGCCTTGACCAGATGGTCGGCGGCGGCCTTGCTGGCCGAATAGGGGGAATTCGGGCTCAGCGGCGTTTGTTCGGTGAATTTCCCTTCGGAACCCAGCTCGCCATAAACTTCATCCGTGGAGACCTGGATGAAGCGCTCGAGGTCCTTGTCGCGAGCGGCCTCGAGCAGGGTCAGCGTGCCGGTCACGTTGGTCTCTATAAATATCTTCGCCCCTGTAATAGAGCGGTCCACGTGGCTTTCAGCAGCGAAGTTAATGATCGTATCTATCCGGTGGTCGTCGATGGTTTTCTCAACGAGCGGCCCATCGCAGATATCACCCTTGATGAATTTGTGATTCGAGTGGTCGAGCAAGCCTGCGAGGTTCTCAAGGTTGCCGGCGTAAGTAAGGCTGTCGAGATTAACAATAAAGGCATCGGGATGCTCGGCAAGCACCATCCGCACAAAGTTGCTTCCGATGAATCCTGCGCCGCCTGTGACGAGTATTCTACTCATAAATGCCTCAGAAAATGTTCCAATGGGACTTGCCAGGGCTCGATCGGCTCATCAAGCAGCGTCTTTATCTTGCTGCAATCAAACCTGCTGCTTAACGGCCTCCGGGCCGGGCTTCTAAAATCACGGGTTTTGCAGGGCAACAGGCTAACATCCGTAGAGAGCTTGTCAAACATAAACTTTGCCATTTCATATCGGCTGACGAAGCCTTCGCCTGCGAAGTGAAACAGACCCTGCGGCTTCTTTCGCAAGAGCAGGCAGAGGGCTTTGGCGACCTCGGTTGTGGCGGTCGGTGAGCCTATCTGGTCGTCAACGACCTTCATGGGTTGGCCGGATTTTGCACGCCGGATGAGCTTTGTTGGAAAGTTGCTGCCGGCAGAGCCGTAGGTCCACTCGACACGGACGATGCAGTGGGCACAATCGGTCTCGGCCAGGAGCCGCTCGCCGGCGAGTTTCGTTCTGCCGTATTCATTTATCGGGTTAGGAGTGTCGGTCTCAACGTAAGGGCCGTCCGAGCGGCCGTCGAATACGAAGTCGGTACTGATATGCAGGACCCATTTATCGGCCTGCTTTGCGAGCTCACCGAGCCGCCCTACCGCTGCCGCGTTGACCTGGTAAGCAAGCTCAGCTTCGCCCTCGGCGCCATCTACATTGGTGTAGGCGGCGCAATTGACAATTATCTCAGCAGAGTCGACGGCTTGTTTCAATTGTTCGGGATTGGTTATGTCGAACTCCGGCAGGTCAAATACGCCGACAACCCAACCCTGCTGCTCGCACATTTTCGCCAGGTCTGTGCCGAGCATTCCCCTGCCGCCGAGAATTGCTATTGTTCCTTTGGTCATTGCGGAGGCTCATTTGCAACGAGCTCATTAGCTCGATTGAGTGATTCGAACGTTCCAGCGTCGGACCACCAGCCCTCGATGATGTCATACGACAACTGGTTTCTGGCGATATAGGCCTGGTTGACGTGGGTGATTTCGAGCTCGCCGCGAGCCGATGGTTTGAGGGTGCGTACGATCTCGAATACGGCGGCATCGTAGAAATATATGCCCGTCACGGCGTAATCCGACTTCGGCTCTTCGGGTTTTTCCTCGATACCGATGACCTTGCCGCCGGCAAGCTCCGCGACGCCGAATCGCCGAGGGTCGCGCACCTGCTTTAGGAGGACTCTGGCGCCCCGTTCTTGGGCGATGAACTTGTCGGCATAGCTCTTGAGGCTGGCCTGAAAGATATTGTCGCCAAGGATGACCGCCACCGCATGGGCGGCTGCGAAGTTCTCTGCCAGGGCCAGGGCCTGGGCGATGCCGCCGGCCTCGTCCTGGACTTTGTAAGTGAACCGGCAGCCGAAGCCTTTCCCGGAACCTAACAGGCTGACGACGTCACCCATGTGCTCGACACCGGTAACGATGAGGACCTCCTCAATTCCGGCCGAAATAAGCTTTTCAATCGGGTAGTAGATCATCGGCTTTTGCCCGATGGGCAACAGATGCTTGTTTGTGACCTTGGTCAGCGGTAAAAGTCGCGAGCCCGTCCCGCCGGCAAGGACAACGCCTCGTAAATCCATAATCTTCTCCTTGCGAGCTTATTAGAATTGACGAATTGTAAAGCCTGCCGGTGCCGCTGTCAACCTCAGATTGTGGGATATTGCCCTACAGGGCGGGATGTCCGGCTTGGGCCGGCAGCGGTAACGGGGCAAGGCAGTCGGTAAAAACCTCACACGGCCACCTTTAAGTAATGGCCTTTGTTGCTCCGGTTGTGAAGCCGCCATCTACGAGGATGATCTGGCCGGTAATGTAGGCCGAGCCGTCGGATGCGAGGAAGACGACCGCGCCGTCGAGGTCGTTCGGCTTACCCGGTCGGTTGAGGGGGATGCGGCCTGTGATGTATTCCACCCATTTTCTGCTCTCGTAAAGAACCGCATTCTGGGCGGTCTTGAACCAGCCCGGCGCCAGGACGTTGGCGGTAATCCCGTACTTGCCCCACTCGGCGGCCAGGCTGCGCGTCATTTGTAGGACTCCTCCCCTGCTGGCCGTATAAGGTGCGATTCCCTCCATGCCAAAGACGCACGTGCAGGAGCCGATGTTGATTATCCTGCCGTACCTGCGTTTTATCATCTCCTTGCCGACGGCCTTAGAGCAGAAGAAACTGCCCTTGAGATTGGTGTTTAGCACGGTGTCCCAGTCCTGCCAGGAGAATTCGGTGACGGGGTTTCGGATGTTCAGACCCGCGTTGTTGACCAGGATGTCGATCTTGCCGTATTCGGCCATGCCCGTTTGAACCATGTTCTCAATGTCGCTTTGCGAGAGCACGTCCAGTTGAACGGGCAGGGCCTTTCTGCCCAAGGCCTCAATTTCTTCCTTAAACTCACTCAGGTTCGATAGTTTCCGGCTTGTGATCACCAGATCCGCGCCGGCCCCGGCAAGTGCCCTACCGAAATACTGCCCCAGCCCCCTGCTCGCCCCCGTCACTATCGCAACTTTCCCGGTAAGATCAAATAGGTCCTGCATCTTGATTAACCTCAACTTATGGCTCCAAAACGATTTTGAGCAAATTCTCCTCGGCCTTGAGCAGGCGGTCGAAGGCACGAGGTCCCTGGCTTAACGGCAGAACCTCGCTGATTAACGGCTCGACGTCAATTTTGCCCGAAGCCACAAGCTCTATACAGTCGCCGAATTCGCCGCTGCTGGCGTAAGAACCGGTGAAGGTCAGCTCCCTCGCAACCAATTCCTGGGGATTGAACTCGGCCCGCGACTCCAAATTCCCAACGGCGACCACATACCCGCCTGTCTTTGTGATCGAGACGGCATCCTGAAAAGTCCCGGCAAAACCGACTGCCTCAAACGTCACATTCGCTCCCCTACCGTCCGTTTCCTTGAGAATCCCCTCCTTCAGGCCAGCCTCAGCAGGATTCACCAGTGCATTTGCGCCCAGCTTGCTCGCCAGACCAAGTCGAAATCCGTCGATATCGCACCCAATCACTTTGGCGGGGCCTCTGAGCTGGGCTGCCTGCAGAATAAAAAGCCCGATTGTCCCAACCCCTATGACTACAACGGTATCGTCGGAGTTAATCGGCGCCCTGCTTGCAGCGTGCACACCTATCGAGACCGGCTCCAGGAGCGCAGCCTGGACGAACGACATATTGTCCGGGAGTTTTGAGACAATCCACCACGGCACCGCGACATATTCGGCGAAAGCACCGTGCCTCTTGAAATCGCCCGTGGAAACACCGAGTACCTGGCGGGTTTCGCAGCGATTGAATCGCCCTTCTCGACACGGCGGGCACTGATTGCAATAAACCGTCGAATCGAAACAAACCCTGTCGCCCTGCTCGAAATCTTTGACATTTCTCCCGAGCCCCTCAACGATCCCCGCAGCTTCGTGGCCCATAATCAAAGGCGGAATTCTCCTGCCCGTCTCGCCCGTCGAGCCATGGACGTCCGAGCCGCAAATCCCGCAGGCCTTGACGCCAACGAGCACCTCGTCGTCGCCCACCACCGGGTCGGGAAAATCAGAATACTCGAAGGTGTGCGGCCCCGTATAGATTAGCGCCTTCAATCAAGTATCTCCTGAACACAAAACGCTTATTAGGCAGTCCAAATCGGCCTGATTATATGGCGGCGTCCGCGGCTTGTCCACATCTTTAGACCGGTGCGATACCGGGGACGGTGGCTATCGGCGCACCGCGCAGGGACAGTGCGGAAAATCTCGCCAAAACAAGTTGGAATCGGCAGGGAAATTCCTATATTATCACGTTACTCCGCCCGAGCCGGACAGCCGGGCAGAGCTAATGCCGCTAAACCTCATGAATAAGTGCTATGTGACCGCAAATAACCTCAAGAGCAAAAGGGGCAAACGAAATGAACCACTCAACACTCAGGAAGGCTTTATTGGTATCGCTGCTGCTTTGCACATGTCTGTCGTGGCAGGCTCTGGGCGAAACTAAGCTCTGGCAGATTGGCAAGGACGACAACGGCAACGCCGAGTTCGCGCTGGCGCCTAAGGGTTATGCCAAGTTCGGCGAGGACGGCTTCTTCATTGTGGGCCAGTCCGACCCGAAACGTAACTGGCCGTACGTGCACCCCGGTCCGAGCGATGCCTGGGCGGGCGGGCGGAGCCATACGTTCGGCATTGCCTTCGGGCTGAAGAGCCTTCCGAAGGCAGGCAACTGTCGCCTGGTCCTCGACTTCATCGACACGCAAGGGCAGGTCCCGCCGAAGCTGAGGATCGACATCAACGGCCGGGCGTTCGACCGCGCGGCGCCCCCCGGGGCAGGCGACGATAGCATCTTCGGCGAGCCCCAAAAAGGCCGCGGGCACAAGATCGAGATTGACTTCCCCGCCGAGCTGCTGACCGCCGGCAGCAACCACATCGCCATCACCACGCTTGCGGGAAGTTGGGTCCTGTACGACTGGGTCGGCCTGGAGACGCCGCCCGGCGCCGAACTCGGCGAGGCGTCGGGCACGCTCGTCCGGTCCGTTCGAAGCGAGCCGGTGCTCGTCGAGCGGGATGGCAAAGTGTCTCAGACCGTCCGGGTCGATGTCCTGCACTTCGGCCGGCCCGGCGAAGCGACAATCGAGATCACCGGGGCCAGGCCAGTCGAGGTTGCCTTGAAACGAGGTCAGACTACCATCGAAGTGCCCGTACCCTGCGTCGAGAGCCCCACGGAAGTCATGGTCACGGCGAAATCGGGTGGCAAACCACTTGCCGCGCGGAAGCTGACACTCGAGCCGGTCCGCAAGTGGGTCGTCTACATGCTCCCGCACTCGCACGTGGACATCGGCTACACGCACGTGCAGACCGACGTCGAGCATAACCATTGGCGGTTCTACGAGCAGGCGATCGAGGCCGCCGAGAAGACGGCCGATTATCCGCCGGGCGCCCAGTTCAAGTGGAACGTCGAGGTCCTCTGGGCCACCGACAGCTATCTCCGCCAGGCATCCCCGGAGAAGCGAGAGGCCTTCATCGATGCGGTCCGCAAGGGGTGGATCGGCCTCGATGCCCTCTACGGCAACGAGCTGACCGCCCTGTGCCGCCCGGAGGAGCTCGTCCGCCTGGTCGATTTCGCCAACCGGCTCAAGCGGCAGCACAGCGTCCCGATCGACTCGGCCATGATCAGCGACGTGCCGGGGTACACGTGGGGGATCGTTTCCGTGCTGGCCGGCAGCGGCGTGAAGTATTTTTCGATCGGCCCCAACGGCGGGCATCGCATCGGATACACCTTGAGCCAGTGGGGCGATAAGCCGTTCTGGTGGCGATCACCGTGCGGGTGCCACAAGGTCCTCTGCTGGATCCCGCGCACCGGCTACTGGCGTGGCTTTCGCGGCGCTATGGAGTTGATGAACCTCCTGCGGCACATGGAAGAATCCGAATACCCCTACGATCTGGTCCAGCTTCGGCATTGTCTGGGCGACAACGCCGGGCCGGGCACCGACCTGAGCGAGTTCGTCAAGGACTGGAACACCAAATACGCCTACCCGAAGCTGATCATCGCCACCACCCGCGAGATGATGCGGGACTTCGAGCGGCGATACGGCGACGGACTGCCGGAGATACGCGGCGACTTCACGCCCTACTGGGAGGACGGGGCCGGCTCTTCGGCCTTAGAAACCGCGTTGAACCGCGCCGCGGCCGAACGGCTCGTACAGGCTGAGGCCTTATATGCGATGCTCAATCCGGCTGCTTACCCGGCCGATGAGTTCTACGGGGCCTGGCGCAACGTCATTCTCTACGATGAGCATACGTGGGGAGCGCACTGCAGTATAAGCCAGCCGGACAGCGACTTTACCAAGGCCCAGTGGAAAATCAAGCAGGCCTTTGCTCTCGACGCGGCTTCTCAATCTCAGAAGCTATTGAATGATTCGCTCGCCAAGCATCGAAGCTCCGCAGAGAAAGTGGCGGCCATCGATGTCTTCAACACATGCTCGTGGCCCCGCACCGACCTTGTCGTAATCCCAAAGCACTGGCAGCTCACGGGTAGCATCGTGTTCCGCCATAAGAGTGGAGCGGTCCCCAGCGGGCGCCTACCGACCGGCGAAATCGCTTTTCTGGCGAAAGATATCCCGGCTCTTGGCAGTAAGCGGTTCACGCTGGAAGACCCTGCGCAGGTGAGTATGTTTTTGCCGCCACCGGCAGAAGCTACTCCTCCGGCGGTACGCAATTCGTATATGACGGTCACACTTGACGAAAAGACCGGCGCTATCAGTAGTATCAAGCACAAAGACCTTCCCGTCGATCTCGTGGCAAACGATAAGGGAGTCGGTCTGAACGACTACTTCTATGTCGCGGGGCGGGATCCCAAGGAGCCCCTGCGTAACGGTCCGGTCAAAATCAGTGTCAAGGAGTATGGGTCAATGATGGCATCGCTGCTTGTCGAGTCTGATGCGCCGGGCTGCAATAAGCTCACCCGGGAGGTTCGGCTGATTAGCGGTCTCGATCGGGTGGACATCATCGATACTATCGACAAGGAAAAGATATACAAACAGGAGGCGGTTCACCTTGGCTTTGCCTTTAACGTGCCGAAGGGCGTGATGCGAATGGATGTTCCGTGGGGCGTGGTTCGGCCGGAGATGGATCAATTAGCCGGGGCGTGCAAGAATTATTTCACGGTGCAGCGATGGGTAGATGTTTCCAACGATAAATTCGGCGTGACATTGGCAACGGTTGATGCGCCGCTGATCGAGGTCGGCCGGATCACCTGCGACGCACGCGCCGTCGGCTGGATCAAGCAACTCAAGCCCACCCAGACGCTCTATTCCTACGTGATGAACAACTACTGGGAGACGAACTACAAGGCGGGCCAGGAAGGTCCGACAACGTTCCGGTATTCGATATGGCCCCATCAAAAGTTTGATGCAGCCAAAGCAGCACGCTTTGGCACGGAACGCAGTCAGCCGTTGATTGTTGTGCCAGTCAGCAAGAAACGTCGCGAAGTCAGACCGATCATCGCGGGCATCAAACCGGGGAGTGTGGTCGCGACGGCGTTTAAGCCGAGTGAGGACGGCAAAGCACGGATAGTCCGACTGTTCAACGCAGGCATGCGGACTGAGAAGGCCAAGATTTCGTGGACCGAGGCGGCGCCACGAACGGTCTGGCTCAGCAACCTGGCCGAAGAACAAGTCTCCAGAATGAGCGGGACGATTAAGATGGCGGCATACGAATTCGTTACGCTGCGAGTCCCGCTTGGTCAATAAGGAGTAGAAATGACGTCACAAGAGCGTATTTTAGCGGCATTGGAGCATCAGGAGAGTGACCGTGTTCCGATCGATTTTTCCGGGCATCGGTCG
>CAYWOD010000148.1:0-9108 GCA_964459805.1 uncultured Pirellulales bacterium
TGTTGGCGGTTGTGGGGGTTTTACAGACTATTTACAGAACCAAAGCCCGCTTGCGCGCTATACTTTAAGGTACAGAAACCGGTTCACAAATACAAATGAAGGAGACTGAAAATGGCGACTCAAAAGACGAAGATGGTTGTCTGTTTGGGGGCAGTGTTTGCATTTTTGGCGGCCCCGGTTTGGGCACGACTGAACCACGTAACTGTTCGGCCGCTCGCGCCGAATGTTATTGTGCCGCAGAGCAGGCGGATTGCCTTTGCGCCGCAGCGGCGAGGGGCGATCGAGATCACGGAAGTCAGCGTGCTGATTGATATCTTGGAGAGCACGGCGACGACAACGATTGAGATTCGCCTGCAAAATACGAGCAGCCGGCGTCAGGAGGCCGAGCTGATTGTGCCCGTGCCCGACGGTGCGGTTGTGCGGGGCTTTGCGTACGACGGGCCCGGCGGCATGATTACCGCGCAGGTGCTTGAGAAAGAGGAAGCTAAGAGGATATACCAGCAGTTGGTCTCCAAGATACGCGATCCGGCGCTGGTGGAGTTTGTGGGCTATAATCTGATTCGATCGAGCGTCTTTCCCGTGGAGGCCCGCGGCAAGCAAAAGATTCGGCTGACCTACGAGCATCTTCTCGAGGTGGACGGCAACCGGGTGGATTACGTCCTGCCTCGGACCGAATCGCTGCGCTACGGGGTGCCGTGGAAAGTGACGGCGAATATCCGGGCGAAACGGCCGATATCGACTGTCTATTCGGCCAGTCATAAGCTCGAAATTGAGCGGATCAGCAACAAGCAGATGACCGTCAAGATTGCAATGGACGCCGAGAAGGAGCCCGGCCCGTTTCGCCTTTCGTATCTGCTGCAGGAAGACGGCGTAACCGCTTCGATGTTTGCTTATCCCGAGAAGAAAGTCGGTGGGGGATACTTTCTGCTGCTTGCCGGACTGCCTGCCGAGGGGCCCAAGTCCCCCGATACGCCTGCGATCAAGAGGGAGCTGACGCTGGTTATCGACCGTTCGGGCAGTATGCGGAACGAGAAGATTGAGCAGGTCAAGGAGGCGGCACTGCAGATTATCGCCGGGCTCGAAAAAGGCGAGGCGTTCAACATCATCACGTATAACAACACGGTACAGTGGTTTTCAAAAAAACCGGTCATAAAGAACAAGGAGAACGCGGCGGCGGCACAAGCATACATCGAGGGCATCACGGCATACGGCGGAACCAACATACACGATGCACTTGTGGCGGCGCTGAGTCAGGAGCCGAGCGAAGGGATGCTGCCGATAGTCCTGTTTCTTACCGATGGGCTGCCGACCGTGGGCCAGACGTCGGAGGTGGCGATTCGCAACGTCGTAATCAAGTCGAATCCGCACAAACGGCGGGTCTTTACCTTTGGGGTGGGCGTCGATGTGAATGCCCCGCTGTTAGAGAAAATAGCGGACGAGTCGCGGGCCAAGGCCGAATTTGTCCTGCCGAAGGAGGACGTTGAGGTCAAGATTGGCAAGGTGTTCAAGCGGCTTACAGGTCCGGTTCTGGCCGATGCGAAATTGGAAGTCCTTAACAAGAACGGCGAGCCGGCCGTCGGGCGGACGCGCGACATTATGCCGGAGCGCCTCCCGGACCTCTTCGAGGGAGACCAGCTTGTTTTGCTGGGCCAATACGTCGGCAAAGAGCCGATTACGTTTCGGATAAGCGGCAACTATATGGGCAAGAAACGCAAGTTCAAGTTCACGTTCAAATTCAATAAGGCCAACGTGCAAAACGGGTTTGTGCCCAGGCTGTGGGCGAGCAGGAAGATTGCACAACTTATTGATGCGGTCCGGCAGATGGGGGCCGATACGGCGGTATCGAAGAACGATCCGAAGGTCAAGGAGCTTGTCGATGAAATCGTGCGCCTTTCGACGGAATTCGGGATATTGACCGAATACACGGCGTTTCTGGCAAGAGAGGGGACGAACCTGGGCGACAGGGCCGAGGTGCTGAGCGAGACGTCGCGCTCGCTCTATGGCCGGGCCATGCGGTCGCGGGACGGTATTGGTGCGGTCAGTCAGAGCCTCAACCTGGGGCAGATGAAGGCCCAATCAGGGCTGAACTACGGCAACGTGTATTACAACGAGAAGATGGAGCGTGTTTTGATTGCGGACATCCAGCAGATTAACGACCGGGCGTATTATCGCAGAGGCAATCGCTGGGTTGACAGCTATCTGGTAGAAAAAGAGGCAGAAGTCAAGCCGGCGAGGATCATCGAGTTCGGGTCGAAAGAGTTCATCGAGCTGGCGCAGAAGCTGGCCAAGGACAACCGCCAGGGCAGCATCGCGCTTAGCGGCGACATACTCCTGATGGTCGATGGCGAAGCCGTCCTCGTGCGGAATGTGAACTGAGTGTATATGACAAAGGAGCAAAAAATGAGAAAGGCAACGTTACGAATAAGTCTGGTTGGGGTGGTGATCGCGGTCTGTGCGGTTGGGATGGTGCGGGCGGGCGAAAGAGTTTCGGCCGCTGAGGTTCGCCCGGTGATAGAAGCACCGATTGTTCCGGGGCCGCTTGGCCCGGAAAAGCCGCTGGTTCAGATGGCGATCCTGCTGGATACGAGCGGGAGCATGTCGGGCCTGATCAACCAGGCCAGGACAGAGCTTTGGGCGATTGTTAACGAGTTTATCTTTGCGAAAAGAGGGGGCGTAGCGCCGGAGCTGCAGGTGGCACTCTATGAATACGGCAAAAGCACACTGCCTGCGACCGAAGGATACATCCGCCAGATAGTCCCCTTCACCACCGACCTGGACAAGGTCTCCGAGGAGCTCTTCGCGCTGAAGACCAACGGCGGACAGGAGTACTGCGGGTGGGTCATAAAACAGGCAACCGAAGAGCTGACCTGGAGCACTGCGCCCGACGACCTCAAGGTCATATTCATCGCCGGCAACGAGCCTTTCACGCAGGGCAAAGTCGATTATCGCCAGTCGTGCAAGGCCGCCATCGCCAAAAGCATCGTCGTAAACACCATCCACTGCGGCTCGCCGGGCGCCGGGATCAGCGGCAAATGGAAGGATGGGGCGGTGCTGGCCGACGGGAAGTACCTGAACATCGACCAGAATCGCCAGGTTGTGCATATTGCGGCCCCGCAGGACAAGCAGATAACCGAGCTCAGCATAAAGCTAAACGATACGTATATCGCTTACGGCCTCAGAGGTCGGGAGCTCTACGAAAGACAAAGCGCCCAGGACAGCAGTGCTTCGAGTCTTTCTAAGGAGGCCGCGATCCAAAGAGCAGCGACTAAGGCCTCGCTCTACTACAGAAACGACCACTGGGACCTGGTGGATGCCCTTGCGAACGATAAGGTCAAATTGGAGGATGTCGAGGCCAAGGACCTGCCTGAGAATATGCGCAAGATGACTGTCAAAGAGAGAAAGGCCTATGTCGAGGCCAAAAAGGCCGGGCGAGCGCGGATACAGCAGAAGATACAGGAGCTTAACGACCAGCGCAAGAAATACGTCGCCGCCGAAATGAAGAAGCAGCAGAAGCCCGGCGAGACGTTAGGCTCGGCGATAACCCAGGCAGTCCGCGAACAGGCGAAGAAGAAGAACTTCAAGTTTGAGCCGCCCAAGAAATCACCGAAGAACGTAGAGAAAAACGGCTCCTGATAATGAATCACACAATAGAAATCATCTCAATGGTCAAAAATGTTTCTTAACGTTGGTTGTTGCAAAACGAATGAAAGGGCAGAACGATGTGTAAATGGTATGTTGCAGTAGTAGCCGTTGTCGTGGGGATGATGTTTTTGGAGGTCCCCGTGACGATTGCGGCCGAAAGAGTAACCGTCAAGCCGCTCAAGGAAAAGGCGGAGAAAAAGAGTCAAGAGAGCACCGAGAAAGTCACCACGTGGGCCCCGGCTGTCAAGCCCAAGCCGTTGAGCGAAAATGCCAAGAAGGCCCTGCGCTGGCTCGTCGAGCACCAGGATAAGAACGGCGGCTGGAGCCAGGGCGAGGAGTCAACTCACATGGGCCGCGGTATGGACAAGCTCAAGGACAAGCCCAACGTCGCCGATACCTGTGCGGCGGCCTTGGCGCTGATCCGCTCCGGCAGCACACCTCGCAAGGGGCGGTATGCCAAAAATGTCCTGGCGGGCGTAAAGTACGTCATCAGCGAAGTCCAGCAGTCTGATGCCGAATCGCTGCTCATCACTCGAACGCAGGGAACGCGGCTTCAGATGAAACTTGGCACGTACATCGACACTTTTCTCACCTCCATGCTCTTCGCAGAAGTTACGGGCAAGATGCCGGACAAACACAGCGAGAAGGTGCTCGCCGATGCCTTCAACAAGATTATGGACAAAATCGAAAGAAATCAGCGTCCGGACGGGACATTCGGCGGCACAGGCTGGGCCAACGCCCTGTCAGTCTCGATGGCCAGCAAGGGATTCAACCGCATGGCCCAGGTTAACGGCGGCGTGGACGAGAAAGTCCGGCAAAGACTTGAGAATTATGCGCGCGACCAGTTCGACGAAACGTCCGGCAAGTTCAGCCCTTCCGGCTCAGCCGGTGTGGACCTCTATGCCAGCGCTGCGACCCTTGGCTCTATGCAGGACTCGGACAACACTAACAAAACAATGAAAAAGGATGTTCAACGCCGGCTCAAAGAAGCCAAGACACCCGCCCAGCGAGAGCAGGCACGAACAACGCTCAAGCGCTTTGAGGACAACGAGGAAACCCTGCAGTCAGCCAGGCAGGCCATCGTAAAGAAGCTCGACGACAAACAGTTCATCGCAGGTTTCGGCTCCAACGGCGGTGAGGAGTTTCTCAGCTATATGAACATCGGTGAGTCTCTCGTGGTCAAGGGCGGCAAGGAATGGAAAAAATGGGACAAGGAAATCACCGCCAACCTCAACCGCATCCAGAACAATGACGGAAGCTGGACGGGCCATCACTGCATAACCGGGCGGACATTCTGCACCTCGGCTGCACTTCTTGTCCTGATGACCGACCGCGCCCCTGTACCGGTGTCGGGCGAATTCAAGCGTCGGTAAGCGAATGGAAAAAGCCCGGGCCAATCAGATGTTCAAACTGACAGTCTTGATGATGGCAGCGGCCCTGACAGTAGCCGGTTGTGGGACGGCGCAGCGGCAGCGCCTGGCACGCATCGATGCCTCGTTGACCGGGGCTGTCGAATATCTGGTCGCCAGGCAATCGCCCGATGGCGCCTGGCGCTCCCAGACCTACGGCTGCTTTCGGGATGGGCCGACACTCACGCCCTATATTATGAGCTGTCTGCTGTTCTTGCCGCAGGGCCGCCAGAACGTGCAAAGCTCGTTCCGCAAAGGCGTCCAGTACCTTGACGATATGGTGGACGAGAACGGCAATATACGGACCGGCCCGCACGGATTGAACTTCCCCGTCTATACCGCCGCATCCGCCAGCCGCGTCGTCGTGCTGCTGGACAGAACCGCCCAGCGCCTGAGGGCCCAGGCGGCCTGGCTCGACTACCTGCGTGCCCGACGGCTCAGCGCGTCTCTGGGCTGGAAACCGTCCGACGCCGACTACGGCGGCTGGGGTTTTTCACTGGATATTCCGAGAAAGCCCGCACCGGGCCGGCTCAAAGGCGCCTTCTGCGAATCAAACCTCACTGCCACAATCTTCGGTATCGGCGCGCTTGCCTCGGCCAAAATTCCCCGCGACGACCCGGTATGGAAAGATATTCTGATCTTCGTCAGGAAATGCCAGAACTTCTCAGATGACAGCGCTGCCTCCGACGAACGATTTGACGACGGCGGGTTCTTCTTTCGCCCGGGCGATGAGCTTGAAAACAAAGCCGGGGTCGCGGGCGTGGACCGGCTCGGGCGCCGGAGGTACTATTCGTACGGCAGTATGACCGCAGACGGACTGCGTGCTTTGCTCGCCTGCGGCCTGCCCGCCGAACACCCGCGCGTGGTCGCCGCCGGAAAATGGCTCGAACGTAATTTCACCGTCAAAACCAATCCCGGCACCTTCGCACACGACCGTGAGGTCCTGCGAGAGGCGACGTATTACTACTATCTCTGGTCTGTTGCCCACGCCTTTACGCGGCTTGGCGTTAGAGAGATAAGAACGCAGACCGGGAAGTTGAGCTGGGCCGAGGTACTTGCCGATGAGCTGATTGAACGCCAGAGACCGGACGGCTCCTGGGTCAACCGCTTCACAGACGCCAAAGAGGACGACCCGCTCGTCTCCACACCCTGGGCAGCCGCCGCCCTGGCCAACTGCCGATACCTCCTTACCACCAAAGGCGACCTAACCAACAAGCCCTGTCCCCGAGCGGCACCCCCTTGCAGCCCGTGAGAGGCACAAACAAGGACCATCCACTGAGCGTTGAGGATCTCGCGAGATTTACGGCTGTCCGGTAGCGTGCCGTGCAGCCTCTTGTTCTGTTGTCCTTTTTCATCCGTGAGAACCCCCCGAGTTACAGTCCGTGCTTGGTTGCAGGAGGCGATCAACGTCGGCTTCCGTCTGAATGCCCATGAGATCAACTGCGTGATTCCCCAGAATGTGATCGAGTCGTCTCAGGCTGATACCCGCATGCATCAGGATGCGGCGTCGCGCGTAGTGTTTCAGTTGTGGGTCTTTTTCAACACCGAAATCTATCCTCTGGAAGACTATCTCGTACTTTGTTATTAGCACCATTATATATATGAACGGGGAAAGCAGTATTGAAAGCACAGGGACCAAAATAATCCTCCTAAGAGTATCGAGATTCTGGAGACTCTGTAGCTCAGAGACCACACGGCTTGTTACAAAGCCAATAATGGCGAGACCAATAATCACCTGCAACGCACCGGTTAGTTTTGCCACTATTGCGTACTCCTTGTCTGTCTTTGCGATGGCATCAACCATCGCAATAAAAGCCATTATCGGCACAATCACGAGTTCAGCACCAAGTGAGAAAGTGTACGTGTTGACTAAGAACTCGAGAAGAATGACAATCTTGATGCTATCTATCAGTACCTTCTGGAAGAAGTTCTCGGTATGCTCGGACGTAACGAAGCGCACCATCATAGCCATAGCGCCGACACAAAACCACACGATGGTATCTTTGAGAAGAAACACATTCCACAGATCGATGGCAGCCAATAGCATCACAATTGTTGCGGTATAGAGCACCATCAGGCATACGGGCACGAGGATTTTAAAGCGACAGAATAGCCGCACAACTCCCGTGATCCCTTTGCGGATGTTGGCCTTCTGAAGTGCCCACGCAAGAAATACGAGAAGCCATAAGGCGGTTGCGGTTTCGCGGTTGTTGAATGGCCCCATACCTCACCCGCCTTTCTTTCTCCTCTTCAAACCTCTGCGTGATCAGACCATCCACAACTGGGGCATCTCTAGGCGACAATGGTGTGTGCATCGTCTCCGAAAACCTTCTCCTCAAAATCCTTGGCGGACGCGCCGCATTCCGGACAGGCGACTCGACCAAGGCGATAGTTAATCTCGACATCTCGTGAGTCGAGGTGCTCCTGAAACAGCCTGAGAAGTTCGCTTGGTTTCGGTGGGTTCGCGGGCAGGTTCTGAATCAAATCTTTGGCCCACTTGGGCGCTTGGGTTGATGAGCGGCAGTAGTACAGGTGGGCAATAAGCCACGAGACAACACACCCCGCGGTGAAGAAAATGACTTCACTCATGTCGGTTCTCTCTCATGCTAAAAATAATATACAACACGATCTCCACTGATTTTATGCTGCGATTACACACATTTCATTTGCGAAGCAAAGCCCGTTCTGTATCACCGAAGTCATCAAAAACAAACAACGGATGATAACCATAAGCTAAGGCGCGCCCGCGCTAGCCCGCCTCCGACGTGAGCGGATTGTTAGATACACTATTGTAATGAGGATTCTGTGTTCTGATTGGTTGATCGGGAATCTACAATCTTTAACAAATGGCTCGCCAATATAATCATTTCTGCTGCCTCATCAGGATCATTAACCGCAACATTTCTATGGCTATGTGGATTCTTGTATGATCCAATTGCCCCTGCGAACAAATCCGACAGTGCTTGCTGCTCTGCTGGGAGTGTTCCTTGGTCCGTCAGAGGACCACTATCTGGATTGAACGCTTTCCTCATCAACTGTACGCCAATATCTGACTGCTCATATGACCCAGCCTGGCGGACGCCAACCTCAACTTGCTTGAATGCTTGAAACACTGCTGTATCGTAATCACCTCGAATAAATGCTGACCAAATCTTCTGCACTACAACCGGATGTAAGAACTCTTTGGGAAGAAGCCCTGCTCGTTTGTATGCTGATGTGTCCTGTGATTCGGCAAGACGCCTTCCACGCCTTGTGACAAACATGCTATTCCCCACTATTACACTAGGCTTAGGGGCAAGACAACCTTCTCGCTCGAGCCACATCCAAGCTTCCACGATTGCTTTCTGGACATCATCAGACCGATGTTGGAATCCCAGGTAGTAGTTGTGACGATTCAGAGTATTGCCAGCATCCTCACTTGCGGTGAGATCTTTAAGGACAAAGGCTGAAAGTTCCTCGGGCTCCAAGGATAGAAGTGTTTCTGCATCATTCACAAGTTCAGATAGTGTTTTTTCGTTCTCCTGTTTTGACATAGAGTCTCCCTCTCTTCTGTGTATCTAACATAATAACATACAACACTTTTTGCCTAGCAATTTCGTCTACCACAAATGAAATATCAACATTCTTGCCCTGCGGCCCCGTCTCGGCGTAGCCGAAACGGCGAAGCCCGGTTTTGTCTTTAGCTCTTTCGCCTGAAGCTCTATACTATCAAAATCCTGTTCGTTTGTCATCTAATACCTGGCAAATCCGAGATAATTAAAGGGGCCACGAACCGCAGTCTCTACACCCATTTTTCCTAAGAAATCCCAAAATGAAGAATCATTACAAGTTCTTCAACCCTCAAACCCCCGGCCGCGTCGCCTATTTTTCTTCTCCATTCTAATTCGTTCATCGATTTCAAACAGCCTTCATCGACTATATCACCCCTCCGCCCGGTAAGCAAGTCCGGCGTAGGCGGATTTTCATAACCCAAGCGTTTAGATCACTTGAACATTTGAATTTTGATATTGTTTAGTCTGTTACAAATAGAATTGTGCGCAAAATGGTCACAAAATAG
>CAYWOD010000149.1:0-9029 GCA_964459805.1 uncultured Pirellulales bacterium
GCTCAGGACATGGCGAGGGCTAATCGGGGGGATTGTGCTGTGCAAGGGGGGACAGAAGTGATAATATGTTCAAACTGGCTGATGGTCAGTTTGAGAATGCAAAAATCAAAGTGCAAAGTGCAAAATTGCGGAATCCCGACGTTGTCGGGATGTTCGACTTCGATATTTATGATTCATTTCTGAATTGGGCGAGCGTTTTTGTGCGGTGGGGGACCCACGGCAGTGCCGTGGGCTAAATGATTGGGATGCCCCGACATGGGTCGGGGCGGTTGTTTTTATTGGGGGGGCGCGGAGGACAGGGGTAAATAGGGGTGTGCAAGGGGGGCGGAAATGGTAGTATGGTCGGAAAAATTGTTGGGGAATAGTGTTAATGGCTGAAAGATTTGATAAGCATGTCTTAGAGAACGGGATGGTTGTTCTTGGCGAGCCGATGGAGTCGGTTGAGTCGGTGGCGTTTTTATTTGTGCTGCCGGCCGGTGCGGCTTTGCTGCCGGAGGGCTGCTGCGGGGCGGGAAGTGTTATCGGCGACTGGATTTTCAGGGGCGCGGGCGAGAGAAGCAGCCGGGAGCTTGGCGATGCGCTGGATGGGTTAGGGCTGCATCGGGCCGGGTCGGTCGGCAGCGCACATATAGCCGTGGGAGCGGCGCTGGAGGCGAGCAACCTAAGTGACGCGCTGGATTTGTATGCGGATATAATACTGCGGCCGAGCTTACAGGAAGATCAGTTCGAGTTGGCAAGGCAATTGGCAGTCGATGGGGTGCATTCTCTGGATGACGACCCCCGGCAGAAGGTCATGATAAAGCTGCGGGAGCAATTCTATCCGCATCCTCTCGGACGGAGCAGCGTAGGGGAGATCGATGATCTGGAGTCTTTGACGGCTGAGAGGACCGGGCAGATTGTAAAGGACAATTTCAACGTTTCCCGGACGGTTTTTACCGTTGCGGGCAAATACGATTTTGATAGCGTGTGCCCCCAATTGGAGGGTCTGTTTGCAGGCGAAGAGCAAAAGCCCCTCGAAGAGGTCCGATTAGGTTCCAGAGCGGGCAAATATACGCACATAGAAGATGACAGCGCCCAGGTGCACATCGGGCTGATGACCGATACTGTCAAGCTGACGGACGAAGATTACTACAATGTTAGAGTTGCGGTGTCGGTTCTATCGGGCGGGATGAGCGCCAGGTTGTTTACGGAGGTGCGGGAGAAGCGCGGTTTGTGTTATGCGATCGGGGCGAGCTATCACGGTCTGAAGGATGCCGCGGGGGTAATGTGCTATGCGGGGACAACGCCTGATAAGGCCCAGGAGACGCTCGATGTGATAGTGGGCGAGTTCAATCGGCTTGCCGATGGGATCAGCGCCGAAGAGATTGCGCGGGCGAAGGTCGGGTTGAAGAGTGCGCTGATACTGCAGAGCGAATCGTCGAGCAGCCGGGCCGGGGCGATCGGAGGTGATTACTATATTTTGGGCCGAGTTAGGAGTCTGGATGAGATCAAAGAGGCAATAGAGGTAACAAGCGTTGACTCTGTTGTTGGATTTCTGGGGGATAACAGGTTCGAGGACTTTACGGTTGTGACAATCGGCCCGAAACAAGTTACTGTTAAGTAGAGCAAAGTATGGAATTCAAGAAGAAGACTTTAGAGAACGGGTTGTATTTGATTGGCGAGGTGAACAAGTCCGCCAAGTCGGTGGCGGTGGGTTTCTTTGTCAAGACGGGCGCCCGGGATGAGACCGAACAGATAAACGGCGTTTCGCATTACCTCGAACACATGCTGTTCAAAGGTACCGAGCGGCTCAGTGCGCTTGAGGTTAATGAAGCGTTCGACCGGACGGGCGCACAATTCAACGCGTTTACGAGCGAGGAAAACACGGTTTTTTATGCCGCCGTGCTTCCGGAGTATTTAGCTGAGGTGACGGGGCTCTGGATTGAGCTGATGAGGCCGGCCCTTCGGGATGAGGATTTCGATATTGAAAAGAATGTTATCAAGGAAGAAATCGCGATGTACAAGGATATGCCGAGCTTCGATGTGATGGACAGGTGCAGGTCTCTGCATTTCGACGGGCATCCGTGCGGGCACAGCGTTCTCGGCAGCGGCCAGAGCATAGATAATCTGACAGCCAAGCAGATGCGGGATTACTTTGGCAGGCGGTACGCGCCCAACAATATGGTGTTAGCCTGTGCGGGTAATTTCGATTGGGAGCAGATATGCGAGATTGCCGAAGAGCCGTGCAGCAAGTGGCAAGAGCAGGCCGCCGACAGGGAGCTGGAGGACTACGGGGGGAGCAAAAAGAAGGAACGAGTTGAAAAGGCAAATCTGGCCCGCGAGCATATATGCCTGATGAGCGGTGGTGTGTCGGCTCGGGACGAGCGGAGGTTCGCCGCATCGCTCCTGGCCGCCATCATTGGCGATGACGTTGGGTCGCGGTTTTTTTGGGAGCTGGTTGACAAGGCCCTTGCGGAAGCGGCGGCGATGCAGTTTGCTGCGATGGACGGGACGGGGGTGTTTTGCAGTTATATTCGCTGCGGCAGCGAGAACGTTTCAGAGGTTCTGGCCATCGTCAAGGGCGTATTCGAGAGTGTTGCCGCGAACGGTGTGAGCGAAGATGAATTGAGAAAGGCCAAGAATAAGATATTGAGTGCACTGGTGATCAAGAACGAGCTGCCTATGGGCCGGCTGGTTGATCTGGGTTTTAACTGGACGTATCTGGAGCAGTATCGCACGATAGAAGATGATATTGAGGCGATTAAAGCCGTTAGTGTCGATGACGTTCACTCTGTGGTTGAGCGGTTCAATCCGGGTGAATTTACGCAATTCTCTATAGGGCCGGGACAGTCGGGTTGAGGAGCGGATTCGGAGACGCACAATAATAACGTCGAATGCGAAAGGACAAAGAGTATGAGTAGTCAAATGAGAAGCGAATTTTACGAAGGACGCGGGCAAGGGCTGAATCGCCGGAGTTTTCTCAGGAAGGCCGGTCTTGCGACGGTGTCTGCGAACGTATTGGCGATATTGCCGGGCTGTGCGTCTGCGGGGGGAAGGTCAAGAGCGCCAAGGCAGCGGCCGAATGTGGTTCTGGTAATAACCGACGACCAGGGTTACGGCGACCTTCGCTGTCACGGCAACGAGGTGATTGTGACGCCTAATCTGGATGAGATGTACTCTCAGAGCGTTCGGCTGACTAATTTTCACGTTGATCCGACTTGTTCGCCGACTCGTTCGGCGTTGATGACCGGGCACTATTCGACCCGGACGGGCGTGTGGCATACGATTATGGGCCGGTCGCTGTTGGGCGCGCATGAAACGACGGTGGCCGATGTATTCTCTGGGAGCGGATACGCCACCGCAGTCTTCGGCAAGTGGCACCTTGGCGACAATTATCCGTACCGGCCGCAGGACCGGGGCTTCGGCGAGGTGCTAATCCACGGCGGGGGCGGGGTCGGGCAGGGGCCCGATTACTGGGGCAACGACTACTTCGACGATACGTACTTCCACAACTCCAGGGAGGAGAAGTTCGAGGGTTATTGCACCGATATTTGGTTCGACGGGGCCTTGAATTTCATCGAGGCCAACAAGGACCGGCCGTTCTTTTGCTATGTTCCGACCAACGCCCCGCACGGTCCGTATAATGTGGCTGAAAAATACAGCAAGCCGTACAGGGATAAGGGCGTAAATCCCAGCCAGGCCGCTTTCTACGGGATGGTTACGAATATCGATGAGAATATGGGTCGGCTGATGCGCAGACTCAAAGAGCTGGGGCTGGAGGAGAATACGATTCTGATCTTTATGACCGACAACGGGACATCGGGCGGTGACGCCGGGGGGATGCGGGGCAAAAAGGGCTCGGAGTACGAGGGCGGCCACCGCGTGCCGTTCTTTGTCCGCTGGCCCGCCGGCGGGCTGAAAGGGCCCGGCGATATCGATACGCTTTCGGCACACGTTGACGTGCTGCCGACGCTGATAGAGTTGTGCGGACTAAAGCGGCCGCGGGGCGTAGAGTTCGACGGCGCCAGTCTCGCTCCGCTGCTCAAGGGTAAGGCGAAGCGCTGGCCCGAGCGCACGCTATTGGTTCACTCCCAGCGGATCGAGCACCCCCAGAAGTGGCGCAAGAGCGCGGTTATGACGCAGCGGTGGCGGCTGATAAACGGCAAGGAGCTTTACGACATTCAGGCCGACCCCGCCCAGAAGAACAATATCGCCGATGCGAATCCGAAGGTCGCAGAGAAACTGCGCAGCGCCTACGAGAATTGGTGGACTGATCTTTCCGAGCAATTCGATAAATACTGCAAGATTATTATCGGTTCGGATAAACACAATCCCACGCGGCTGATGTCGCACGACTGGCACGGGGCGAACCCGGCGTGGAGCCAGGGGGCGGTGCGTGGCGGCAGCAAGGCGAACGGCTTCTGGGCGATTGAGGTCGAGCGCGACGGCGAGTATGAGATTGCCCTGCGGCGATGGCCCATTGAAGTGGATAAGCCCATCAACGCGGCTATTAACGGCGGCAAGGCCATCACCGCCACCAAGGCCAGGCTCACAATTGCTGATGTTGACCAAACCAGGCCGGTTGCCAAGGGTGCGAAGGAAGTGAAGTTCCGGATGAAGCTCAAGACGGGCAAAACGAGATTGCAGACCTGGTTTATCGACGACAAAGGTGATTCTCGCGGGGCCTATTATGCCTACGTGAGGCGGTTGTAGTACTCTGTCAAGATTGAAACTGTCGATGTCATTGCGAGGACTGAAAGGCCGAAGCGAGCTCCGGAGTTCGAGCGGTTTGAGATTGCCGCGGCGCCCAAGGGGCCTCCTAAGAAAATAGCCGGCTCTTGCAGTCTGAGGATTGATCCCCGCCAAAGACATGCGGGGACAAGGATTGTCGCAGTCGCTGTGCTGCCTGGCAATGACATAATTGGTCTTGACTAATCTCGGTCGTTTTGTTAGACTAAAGGGGTAGAAAAGGAGAATGTGGTGATGGGTAAGGCCGGTCGAAAGAAGAAACGTGATGCGGATGTGCTTCGTGCTGGGGATATAGTACCTCCGTACGGCAAGAAGGCCGGCCAAAAGGCAAGCTCGCGGAAAACTAAAGCGGACCGGAAAAAGACGCCGGCGTCTCAGAAGAAGCGCAAGGTCTCTTCCAAAGATGTGAAATCACCGGTTTCCGTGAAGAAGCCGGCCAAGCGTAAGGCGGCTAAATCGCCAAAGGCCGGGCAGCAGGCCGGCGAAATACCGAAGTTTGATCTGGGCGAACAGATTCTGGCCGAGCAGCGGAAGATCACCGCCGTAAGAAGAAAGGGCCCGGGCAGGAAAGGCAAGGTTTCGGTCAAGGAGCCGGAAGTTGAGTCAATCGGGCCCGCTGCGCGGACGGCGCCGGAGTTGTCCGAGCATGAACAGGTCATTGCGGAGATTGTGGCGAGGGATATCGAGAGGCTGTGCGAGGGTGATGCTTCGAACATATAGATGCTGTCCGAGGTTGAAAGCCTATTCATATCCCCTTAACTGAGATGTTGGCAGAATGTAGTTGGTGCTGGATTTGTGAAAAAGAAGGCAATTTGCGGGTTATCTGTTGCAATGTTGGCCGGCGGAATGTAGATTGTTGTGAGATTGCTCGGAGAGGTGGCCGAGCGGCTTAAGGCAACGGTTTGCTAAACCGTCGTAGGGGTTTACACCTCTACCGGGGGTTCGAATCCCCCCCTCTCCGTTTCTTGTGTCACGTGGTGACAAAGACTCCATTTCATCGCTTAACTGTCCACCCGAAGGACCCCGTCCTCTTTGTTATGTAATGCTTAAGCAGGATTAGATGCTAAAGGCCGATGTATCTTCCAGCAGCTTGCTCACATAATCCAGGAACTGAGCGGCATAAGCGCCGTTGGCAACTTTATGGTCCACCGACAGGGTCATATTCATCAGCTTTCGCACCGCAATGCCGCCATCGTCCGGCACGCACGTATCGGTTATCCGCCCTATCCCCAATATGCTGCACTGGCCCGGCACAACTATCGCAATGAAATTGTCTATCCCGAAGGCACCGAGGTTGCTCACCGTAATACACCCGCCCTCCAGGTCCGTTAGAGCTAATTTGTCGTTCCTTGCTTTTTCGACCAGGGCCTGACTGTCGAGGGCAATCTGCTTGACGTCCTTTTTATTCACGTCCTTGAGGATCGGCGCAACTAAACCGTCCGGCACGGAAATCGCCAGGCCGACGTTGATTGCCTCGGCCAGCTTGATCATATCGCCGTCCAACTGGCCCGTCATTACAGGATATTTCTCCAATCCCGCTGCGACCGCCTTGATAATAAAGTCGTTATACGAGAGCTTCACGTCGCCGGCCTCGTTCAGCTTCGTCCGCAGCGCGACCAGCTCGGTGACATCGGGCTTGACCGTCAAATAGAAGCAGGGAATCTCGCGTTTGGACTTTAGCATTCTCTCGGCCGTTATCTTCTGCAGCCTGTTGAGCGGTATAACCGATCCGAGCTTGGCCTCTGCGGCCGGCGCCTGTTCGCCGGGCTTTGCTTGTGCCGTCTTTTGCACATCCTGCTCGGTAATCTTGCCGCCGGGTCCGGACCCGCTAACCGCAGTCAAATCCACCCCCAGATCGCCCGCCAGCTTCCTGGCCCGCGGCGAGGCCATGATCTTGCCCGCCGGCTTGCTCGGCGCAGGCTCCGGCTTCGCCGCCTCAGCAGCAGGCGCCGCCGGTGCAGCTTCCGTCGCCTCGGCAGCCTCGACCGCCGGCGCAGCGGCGGCATCGACCTCGAGCGAATCGACAAAGCTCTGCGGCACATCCTCGTCTTTGCCGCCTAAGACCAGAAGCGGCGCACCCACCGGATACGTCTCGTCCAACTCCGCCAGAACGAACTTGACAAAGCCTTCAGCCGGAGACTCCATCTCTAAGGTCGCCTTGTCCGTTTCTATCTCAAAAATAACGTCGCCTTTTTTGACCTCGTCGCCGACCTTGACCGAGCATTCAACAATAGTGCCCTCTTCCATCGTCTGCCCAAGCTGCGGCAGTCTTACTTCCTTTGCCATCCTAAATTCCTTATCTATAAGAGATTATGTTATGGTAGCGTTTTTGCAAATCTTCACGTCTAATAACAACAACAAATCCTGTTAGGAGCCATTCAGGCGCTCACGAGTTCGCAAAGCAGCAATCAATGAGACGCTAGGGACAGTAACTCGCTTAGCAGGGGCAGCGAGGAAAAGAACTACGTCAAGGACAACGAGAGACCAACCAACACCTACAACAATTTTCCTGACCATTTTTTGAGCAACACTTCCCAATAATCGAACTGCCAATATCCTAGCCGAATCTTTTCCAATCCACTTCCCTACTACTACGACAATTAGCTCTTCGAGCAAATTTTTTAAGGTCTTTTTGCCCAGAAGTTTTGCTAACATGGGGAGACCTATCACGCTGGCACCGGGACCGAACTTTTTCGCTGCATCTTTTGCCGCTTCTTCGGCAAGTCCAGCCTCCTGAAACATCACGGCCATTTCTTCAACACTTTTATCCTTCAATACCACATCCAAAAGAAGACAACAGATTAGTTCTTCCCATTCGCTTACTGTAGCTACGCGGGGCAATTTTAGGCGTTCCTTTCTTTTCTTACAGCGATTCAACGTCTTGGCTACATCGCGAAGTATTCTATGATAATGTACGCCTGGTTCTTTCCTTCTGATTCGTCGCGCCCCATATGCAATTGCATTGCTACCGTACCAACGCAACATGTCAACCATTTGTTCGGCTAGTCGTGTTCGCTCTGGGGAGGAAGCAGCAGGAACGTGACTTGTATCTCTATATTTTTCCGCCAATCTCTTCGATGAACGAGAAAAATGTGATCTCATTGCTTTTACAACTGCATGGACTACCACAGAATTACATTTCGACAAAAATTCGACGAGCTCTTCGTCTGATTGATCCATCTGGTTTTTCCTCTTTTTATTAACTGAGCTCAAGTTAAAATTTTTGGCTCAACTGCAAAAAAGTTGGTTGCTTGTTGCTAAAAACAGCCTCTTTCGAGGCTAAAGTTTATTGCATTATAGCCGCCGGCATGATTGTAAAGGGTTGGCACCAAAGAGGATGCCAACCCATGCCGTATGGCACTCTCACGGTGCTCGGGTCGCACTCCTGCGTTGCCCTATCCCCCGTGAAAGCCACGGAATTGTACCATGCTATGCCGGAGGCTTAAAGCGTTAAACTCAAAGGCTTTGCAGGCAAATCGGTAAGAAAGTTACCAACTTTATTGGATGAGAGCCAAATTTTTAATTTTCCAGGAGTTTAACTTTCATTTCTCTATGTTGGCCTTGGTGCGCTGTTCTGTTTTATACTATTGCCCTTACGGCCTCAACGATTTTATGGACGCTTGGGATGCTGGCCGTCTCGAGCGGCTCGCTCATGGGCGGGGGGACGTCGGCGGCGGCGAGATTCACCGGCGCTGCGTCGAGATAGTCGAATCCATGGGAGCCGTCCTCGAACTCGTATTCCATATATTGCCCGCTTATCTCCCTGCCCGCCCCGCACGTGCAGAAGCCCTCGCTGACGGTAATCAGACGCCCGGTCTTGCGGACGGATTTGGCTATCGTCTTAATATCCAAGGGCTTTAGCGTTCTTACATCGATCACCTCGGCGTCGATCCCGTGCTGCTCGGCCAAGACCTTCGCCGCCTCCAGTGAATACATCGCCATCCTGCTGTAGCTGACAATTGTCGCGTCGCTTCCGGCCCTCTTTATGTCCGCGGCGCCCAACGGTATGATATAGTCGCCGGCCGGGACCGGGCCCAACTGCCCGTAAGTCGCCTTGTGCTCGATAAACACCACCGGGTTATCGCTGCGAATGGCCGCCTTGAGCAGACCCTTGGCGTCGTAAGGCGTCGATGGCATCACCACATACAGCCCCGGCGGATGCATCATCCACGCCTCGAGCGACTCCGAATGGTGCGCCGCAATGCACCTGCCCACGCCACCTTCGGTCCGCAGCACCATTGGGACCTTCGCCTTGCCGCCGAACATATAGCGGTTATAGGCGCCGACGTGAACGAGCTGAT
>CAYWOD010000150.1:0-8991 GCA_964459805.1 uncultured Pirellulales bacterium
AAAGAGCTGTTTTGCAAGTTCCGCGTAGCCGGCGCTTACCGGGTGGCTGGCGTCAACATAGAATTCGGCTGGTAAAACGGCAGGGATATGGTAAGCAACGTTGTTTTGGCGCAGCCAGGCCTCAATTTCACTTTGCACCTCTCGATACGCATCGATACTCCCCGCATCGAGTATATGCTCGTTGAAGGGCCCGACGAGGACGAATACCCTGTTGTCTCTTTGCCTGAGCAGCTCGATCGAGCTTTTGAAAAAGCGCCATTGCAATGACGTGTTCAGGTCAACCCACTCGATAACCGTATTGCCGGCAGGCTCGGCTCCACCGACCTTTCGCTCATAATCGTCGCTGGCCGGAAGTCGCAAGGTGACGGCATTGAGCGGATTCTTGTAAGGGTGGCCGATAGTCCAGGTGGGGACGTCATTACCGTCGAAATAGGTGATGTTCAAGTGCGCCGTCCAGTTGAACAAAGGTACGTGCCGCTCGACAACAGCGGAAATCCTCTCGGAACAGGAGGCCTTGTAGCAGGGGATTTTTGGCCTAAACTGCGCCACGAGCTTTGGATGATTGAAAGGGTGCTCCTTGTCCGTTTGCAAGTCGTGCTTGGCCGAGCTCATCCATAACGGATTTAGATGCAGGATGACGTTCTTGTTTGATATGGCCTTGCCGTAGTATCGCAGCAGGCCCTCTAACGCAGCCGGGTGCGTACCATCGACCCCGAGATTGGCGAACCGCGCGCCGCCTGCGAGCTTGTTGAGATGGTGCGAGAGCGTGTTATCCTTAGAGACGTAATGTCCCCATACAACCGAATCGCCCACAACAAGCGTCTCGTATTGAGAGCAGGCCCATCGGCAGTATCGCTTGTAGAGACAGTAGTCACTGCTCAAATCGAGCGGCAGGCGATAGTCGCTCCCCGGCTCAAATTTCTCTACCCGTTTCCAAAGCATCGGTGCAAGGCAAAAAACGGCTGAAAAAATGATCGCGACAATGAGCCACTCCCCCGGTGACAACCGCACGCAATTCGAGGCGAACGGAACGTCGGATTCGGCCATCCCCAAGCTGCGCCGGCGCCCACCGGCCCGTGTTATGTCCATTCTGTGCATAGTGCTATAGTCTAAGTTAAGGATTCGGCCACGCCCAAGCCTACGACAAGCTCAGGCGGGGCGCTGCGCTTGCGCGTGCCACCCGTCGCCATTCGTGTTGTGTCTTTGTTCTGCACATTAGAACTGCAGGTAAATAAAGGGCTGCTCGCTCGAAGGAGCAAAAACAGCTAAGTATAAAATCATAAGAACAATTATGCATAAGCGCACGAGTCGCAATTCAAGGATGCACTTTAGCCGGGATTCATAAGCGAGCTGATAGAGCCAGACCGCAAGAACCAAAAACAAAGCAAGCAACGGGCAATGAGGGTCTGCAAATCCGGAGGTGAAAATCCTCGTAACGATGAGCCACGCATCGGCTATGCTTTCTGCTCTGAAGAAGATCCAGGCGAAGGTGACGAAGCCGAAGACAAGAAGCTGTCTGGCGAGTTTCGGCACTTTGTTTCTATAGAATGAAGTTCTTTCCAGCTCCCGCGTCAAAAAGCGGCCAAGAGCGTGCACCGCGCCCCATACGACAAATGTCCAGGCCGCACCGTGCCACAGTCCTGAAATTACCATTGTCAGGAACATATTCCGGTAAGTGCTGAACTTTCCTTTGCGGTTGCCGCCGAGGGAAATATAGAGATAGTCTTTGAACCAGGAGGAGAGACTTATGTGCCATCTCGACCAGAAATCGCCGAGGCTTGTCGCTAAGTATGGGTTGTTGAAGTTGAGCATAAGGCGAAAGCCCATCATCCTCGCTACGCCCCGCGCCATGTCGGTGTAGCCGCTGAAATCGAAGTATATCTGCCAGGCGAATAGAAAGGTCGCGAGGATCAAGGCGGGCGATTGACACTGCTCGGGGGCGGCATAAACGTTGTTGACGTAAAGGGCCAAATAATCGGCCAGGGCAACCTTCTTGAAGAAACCGACAACGAAAAGGGAGAGGCCATCGGCGATATCCTGGGTGGAGACCCTGGGTCTCTTGTGTAACTGGGGCAGGAGGTTCCCGGCCCTTTCGATGGGACCGACCAACAGGCGGGGGAAGAGTGAAACGAAAGCGGCATAGGTTATGAAACTCGCCTCTCGTTCAATATTGCCACGATAGTAATCGATGGTGTAGCTCATCGACTGGAAGATGTAGAACGACAGGCCCACGGGCAAAAATATACCGGGTGCCGGGACGACATAGCCGATACCCAGCGACAATAGGAGAATATTCAAGTTATCGGTGACGAAGGCGCCGTATTTGAAGAAGCTCAGCAGGGCGAGATTGTTGACTATGCTTACAAGAAGCCAGGACTTTCTGCGCCGGCTTTTGGCCATTTTCGCCACGACCGTGTAGTCAAGGGCGGTCGAATATGCGATGAGAACCAGATAGAGCGGATTAAGCCATGCGTAGAAAAAATAGGAGGCAGCCAGGAGCACAGGGAGCCTGAATCTTGTTCCTTTCAGGGCGAGATAGGTGGGATAGACAATCAGGAAGAATATTACGAAAGGCCAGGTGTGAAAGTACATTTTGCGTCCTTCTACCTCATCAAAACGCGGATGTGTGCCTCGACTGAAGCGGCGAGTCCTTCGAGATGATAGCCTCCTTCAAGAACGGAGACGAGCCGACCGTCGCAGCACTTTTGGGCTATGGCCTTTACGATTTCGGTCAGCTCGGCGAATCCTTCGGCGGTGACCGCCATACCGCCGAGCAGGTCCTTCTCATGGGCGTCGAATCCGGCCGAGATGAGGACAAAGTCGGGCGAGAAAGCAAGGGCCGCGGGGCGGAGTTTGGCTTCAAAGGCATCCAGATAGGCGCTGTTGCCGGAGCCGGCCGGTAAGGGGACGTTGATATTGTAATTGAGGCCTTTGCCTGCGCCCTTTTCCGCTTCGCTTCCGCTGCGGGGATAGAACGGATACTGGTGGACGCTGAAGTACAGGACATTGGGGTCGTCATAGAATGCCGCCTGGGTCCCGTTGCCGTGGTGCACATCCCAGTCCACGATCAGCACTTTTGCCAGCCCGTGCTTCTTCTGCACGTACCGCGTGCCGATAGCAACATTGTTGAAGATGCAGAACCCCATCGCTCTATTCTCAAGCGCGTGGTGGCCCGGCGGACGAACGGCGCAAAAGGCGTTTCTGACCTTTTCCTCCATAACCGCATCGACCGCCGCGAGCACCCCCCCTGCCGCCATCAGTGCCGCCTCGTAGGACCTCTGCGATGTCGGGGCGTCCCCAGAATCCAGATACCCTATGCCGTTCTCGCAACTGCTCCTGGCCCGCTCTATGTACTCGGGGGCGTGGATGGTCTTGATCCACTCTAAGGGGGCCGGGGCGGGCTTTAGTTCGAGCAATTGAGAGTATAGGCCCGTTACCTTCAACGTCTCGATCGTTTCGAGAAGCCTTTCCGGCCTTTCCGGATGCCCGGGCGGCGTCAAGTGCTCGAGGTAGATGTCATCGTAAACGATTCCTGTTTTTGACGTGCTTTGGGTTAGGTTTTCTTCTGTCATATTCTGCTCGATTGATACGTTGTTAGGTTCCTTTCTGCGGTCGCCGTTTTGCAAAAAGTCGGAAACGCCGGCCCCTCTTACACAGCGAAACCCTATGGCGTCGCTGGCCAGGCAGGTGTCGTCAATGGAGGGATCGCTTGCGCGGTAGGCCGAGCGGCAATTGCCCGAGCCCGAGTTCCACGCGCCGCCGCGCAGGACCCGCTCGGCCCCCTTGGCCGGTCCCTTGGGGTCTTTGCCGCCGCTTCGCCCGTAGTAATTCTCGGAATAGAAATCATTGCACCACTCCGCGACGTTTCCGTGCATATCGTAAAGCCCCCACGGATTGGGCTTCTTTTGCCCGACAGGATGAGTCTTCTTGGAGGAGCTCTCGGCAAACCAGGCATAGGCCTTGAGTCTGCGGGCGTTGCTTCCAAAGCTCCAGTTCGTGCTCGTGCCGGCCCGGCAGGCATACTCCCATTCGGCCTCGGTCGGCAGCCTGTATCCGTTCGCCTCGAAGTTGCACCGCCGGGTCTCTTCGTCGTAGCAAGGCTCAAGACCTTCGGCACGCGAACGCTCGTTGCAATATATGGCCGCGTCGGTCCAGTTGATCTGCTCAAGAGGGTTCTTCGGATTCTTGAAATGCGAAGGGTCAGAGATCTGAAACTTCTTGAACTGCTCCTGTACCACCTCGAATCTGTCCATCAGAAACGGGCTGATCCATACTTTGTGCACGGGCGACTCATCGGCACCGCCTTTGCTGCTTCCCATCTCAAAAAAGCCGCCCGGGATCGCAACCATTTCGACGCCCGTCTTCGTCTTTATGACCTGTGGCGCAGCGGTAGTCTGTTTTGCACGCCGGCACCCGGGGACAACTGCCAAAAACACCAGCAGCCAAAGAAACCCGGCTAATCGCTTCGTGAATCGAATACCCATTGGCCGTTTACCTATAACCCGATCTTCAACCTCCATACCGGCGAAGCCGTTCTCTTAAACTTAACGGCTGGCTCCTCGAACCGGCACCCAATCCGGCTCCTTATTGTGGTTGCCGTCGGTGGTGATTTGCACCCATCTGCCCGTCATATCACTGACGCAAATGTTCCAGCCCGGCGCCTTGCCGCCAACCATCTCCTGTGCCTTGGGGCCGTGGCTGAAAGCAAGATACTTGCCGTCCGGTGAGAAGTCACTGTGATATACTTCATGTTCCTTGTCACATTTAACAAGCTTGCCAACGCAGCTCACCTTTGGCGCACCCGAGGCCAACGCGATATCGGCCACGCACAAATCCCAGTCGCTCAGGCCCCACGTCAACTTCTTGTTGTCGTAGCGCAAGTCCGGTCGGCAGCCGGTCACGCCGAACTTTGTCAGGTCGTAAACTCCCATCCCGTCGGCTTCGATGGCCAGGTTCGCATGCTTGAAACCCATTCCTCCGTGGACGGTGGCCAGGAACCATTTGCCGTTGAAAGACCAGCAGATATTATAAAGGTGATGGAGATTCTTATTCGGATGCTGCGTGTGTTTGCCGGTCTTTATGTCATAAAAGAAAATCCCCCTCGTGGCATAATCCTTGATGGTATAACGCTCGAATTCGGCCTTTAGATACGCGATTGTTTTGCCGTCCAGGCCCCAGCACGCCTGCCGGGCGTTCTCGGCAACCTTGACGCGCTTCGTGCCATCGATGTTCATAAGATAGATGTTCCTGACCTTCTGCCCCCCTGCCGATTCGTCGGCAACGAAGCAGACCTTTGTGCCGTCCGGCGAGGCGTGCGGATACATCTCATCTGAATCGGGTGTATTGGTGAGCTTGACCGGGTTGGAACCATCGGCATTTATAAGACACAGCTCCCAGTTGTCCTTGCCCTTGGTCTTGCGATAGGATTCATAAACTATCTTGAAGGCAAGTCCCTTCAACAGCAGCTCGGAGGCCGGCAACGGTTTAAGCGCCGGTGCCACCTGCGGCTGTGCGCTGCAAATGGCCTCGTTCAGCCCCAAAACACGCAACGCCAGAACAAAAACAACGACCATACCCTTGCCGGAGAATCCCGGTCTTTTTAGAAGTCGTTTACTCGACATATCGCCTCCTGTTTGCTTCTGTACAAGAACAAACAAGGACCGCACGGGCTAAAGCCCATCCTGCGGCGTTTCTAAAGCCATTCTTAGCCCATTTGGGCAAGATACGCAAACAATTTCTCGCGCCCAGCCGATTCATCTACGTACAGAAACCTCTCACAAAACCACAGAAACTTTTTCCGCTTGAACTCCGTGCCGATTCGCCTCTAGCGTTACCATCCTCCCTGTTTTTTGTTTTCTTGGCGCGGCGTTTGCGATATACTGCGCCGGTAAGTCGCAATCACAGTTCGCGGTTAAATTTAACAGTGAGGTGAAGTGATATGAGACGCAGCGATACGGAATTCGGGTGGGTTTTCATTGCGGTACTGCAGTTGGTCTTTCTGGCTCAGTGTGCCCAGGCGGTTAACCTGTATGTTTCTCCAAGGGGCAACGATAAGTGGTCGGGACGGCTTGCCAAGCCGAATATAGACCACAGTGACGGACCGGTGGCCTCGCTCGCCGCTGCGCGGGACGCGATTCGCAAGCTAAAATCGCAACGACCTTTGGCCGAACCTGTTCGCGTCATTGTCGCAAACGGGACATACGTTCTGAAAGAGCCGTTCACACTAACTGCCGAAGACAGCGGAACAAAGGCCTGCCCCATCACTTACGAAGCCGCAAAGGGCACCAAGCCGGTCTTTTCCGGGGGGCGGGAAATCAAAAACTTCGTGGTCGAGGAGGAAGGTTTATGGCAAGTGCACATACCGGAGGTGGCGGCGGGCAAATGGTACTTCGAGCAGTTGTTCGTCAACGGCCGCCGAGCCGTACGAGCCCGAACGCCAAATAAGTGGTACCACTACATGGGCCAAACCTCTGAAGTCCCGGTCGAGGGAAAGCGGGGACAGTACCGCCGGACAAGCGCCGTGCGCGCCGATGCCCTTGCACCACTGAGGGAACTCAGCAGAAAGGAAATCCGAGATGCCACGTTAGTCGCATACCATAAATGGTGTGTAACACGCCGCTATCTGACGGATATCGATACAGAGGCCAATGTCATCATCACGGTGGGCGAGAAGCTCAAGAGCTACTCAGGCTGGCCGAAGAGTACGCGTTTTCACTTAGAAAACTACAAGACGGCGCTGGATGCGCCCGGCGAGTGGTTTCTCGCGCGTAACGGGACGCTTTACTACAAACCGCTACCGGGCGAAGATATCAGCAAGGCGCATGTGGTAGCGCCGGCGGTAGAGAAGCTCGTCGTTTTCGATGGGAAGCCGGAGGCGTCGCAATTCGTCGAACATATCAAATTGAAGGGTCTGACATTCCATCACAACCATTACGTGCTTCCAGCCAGCGGATATGCGCCGTATCAGGCGGCTTACGTGACGGAAGCGGCTGTAATGGCCGATGGGGCGCGGAATATCGCCGTGGAGGATTGTGAGGTAGGTCACACGGCAACCTATGCTGTGTGGTTTCGCAAGGGCTGCCGTAACTGCCGGCTTGAACACTCCTACCTCCATGATCTTGGGGCCGGCGGCGTCCGGATAGGAGAGGGGACGATTCGTTCCGATGAGCCGTCGCGCACCAGTCACATAACAGTGGACAATAATATTATCCGCGCGGGCGGGCGGATATATACCTCTGCCGTTGGGGTCTGGATCGGCCAGAGCGGCGACAATGCCGTCACGCATAATGACATTGGTGACTTTTTCTATACCGGCATATCCGTCGGCTGGCGATGGGGATACTCGAACAGCTTGGGCAAGCGCAATAACATCAGCTACAATCACGTCCACCATATCGGCTGGGGAGTCCTCAGCGACATGGGCGGGATTTATACGCTGGGGCCCTCGGAAGGGACGGTAGTGAGCAATAACATCTTCCATGATGTCTATTCCTACTCCTACGGCGGCTGGGGCCTCTATACCGATGAAGGCAGCACCGGCATCCTGATGGAGAATAATCTGGTCTATAACGTCAAGACCGGCGGATTTCACCAGCACTACGGCAAGGAGAACGTCGTCCGCAACAATATCCTCGCCTTCAGCAAGCTCTACCAGGTCCAGGCCACCCGCGTCGAGGACCATCTGTCGTTCACGTTCGAGAACAATATCGTCTATTACAACAAGGGCGCGCTCCTATCCGGCCCATGGACCAAAGTCAGAGTCAAGATGGACAAAAACTGCTACTGGCACGCCGGCGGAGCCGATGTCTCATTCCCCGGTAATGACTTTTTCGACTGGCGGGAAAAAACCGGCCACGACAAGAATTCCATAGTCGAGGACCCCCTGTTCATCGATGCGAAAAATTACGACTTTCGCCTAAAGCCCAACTCCCCTGCCCTCAAGCTCGGCTTCAAACCCTTCGACTACACCAAGGCCCGCGTCTATGGCGACCGCGAATGGATCAAAAAGGCCGAGAGCGTGACACTCCCGCCGCTGGAGATCGCCCCCGAGCCGCCGCCGATATCAATCAACGACGACTTCGAGGCCACTCCCCTCGGCTCGCAGCCAGCCGGCGCAGAGGTCCACCTGGAGAACAAGGGAGATTCGATTACTGTCACCAACGAGACGGCCGCGAGCGGCAAACACAGCCTCAAGATCGTCGATGCACCAGGCCTGCGAAACGCATTCAACCCGCACTTTGTTTATACCCCCAACCATTCCGACGGCCTGACGCGATGCTCCTTCGATATGCGAATTGAAAATGACGTGCAGATAAATCACGAATGGCGAGACTGGCGAGGCTCGCCCTACAGCGTCGGCCCAAGCCTCTGGATAAACGGAACCAAGCTACAGGTCCGCGGCAAGAGCCTGATGGATATTCCCCTCGACAAATGGATCCACCTCGAAGTCACCGCCGCATTGAAAAACCAGGGAATAGGAACCTGGAACCTCACCGTCACACTCCCCGGCCAAGAGCCAAAAACATTCCAAAACCTAAAAAACGGCTCACCAAAATTCGACAAGCTAACCTGGCTCGGATTCATCTCAAACGCAACAAAAAAAACCACCTTCTACATCGACAACCTCCGACTGACCAACAAGACATAAAAGCATGTAAGGTGCGATATTTCGCACCACTTTCACTCATCTCAATTCGCCTTGGTTCGTGTAAATTCCTGGTTAATACAGTCGCACGACGGCCTTGAGCCCACCCGATTCCCTTGCTCCCTTACGTGGACGCCCGGCTGTGTTCTCACATTCGCCGAGCGTTATCGCCCTGCCGACCAGCGGATGGCTTGGCGGACGAGGGGTTCGAGGCCTTCGGTGGATTCGGGGTGGGGGCTGGAGCAGAAGACCCGGCCTTTGCCGAAACGACCGATAATTATAGCCGGCGTATCTTGTCGAGTAGACATAATATGGTCTCCTCATTTAGGTTTAGTTTGTATTCCCTG
>CAYWOD010000151.1:0-8819 GCA_964459805.1 uncultured Pirellulales bacterium
CGTTAGGCTACCTGACGCCGGCAGAGGTCTATTTTGGCTACGAAGCTGATTTCTCGTGTTCTGCACCCCATTCCGCCGCCAGTCTGAGCATAGCAAAACTAACAATTTAACAGAATCTAACAAGAAAGAAAAAGAAACACAAAGAAAGAATGCTGCTACTACTACGGAATAATACCTTATAGATCTAAGATTTTGGTCTGGACAAGTGGGAGTACCTCAACTCGCCTCAGCAGACTCACCCTCACTATCTTCCTCCTTACTTTCCTCGCCAACCTCAGCCTCAGCCGCATCGCCTTCTACTTTGCTTTCCGCGGCGACCTGAGCCTCAGCCACCCCGGCCTCATCATCACTCGCCTGCGCCGCAGCAGCCTCGCTTTCCTCCTTACTTTCCTCGCCAACCTCAGCCTTTACCGCTTCGCCTTGCTCCTTGCTCGCCTCTCCAGTCTCCACCGATTGGCCCTCTTCCTCCTTGCCTTCCTCGGCAACCTCACCCTTTACCGCTTCGCCTTCCTCCTTACTCGCCTCGGCAACCTCAGCCGCCGTGCCCTCCTCACCCACATCCTTTGGCTTCGATAGCCGCTCTACGTCGCTGTCGGAAAGAACACTCTGAACCGCAGCCGGCCGACGCCGACGCACAGGCTCTTCAGATTGATCTTCGGCGGCCCACTGCACACGCCGTAAACTCAAACCGATCTTGCGAGACTCGCTGTCAACCTTGAGAATCTTGACCTCAACTTCTTCGTCAACATTCACGATGTCCTGCGGCTTGTCAATCTTGTGGTCGGCAAGCTCGGAGATATGAAGCAGACCCTCCAAATCCGGCTCAAGCTCCACAAACGCACCAAAGTTGGTAAGTTTCGCCACCTTGCCCTTTATGATATGGCCCGGAATATACTTCTCAGGGATCGCACGAATCCACGGGTCCTCAGTCATCTGTTTTATACCTAACGAAACCCGCCGCTTCTCCTCATTAACATCCAGAACAACACATTTTACCTCCTGACCCTTCTGCAGAGCCTCGCTCGGATGGCTGTATTTCCGCGTCCAGCTTAAGTCCGAAATGTGCACCATGCCGTCAATACCCGGCTCTATCTCAACAAAAACGCCAAAATTCGTCACGCTGCGGACTATCGTGTTCACAACCGTCCCCGCAGGATACTTCTGCGAAGCCACCGCCCACGGATTCGTCTCGGTCTGCTTCAAACCTAACGATATCTCCTGCTTGTCCTTCTTTACACTCAGCACAACTATCTCTATCTCGTCGCCCAGATTCACCATCTCGCTCGGATGCGCAAGACGCCGAGTCCAGCTCATCTCGCTGATGTGCACCAGACCCTCAATCCCGTCTTCAAGCCGGACGAACACACCATAGTTCATCACGTTCACAACCTTGCCCTTAACACGCACCCCTATCGGATAACGCTCTTCGACATCTTCCCACGGACTCGCTGCCTTCTGCTTCAGACCCAATGAAATCTTCTCACGCTCCTTATCAACACCGATAACCACGCACTCGATCTCCTGGTCAAGCTCAACAACCTCCGACGGATGCGAAATCCTCCCCCAGCTCAAATCCGAAATGTGCAGAAGACCGTCCAGACCCCCTAAGTCCACAAAAACACCAAAATCGGCAATGTTCTTGACCACCCCTTTCCGCCGTTGGCCAATCTCGATCTCCGAAAGAATCTTCTCCTTACTGCTCCGACGTTCCTCCTCAACAAGCTTGCGACGCGATATGACAATATTGCGCCCTTCCACGTCGATCTTCAGAATCTTGCACTCAACCTCCTTCCCGATAAACCTGCTGATGTCCCCCGGCTTCCTGATGTCAACTTGAGAGGCCGGCAGAAACACCGAAACACCAATGTCAACCAACAAACCACCCTTGATCCGTCTTATTACCCGACCTGTAACAACATCCCCCTCCTTCTTCGTATTGATTATATTCTCCCACCCGCGAATCACGTCGGCTTTGCGCTTGCTCAGCAGAACAAGACCACTCTCGGAGTCGGTATCCTCCAGAAGAACTTCTATCTCTTTGCCCGCCTCTATCTCCTCTGGATTCTCGAATTCGCCCGAATCGACAACCCCTTCGCTCTTGAGTCCAACCTCCACGATAACGTCGTTACCTATCTGGGAGACGATTGTCCCGCCCAAAATCGTCCCCGGCAATCGCGAATCCACCTTCTTATGTAGAACTTCTTCAAAAAACTCGCTGTCTTTCTCGCCGAACATCTCCTTGACCTGCTCGTTAAGCTTATCATCCGACAAACCTAACTTGTTCACAATATTTCTATCTACCATAAAACAACATCCTTCTCTGGGGTCTGTCGTTCGCGACTCGCCCGCGCCCCACACTTACGCCGACAAGCCCTCGTGCAACACTGCACACATATCTGAGTTAATCATTCACAAAAACGCACCTGCCAACGCAGCAAATGCGCACCGAACACCTTGGACACACTACCGAACGCTCTACTGCGACCTGCCGGTATCAAAGGCCTTCAGATTATTCACAAATTCGTCTATTATCCAGTCGGGCGTCGACGCGCCCGCCGTAACGCCAGCCACATTCTTACCCAAAACTATCCTTATATCAAGTTCTTTCCAGTTTTGCAAGTAAAACGTCTCGCTATTGTACTTTTTGCAAAGCTCCGCCAATCTCCGCGTATTGGCGCTATCCAGCCCCCCTAAAACAAACATCACATCCACCTCCTTGCACAGCCGAACGGCTGATTCCTGTCTCTTAATCGCCTCCTGGCACAAAGTATTGATGACCTTAAGCTCGCTGAAGCTGCGCCGTCCTATCGCACCGAGCATATTCCCGAAGTGCTCCGGACTCTGCGTAGTCTGGCAGACAATACCAAGCCTGCCCTTCACAGGCAGCTTGCACAAATCAGACTCGTCCGCAATAACGACAACATCCTTCGCGCAGCCCATAACCGCCTGGACCTCCGGATGGTTCTCCTCCCCGATGACCACGCCGTTATAACCGTCCCTCTCGAACTCCTCCGCTATGTGCTGGACCCTCTTGACCAAAATGCACGTGGCGTCAACAATGCTAAGGCCTTTTTCCCGGAGCTTCCCCATCTGTTCGGGCGCCGCCCCGTGAGAGCGGATAATAACCGTCCCCGATTGAATCTCTTCAATATTCTCAACCGTCCTTAACCCCGCTTTCGCCAGCCGCCCTACTTCGTCCTTATTGTGAATGATCGGCCCAAGACTATAAACGCACCCGCTGCCCTTCGCCTCCGCCAGCGTCTTTTCCGCCACACTGATAGCATTCCGAACCCCATGACAAAACCCGCACTTCTCTGCTATCAAAACCTTCATAAACCACCAAAACAAACACTAATGCTCTGTCAAATACGCTTAATCAACCACAACAAATTCTCGGCGATCCGCTTCTCCCTCGTTTAGTCGCTTGCCTCCACGGACCGCCGAGATATATCAAAAACAGCCACCGTCACAACCTGCTAAACCAGCGGCCTCTTACCGGCAGCCGCCGCCGGCTCAACCGTCATATCCCCGAACGCATACTCCACCGAGCCCAAATCACAATACGATTGCTACAACAGCCTACCCCCCAATCCCCCTCCCGTCAACCATAATCCTCATCCCCCTTTAGCCGGGGTGTGAAATCATTTATTGATTTTGAAGATGGAACGCTGGGCGGTTTCGACGATTCCCTGAACCCGGGCAGTGTGGATGTTGTATCCGGCAACTTGTTCGGAGCCGGCAGCAAGCTTATGCGAATAGATGAAGACTTGGGTGGCACGCCAACAGTTACGTACAAAAGCTATGGCAGCTCCATCGCCACAACTCTGACATTCGAACTCGGGATGACTACCAGCGAGACGGTAGGCACCTGGGGTCTGGATACATTGGCAGTCGATGTCAGAAATCCAAATTCAGGGACGTATTATATTATGGATGCGCTAGTGGTGAACGCCGCAGGGGCTGTAACATCACCTGAAACTACGATTTCCGGTGCGGCGGTTATTCCAGCCCCAGGTGCGAGTCTGCTTGCTATGATTGGCGTAGGCTTCATTGGCTGTACTCGCCAATGGTCAAACACTGTAACAAAACACCGGGTAAACAAGTAACGGTGAAGGAGTGTGACATGCTTAGAAAATCATCGACGTCGATTTCAGTATTAACGCTTATTTTAATTTTCTTTGCCTTATCACCAGATGTTGCCTTTGGCAAGCTTCGATTAATTATCGATACTGACCCTGCAGTTGGTGATAGCGATCCTGATGATGGTACAGCTATTATTTACGCCTTTCAACCGCCGGAACTTTGCACAATTGAGGGGATAACATATGGCTACGGTAATTTTGGCCATCAGATTCCGGATTCAGATGGAACTCGTGGTGCTAATCGAATGCTTGATTACTATCTACTGCAACTCAATAAGATACTGGAAGTTCTCCGTGAAGACGGTGCTATTGAAAACAGCCCACCACTTTACCGAGGGCATAAGGAAAGCGAAACATGGGATAATAATGAAGCTCATCCGCAAACAGGCGCATCTGATTTCATTCGTGAAACAGTAAGGGATAACCCGGGGCAAATTACAGTTCTTGTGTTGGGATCATTAACCAATATTGCAACTGCAATGGCGAATTACCCGAACGGACAGCCATCCGACCCAAATGGTTTCATGCGAGACTGCAGGGAACTCTGGATTATAGGTGGTTCAGTTGGACCGTTAAGTGGAAACGTTCTCGACTTGGATTCTAACGGAATCTCTCTTAAAACTGCTGAATGGAATATATGGCGAGATAGAAAGGCGGCTGAATATGTGTTTAAACATGCAATCAAAGATAGTAACGGCATACCAAAAATAAAAATGGTGCCTCTTAACGCGACAATGCGGTGGATTATTAACACAAATGACATTTCCACACTGGAAAATTCGAGAACTCGAATTGCTAATTATCTGAGTTTTCCGCTTCGCTGGTGGCTCAATGAAGCTAATCCACTCGATTGCCGTCAGGTTGCTGATCCATGCAACTGGCGAGATTGGTGGGAGAATGCTTGTGTAGCTATCGCAAAAGGAAGTAACTTAGTGGGTGGAATCCCTGATTTAAGTGGTCTTAATTTGCTTGGTCTTAATTGGATTACTGATCCGATAGGCTCATTTGAAAGGGTTCTAAATTATATGGCTGATATTCTTCCTGTTGGCCCTGCATTTCCTGCCTATGATAATGTACTCGTTCAGCGTGAATCGGACAAATCCACTTCTTTGTTAAGAGACTGCCTTGCCTTCGGCAAGGGGTTTTCTTAGGCATGAGGGAGTTCTGGATTACCGTTTCGAGAAAGTCTGCTGGGCGGCCGATTTGGAAACGGCCACCCATACGGTAATCCGTCACACCCAGCCGGCTATCCCTGGCAGAGCCTGCCCTGAGCGCAGCCGAATGGGTTGCACCTGGAGCAGGCCTGCTTCCGTTTTACCGGCCAATGGCATTGTTACCATCTCTTCGGTTATTGTCAAGTCGTTATTCATCACGATGCTTTGCGTCTTGCCTTACGTGCTTGCCTGGCTGCGGCGAGTTTGGCATCACGACTGGCCAGGATCGTTTCGGCTCGGCCTTCGAGCTTGTCCTTGGGTGTAATGTAGCCGATCGCACTATGCAAACGCCTGGTATTGTAATGGTCCACGAAATCGGCCACGATGTCTCTGGCGTGTTGAAGCGACAACGGAGTCCGCACCCGGATGCAAGTGCCCTTTATCGTCTTGTGATAGCGTTCCAGACAGCGTTGCTCGAGAGGGTGAGTGGGATGGAAGAATCGCAGAAGACCAGCGACGCGGTATATGTACCGTCGGAAGAGTATTTCAGCGCTGTTGGCGGGCTTTTTGAGATAAGTGAGGGAGCCCAGTCTTTGTTGGAGAATGTGCCTGCCTTAAGGGCAGGTGATTTGAATCAGAGGCAAGGGCAACTCGGTGGCATGATTCTCGATTACAATCTGTTTCAGACTTACAAGATTGAGACTCCAGCAGGGCGAACGCTCTATTTGTCACCAGGAAGGCATATGGACGCGTTGTATTCGTTTGCCTTTCACTTGGTTGGGAAGTCTAAAGGACGAGATGCCATTGAGATGGTTTTGCAGGAGAATTGCCGGAAACAGGCACAGAAGATTTGCCGACGCTTTTTCACGGTGCGGGGGACTCTTGCCGGGCTATATGGTATGAAGAGTGAGGAGAACCTTGCGGAGAAGGTCGATTTTGCTGGTGTTACTGATGGGGGGAAGATACTTCTTTTCAAAGTGCTTCCGGCTTATGCCTGCAGAGAACTCGGCAAACAACTTAGCGCCGCTGAGAGAGAAGTGGGAAGTGTCGTGGACGCTATGAGAGCGGACGATTTCATCGGTTTGAGATATGCTACAGAACCGGAGAAGGTTCCCGCGGTTCCGATCTCGGTCGTCGAGATGTTCAGGATATATGTCATCCCAAGGCTGACTCTCGAACCGTATGTAGTGACGCGGAGAAAGGGAATGGGTGATCAGAACAGCTTCGTTTTAGTCCTGACGGATATGCAGAGAGTATTTGAACACATCGATTCGCCGTTGGCGTTTGTCAAGTTTCTGCGAGACGACAATGAATTGAAAAAGAAGAGCCGAATTTTCAGCACAGACTTTCTTGATAGGTTCATTTGTTACATCGAGAACGGGAATAGGTTCTTTATAGAGGGGAAGGCATTTACTGGCGTATCCTTCCATCCACACAGTTGGAGTGACTACTATGCGGAGAAGCTCTATATAGAAAGGAACGATCCGCTGTATGAACTTGTGGAGCGTTACTTTCCAAGTTATTTCAACAAGATTGACAAGAAGGACGGGGGGCTCTATATGCTCGCCGATACGGCGACCCTAACATGTGCTTATGCGATGATATTCAATGGTGGGTTGGTCATGGTCAGCTTGCCACCTGACGGTTATTTCTGTACAGGGGAGGAAGTGAAGTTGTTAGAATTCCTCTGTCACTTCTATGCGTACTACTTCAAGAAGCTTGAGGCCTCTTTGAAGAAGTTCTTGGAGGATCATGAGATAAGCCTTGACGAGCTATACACGATTTCCGTTGTGCCCGTAACATATGTCAGACGCCACGACTTGAAGTACTTGGCTCCACTTGTGGCGAGAATCAGCGAAGAGAAACCAATTGATATTATGACAGGCAGAGTCAAGGGGAGACGAAATCTGCGGACTGCTGTTGTGTTTGATGGTGAGTTTCTCCTCCACATCTTCTCGCAGAAAGACAATCGAGGTGAGAGGCGAGCTTTCCTTGGACTGTTAATCAGCCTGCTTGAATACATGAAGCCCGAGATGACTCGAGGAGACATTGAATCGCTGGGTGAAGCTTTCATCGAGAAGGTTATGCCAGTCGGCCCAAGAGCCTTTTCTCTGGATGCCGTTCCAATTGACAATCCGAAGGTTGAGAAGTACAGAGAGCATGACGAGCCATCCGGCTCAGATGTAGGAAGGGTCGAGAGGATCACGGGCGAACACATTGCCAATAGTGGAGTAGAGCCAGGGACGTGCGAGGGGGCAGAAGCGGTACGGATACTTGAGTCGTGCTTTGATTTCGTATCTGAGAAAGTGGAAGAGGAACTGAGGGCGTTTAACCAGAGCATTGTTCACAGAGCTTTTGAGCAGTTGGAGTTCATTGAGTATGAGAGGATAAGCTTGGGTATTAGAGCAGGTGTTGACTCGTGCAAGTATGTGGAGTATGACGTGGAGGGAAGGTTCATTGAAGAATATAACAAGATTTCAAGAGCAGCCGTAGCTGTCAAATACCTTTGCACGAATGTAATTAAGCTTGGGCCAGGGGGCGCAGAAGCTGTAGATCGCGAATCACGGGACCGTGTTTTAGCGTTGGCCTATTGGGCTGTAGACTTGTCGTATCTAATAGACCTGGTGCGATACGACCTGCGACAACACAATCAAAATAAGCGAAATGTACAAGATCACCCATGAGATCCAAAGCGATTCATTTGATATGCATGGGTTTGTGCAGGGCGAGGCTCGTCGCAGGATATCACACATGGTGGATCAGGCTGGGAGTGAAGATGAAGGTGAGGAGCGGAAACCCGATGAGAACACGAAGACGCGCTTTCCGAAGAATCTGGACCAGGCATTTGAAGCACAGCATCGGTTCACATTCATAGATATGGTAGTAGTCCTGTTTGCGCTTGGGAAATATGATCGCAAGGGGTCTTTCCCTGGTGTTGTAAATGAGTGCAGGAAAAAGGATTTGATCGACTTCTTGGAACATGTAATAACGGTTAATCGACCTTCGAGGGATGTGTTGAACACAATTGTCGACTTTGTCAGTGTCAAAGGGGAGTCCCTTCGTGAAGGCAGGGTATACCTACGCAGTTGTTCAGAGACGAGAAGCGGATCAACTTATGCCCGGTGTACCGCAATGAAGGGATGTATATCTTTGGCAATCAAATGTGCATAGAAGCTTCGAAGTTATGGATGAGTGCGGTAGTCGCTGGTGACTTTCCTTATTCGCTCGACAAACGGTCAGAAATCGAGCAATGCATGGTTGACTACCGTGCCAAGCTTGATAAGGAGCTTGAGGAAGAGGCAGAGAAGGTTGTTAGGGCGAAACTGGGAGAAGAAAACTACGAAGCAAACATCATGAATTTCACGAGGTTACACGATGATTTCCCCAGAAGGCCCGAATGCGGGGAGATTGATCTCTTGGCGGTAAACAAGGGAAGTAAGACGCTTTTCGTTCTGGATGCAAAGAATCGAGTGCGCCAAGCGAAGCTGATGTGAGCAAGCTGGACAATCCAGCCTGGTCAAAG
>CAYWOD010000152.1:0-8738 GCA_964459805.1 uncultured Pirellulales bacterium
GTGTCTTAATAACAACGGTTAAGATGCATCTCATACAGGTGATTGTGAATCGCAAGTGTACAGGAACGTTACAGGTTTTATGATGAGGGTTTGATATATGGCCAAACGCAAAACGAGAAGGAAGGCAGCAAAGAGACGTCGAATCACGAAGATTTCGCGTTTGCGAAAGCCCGAAGATATGCCATTAGAACAATGGCAGATTGCTCTGCGGAAACAGTTCGCAGAGAAGCAGAATTTTCGACTCAAGAATATCGGCGATAAACCGATTTTCTCTGAATTTATTGTAACAAACCCGGAGACCGGCGGTGAATATCGCGTCGCAATCCGGGGACAGAGAATCGGCGATAATTACTGTTCGTGCCCGGATTTTGCGGTTAATACGCTCGGGACCTGCAAGCATGTCGAATTTGCACTTGCCAAGCTACAGCGAAAACGAGGAGGCAAAAAGGCTTTCGCAGAAGGCTTCGAGCGCAGCTATTCTGAAGTCTATTTGCGTTATGGCGCCAAGCGAGAGGTGATGTTCAGCCCCGGAACCGAGTGCCCGGAATCGCTGCTGGAGCTTGCCTGGTGCTACTTCGATGACTACGGAATCTTGAAGGCACAGGCATACGCGCAATTTGATGCGTTTATAAGAAAAGCCGGGGCGTTCAAGCATGATTTGCGCTGTTACGAGGATGCGATAGAGTTTATTGCCCAGGTCAGGGACCAGGCTCATCTAAAGAAACGAATTGAAAAGGCCTTCCCGAGTGCCGCCAACAGTACAGCTTTGAGGAAGCTGTTAAAGATCCGGTTATATTCATATCAGCGTGAAGGAGCATTGTTTGCTGCCAAAGCGGGGCGTAGTCTGATTGCCGATGATATGGGCCTTGGCAAGACTATTGAGGCAATTGCGGTGGTTGAGATGTTAGCTCGCACGGTGGGTCTTGAGCGCGTGCTGATTATCTGTCCAACTTCGTTGAAGCATCAATGGAAAGAGGAAATTGAAAAATTCTGTAACCGTTCAGTCGAAGTTGTGGAAGGCCTCATCGCAAAACGGGCCAGCCTTTACGCTTCTGAGTCGCTTTATAAAATCACCAACTATGACGTTATCCACCGTGACCTTGAACTTATCCGCAATTGGGCGCCGGAAATGATTATCCTTGACGAGGCCCAGCGAATCAAAAACTGGAAAACTCGAAGAGCGCAAAGTGTCAAAAAGCTTGATTCCAAGTATGCTCTTGTGCTCACCGGAACACCTTTGGAGAATCGGCTGGAGGAATTGCACTCTATAGTCGAGTTTATCGACCGCTTCGGCCTGGGACCGAGGTTCCGTTTCCTTGCCGAGCATCAACATTTGGATGAAGCCGGCAAAGTGATAGGGTATCACAACCTTTCAAGAATCGCGAAGTCATTGGAGTCGATCCTTGTTCGGCGCACCAAAAAAGAGGTATTGAAGGAGCTGCCGGAACGTCTGGAAAAGAACTATTTTGTTCCAATGACCAATGAGCAGATGAAGCATCATGAAGAAAATCGGGAAACTGTCGCGCGTATCGTTGCCAAATGGAGGCGGTTCGGCTTCCTGTCCGAAACCGATCAGAGAATCCTTATGATTGCCCTGCAGAATATGCGTATGAGCTGCAACAGCACCTATCTTCTTGATAAAAAAACGGACTACGGTGTTAAAGCCGATGAGCTGATGGTGGTGCTTGAAGAAGTTTTTGAGCGGGCAGACACAAAGGCAGTGGTATTCAGCCAGTGGCTGGGAACACATGAAATACTTCTGGACCGTCTTGAATCATTCAAACGGAAGTATGTGCTGTTTCACGGCAGAATTCCAGGGCCCAAAAGGAAAGATCTGATAAGACAATTCAAAAATGACCCTGACTGCCGGGTGTTCCTCTCGACAGATGCGGGCGGCGTGGGACTGAATCTGCAAAATGCCTCAGCGGTTATAAATATGGATCTGCCCTGGAACCCGGCAGTGCTCGAACAGCGTATTGGACGAATTCACCGTCTGGGCCAGCATCGCCCGGTGCGGGTAGTAAACTTTGTTGCTCAGGGCACAATCGAGCACGGAATGCTTTCGCTGCTGTCATTTAAGCAATCGCTTTTCTCAGGCGTTCTTGATAAAGGTAAGGACGAGGTTTTCTTGGGCGGAACAAGGTTAAAACGCTTTATGGATTCCGTTGACAAGGCCACAAGCACCATCCCTGAGTCGATGCCCCAACAAGCCAACGCCGGAGGAGATGGTGACGGCACAGAACAAGAAATCCCAGCTAAGGCAAAAAGAAAGGATACTACAGAAACACCACAGCAGCGGGCGTTGGATGATCTTGTTTCAACAGGTTTATCATTCCTTGAGAAACTTGGCCGGGCGCTGCTTGAGGGGAAGGATCAGCCGCAGAAACCGGGCTCGAAAGCACCTCCCGGATTGAAAATTGAAACGGACAAAGCTACCGGCCGGCAGCATCTGAAATTGCCAATGCCTAAAAAGGAAATACTTCAGGGCATAGCCAATCTGCTCAATGAGTTCTCAAATAAGCTGTAATAGACATAGTACAGTTCTTTTCAGGGGTAAACCGATGCCTGAGAAGCTCAAAGATCTGAACAAGAATCTGTTGGACATCTCAACATGGTTGAGATTGGATAGAATTCCCTGGGTCATTGCCGGCCCTTGCAGCGCCGAGTCTGAGCAGCAGGTAATCTCAACCGCCAGAGAGCTGGCAAAGTCCGCCAATGTGAAGGTCTTTCGTGCCGGACTCTGGAAACCTCGCACACGCCCTGACAACTTCGAAGGTGTCGGCAAAATCGGTCTGGCGTGGCTCAAAACCGTCAAGGCCGAAACTTCTCTACTGACTACAACCGAAGTGGCAAACGCAAAGCACATTGAGCTTTGCCTTGAGAACAACGTTGACATCCTCTGGATCGGAGCAAGAACAACCGTGAATCCCTTCATGGTACAGGAAATAGCCGATGCTCTGAAAGGGGTTGACATACCGGTCCTGGTAAAGAACCCAATCAGTGCCGAGCTTGGCCTCTGGCTGGGAGCGATTGAGAGACTCCACCACGCCGGCATAAGAAAACTCGCTGCGATACATAGAGGTTTCTCAACCTACATAGAGATGGAATACCGTAACCGTCCCAATTGGGAGATCCCGATTGAGCTAAAAAGGCTGCTCCCAAACCTGCCCCTGATCTGCGACCCAAGCCACATAGCCGGCAATCGAGCTTTAATAGGGCCCATCTCTCAGATGGCCTTGGATTTTGGGATCAAGGGACTCATGATAGAGGCTCACATCAATCCGGACCAGGCACTAAGTGATTCAAAACAGCAGATTACCCCGCATGTATTGGTCGAGCTGCTCGACAGACTCAGGGCACGAGACGCCGCACTAACGGATAAACAGCTAAAAACAAGAATAGCACACCTGCGTGCGGCGATCACCCAGGTGGACTCGAGAATCCTACAGGACCTCGCAGAGAGAATGAAGTGGGTCGAGGAAATCGGCAGCCTGAAACAACAGCACCACATCCCTGTTTTGCAGATCAACCGATGGGAGACGCTTCTTGAGGACCACATAGCCAAAGCACAACAGATTGGCCTGGATGGTGAATTCATAAAGGCCGTATTCGAACTAATCCACGCCCAGGCAGTGAAGAAACAATTATAGAAGCCTCTTACTTCGAGCGCAATGTCGTTATGGATTAAGGCGCGGCCGGCCTTGCTGAGGGACACGGGGCATTCGCTCCACCGGATGTTTCGTCCTACAATGGTGCCTGCCGATGTTGGTTCCGGCGTCTCTGACTTATGATATTTGCGTCACCGCCACGCGCCGAATCGGCCCTTACTCGTGTCGCAGAGCAATGATTGGATCGACGTTGGCCGCGCGAACGGCCGGGTACAGGCCGAAGATAATGCCGACAGCGACGCTGATTCCAACGCTCAGCACAACGCTCTGGAGCGTCACCACGGTAGGCATACCCGCAAATATGGTTATAAGCCACGGAATAAACAAGCCCAGTCCGATACCGATCAGACCACCGGCCGTTGAGAGCACGACCGTCTCGATAAGGAATTGGCTGATGATCTGTCTGCGTTTGGCGCCGATTGCACGACGGACCCCGATCTCCCTTGTCCGCTCGGTCACCGAGGCGAGCATGATGTTCATGATCCCAATGCCGCCGACGAGCAGTGAAATCGCGGCTATCGAGCCTAAGACGATGTTAAACCTGCGTTTGGTCGCCTCGGCCTGGCGAAGCAGGGCCAGCGGCACCGATACACGATAGTCCTCTTTCTTGTGAAATCGCTTGAGCATTGCCTGGATACCTTTGGCCGTTGACTCAACGTGCTCAATATCGTCAACTTCCACAATCATCTGATGAAGCTCCACCATCTCGCGAATTCGACTACCAGCCGTGGTGCGCGTTGTGATGTCCCCGTATCGCTCCTTGGCCACCTCAATCGGAATATACGCGTCGATTTGCTCATCCGGCATCTGGATGCTGCCGGCCATACCCCCCTCGCTCTTGACGATTCCGACTATCTCGTAGTAGCTGCCGCCGATTCGCAGCGTCTGACCGATAGTATTCTCCGTCGCCAGCAGCTTCCTGGCCCCGAACTCCGTCAGGACCACAATCCCTGCCCGCTTCCTCGCGTCATCCGCCATCAGTACGCGGCCGGCTACTGTGTCTCGCTGCAGCAGTTCAAACCACGCCGGAGTCGTCCCCACTATACGCAGCTCCAGATTCCGCGTCCCGAGCCGCGCATCCTTGCGGACGAGTTTGACGGGCACGACCTGCTTGATGTCATCAAATGTCTCGGCAACCCGAAGCTGGTCCTCGTATGTCAGACCGTAAATACTCATGTACGAGTGCACTGTGCTCTGTGACACCTCCTCTACCGACTTGATAGAGGTGACGATTATGTTGTTGCTGCCGACCTTACGAATCTGTGCGAGCGCCTCCTTGCTGGCGCCCTCACCGACAGAGAGCATCGCAACAACCGAGCCTACCCCGAAGACCACGCCGAGCATAGTCAGAAACGTGCGCAGCTTGTGCAGCAGCAGGTTCTCTATGCCAAGCCCTATGTTGCGCGCCAGCTTTAGTCTTCGCATTAGTCTTTCTCGATACTCTCTATCAAACCGTCCCGCATATGCAGGCGCTTGTGCGCCAACTTTGCGATGTCCGGCTCATGCGTAACCATGATAATCGTCTTGCCCTGCTCGTTGAGCTCGGCCAGCAGCTCCAGAATCTGCTCGCCGGTCGTCGAATCCAGGTTCCCGGTCGGCTCATCCGCAAGCAGAATCCGCGGATCGTTCGCAAGTGCCCGGGCTATTGCGACGCGCTGCATCTGTCCGCCGGAGAGTTCCGTGGGACGATGGCCCAGCCGTTCTTCCAGCCCTACTTTCCGGGCCAGCTCTACCGCTCGCTCGGCGCTGCGCTGCGAATCCCACCCGAGATAGTAAAGCGGAAGCTCAATGTTACGCTGAACAGTCAGTTGCGGAATCAGATTAAAGCTTTGAAAGATAAACCCCAGATGCCTGAGCCGAAGCTCGCTAAGCTCATCATCATCAAGCGTGCTCACGTCGGTGCCCTCAAGCACATAGCGCCCGCGACTGGCCCGGTCGAGACAGCCCAGGACATTGAGCATCGTGCTCTTTCCCGATCCGCTCGGCCCCATAATCGCGCAGAAACTACCGGCTGGAAAGGATGTACTTACCCCCGCCAGGGCATTTACCTGCTGTTCGCCCATCTGGTAAATCTTGTACACATCCTCAAGCTGGATGACCAAATCATTATTTGTGCCGGCCTGCTCGATCACGACCACCTCGCTATATGCCTGCTATTGTTACCCGGGGCAAAGTTCCTCACCGTTGAAGCTCACCATCCTCTCATCGGCCTTTAGGCTCATCCGGCTTTACTTGGTCGCCTGGGGTACCAGGCCTTGTTCCGCCGGGCCTTTGACCGGTGCCTTGTCCGGGCCCGCGGCCTGGGCCGCCTCCCGGCCTTGGCGGTCCCCCGGCGCCCGGTCTTCCACCGCTGCCTGGGCCTGTACGGTCGCCTCTGCCTCCGGGGTGCTCTGGCCTCTCACCCCCGGGCCCTGGGCCGCTTCTTTGCCGCAGCGCATTTCGCGCCTTGACGTCCTGCTGCGCCTCGGCCGGGGCAAGTGGAGGGGTCAGGACAACTTCCTCGCCTGCCTCCAGACCGCTTATAACGTGAACCATACGGTTATTGTCCAGCCCAATCTCGACCTTTCGCGGCTCGGTCTTACCGTCCTTGGCAACATATACGGTAGGCTGCTCGCCTATGCGGACTACCGCCTGGACCGGAATATAGACTACGTCCGCGTACTCATCGATAACTATACTTGCACGGCAGCTCATCCCCGTACGCAGCCCGTCGCCTTCTCCATCGAGATGAATCTCGGTCGCATAAACCTTCAAATCCGGATTCAGCCAGACCATCTGAGCGTCCGGCAGCATAGCGATCTTGGCAACCTGCCCCGTAAATATCTTCTCGGCAAGGGCGTCCACCGTCACGACCACCGGCAAGCCGACTTTGACCTTCTGCATGCTCGACTCGTGGACCTTGATCTCCGCCTTCACCCGGTCACTCGTCGGCAGATGAATCAGTTCCTGCCGCTCGCGCACTTGCTGACCTATGTCAAGCGGCTCATTACTGCCTCCGAACCTCTGCCGCTGGCTGGTCGCATATACCACCATTCCATCCGCCGGCGCAAGAATCGTTGTATTGGCAATATTTGTTTCCAGCTTCTTGACTATGTCCTTCTGTCGTTCGAGGTTGGCCTGTGCCTCGAACAGCGCCGCCTCAAGCAGAACCACATCCGCTGTGGCCTTGCGCTTCGCTCGCTCCAGAGCCATCTCCGCCTGCCACAAGTCGCTGGTCAGCTGCTTCATCGTCCGGTGATATGTGAAATTCTCAAGCAGGTCCAGCTTGTTCTCGGCAAGCTGCAGTTTCAGATCGGCGCTGCTCAACGCCAGCTTATCGCGGTTGAGCTCCGTCTCCGAGATGTATTTCTCGTCGAATAGCTTCAAGGACCATTCGTATTCATTCTTGGCCTGCTCCATCGCCTCTTTATTCACTTCAATCTGTGCGTTAGCATCGGTCAGCTCGTTCTGATAATCGCCCTCCTCGTATTTTTTCAGATCCTCCTTGGCAAAATCCAGCGTCAGTTGCGCCTTCTCAAGGTCGCTCTCGGCCAGGTTTTTCCCAACCTCCAGATTCTCCTGCGCGCTGATAAGAGTGGTCTCGGCGGTCTGCAGTGTTATCTCCTCGGCGACTAATTGGTCTTCGAAGCTGCTCGAATCCAGCTCGATGAGCAAATCTCCTTTCTTGACGCGTGTTCCCTCCGGCACAAGAGTCAGGATAGTCGCCCCCCCGCCTTCGCCCCTGGTGCCTTCGCCCTTGACCTTGCACGTGATTACAATCTGGTCCAGCGCCTTGATTGTCCCGGATGCGTCGATACTTATCGTCAAAGGCCCGCGTTTGACCTTGAACGTCGGAATATCCTTGGCCAACTCATCGCCACCCGAGAGCTGCATTGCCGCCACGGCCGCCGCAACAATTACCAGCACCACAACTATAGCTGCCAGCTTCAGTCTTTTTTTCTTTACCTCGCTCATTTTAGTGTTATCTCCGGGTCAAACTCGTGCCAGAGCCCCTGCTCATGGACTTTGAGCAGTCCTATATCTCTTTGCAGCTCCAACTCTGTTATTCTATAGTTTATCACTGCCGCCGTCAAGGCGTTCTGCGCCGACAGCAGTGCTTCCTGTGCCTCCAGACTATCACGAATCGAAGCGCGACCCGCCTCCAGAGCCATATCCGTACTGCTGACCCGCTTCTCGGCCAGTTGAACTGCCCGGGCCTGAATCTGCAGGGTCTCCCGCGTAGATTGTAAAACGCGAAGTCTGCTCCGCACGTCCAGCTTCACCTGGTCTTCCAGACTTTGCACATTTCGCACCGCACGTTCCAGGCCGATCAAGCTGTTGCGATAATCGTTTCGCTCGGCGACCCGCTCCAGCGGCAAATCCAGCGTCAACAGTGCCGAGTACGCCGCCTCATTAAGACGAATCCGCGCGTCGTCGCTCGTCGCCGAACCCACGGTTCGCCTGCCGCCGGCCGACGCCTCGCCGAAGAAAGTCAGCTCCGCCCCGAGCTGGTCCGCACGAATAATCACCTCCCGCTGCGCGTCAAAGACCTTTTCCTGTACGACCCGAAGGTCGAGCCGGTTCTCCAGCCCCAATCGCGTCGCCAAAGTCCGGTCAATTTCGTAGGGACCCGCACCGACCTGACTGGGCTGGGCCAGCTCAACGGGCGCATCTGCCGGTGGAACCTCCTCATTGGGGTCCGTCACGAATTTGCTCAAATCAATCATACTCGCTGACACTTGCTCATCAAGTTTGTCCAGCTCACCTTCATCAAGTTCTATCTTCGCATCGACCGGCAAGCCCAAGAGAATCCTAAAATCATCCAGACTGCGTTCATAATTCTGCACTGCAACTATCCAGCCGTTGCGTGCTCGTAACTCGTTCTGCACCGCCTGGTCCACCTGTATTACCTCCACAACCCCTGCATCTGCCAGCCGCCGTGACCGGCGAGCGGACATAATCGCCCTGCGGTAGTTCGCCTCCTCATTTGCTATCTGGTCGAGCCGCTGCAGGACCGCCAGATATTCACTGGCGATGTTCACAGCAAAAGTCCGTTTGAACCGCTCGAATTCCCAGATCGCATACAGCACA
>CAYWOD010000153.1:0-8709 GCA_964459805.1 uncultured Pirellulales bacterium
CCGGCCCTCGGGCGTCACCTCAAAGAAGCGCCCGGGGTCGGATTCCGCAATCAACGTATTGCCGTTGGCTAATCGTTCGCTCGAGCCCCTTGCCCGAGAGTAAAAGTGGTTGGGCGGATCTGCCTTGTATTCCCATACAATCTTCCCGCTAATCGGATCAAGCTCGACAATCCGCGTATATCCCCTGACCTGAGTGGACTTATTGGAGCCGTTGTCGTAGATCAGCAGATGTCCGTTTGGCAGCATGGTCGGCATATGCGGCCCGAGCAGCTCTCCCGGCCCCCACGCCCAGACAACCTTTCCCGTCCGCCTCTCGATGACTCCGATGGTGTCGATGTGCCGCCCGCAAAAGAGCAGATTGCCGGCCTTGAATCGTGAATCCCGCTTGGCCGCAGGACCATCGGGCAGCACCTCGATTGTGTTGATATGAGGCCAATCGGAGAACAGACTCGAAGGCGGTATCTTCAACGGCACGTGCTCGGCAATTTCCTTGGTGTGTTCTTCCACTTTCCACTCCCAGACTACCTCATTCTCGGACGTCAGCTCGACAAGTATATCGCACGTAAGCCTGCCCGATTTTGTCCACGGATTGGTCAGAGGCCGCCGGGATACGACCAGCGTATTCCCATTGGACAGACGCGCAAAGTCGTGGTGCGCCCGCAGCTTGGCCTTCCACACAAGCTTGCTGTCCCAGTCCAGCTCCAGGATCATCACATCCTTAACGATCGCGACCAAATGACCGTTCGGCAGTATCTCAGCGTAGTGCCACGTATGCCCTTGAGGATACGACCACCCGTGCACTTCACGCCCGTCCAGGTCGATAATGTGGGCCGCCTCACTGCCTCGGCTCGAATAGAGCCTGTAGCTGGTATCACATTTGTCTCGTTTGAGCAGGGTCACTCCCGCTCGCTTCTTCGCCCTCGGTGGCACGTCATCCGCCGTCGCAGTCCGACACAGCATCCAGCAAACCAATAGCGACACTCCCGCACTCAAACCCACCGCACGACTGATACTCAACGCTGATGTTCTCCTGCTTTGCCCGTTCACGATTACCTTCCTTTCTTAACCGGTAGCCTTCTGTAACATCCTCACAAACTCCAACCGCCCGATGGTAGTCTAAACCGCGAGCAATTGCAAGTCCTTCCTTCTTCTTTGACTTCTATACTCCTGTCTATTATTATCTCCTTGTACCCGGCGCCGAAATGATTGGGTGTATCGATGAAATTGCCGAAACTTCAATTGCACACGAAAATCCTGCTCGGGTTGCTCTCTGGAGTTGTTTTCGGCCTCCTCGCCAATCGCCTGGCCTTTTCAGGGTTCCTCCTCACCTACGTCAAGCCGCTCGGCGCCGTGTTCATTAAATTGATTAGCATGGTCGTCGTCCCCCTGGTCTTTGCCTCTTTATTGGTGGGGACCGCGAGCTTAAACGATATCAGAAAGCTCGGCCGAATCGGCTCCAAAACCCTCGCATACTACCTCTGTACAACCGCCGTCGCGGTCACTATCGGCTTGTTCCTGGCCAATACCCTAAAACCCGGAGTCGGTCTTTCACGCGAACTACGCACAGAGCTGATACAAAACGGTGCCGAACAAGCTAATGCAAGGATCGGGACAACTTTCAAAAGACCGACAATCACCGATGTCCTCTTAAACATCGTACCCACAAATCCCATTCGAGCCTTCGTCGAAGGCAAAATGCTCCAGATCATCTTCTTCGCCCTGTTGACCGGGATATGCCTCACACTGATCCGGCCCGACCGAAGCCGACCCGTGATTAGCTTCTTCGAAGGCCTCAACGACCTCATGATTAAAATGGTCCACATCATTATGAAACTCGCCCCTTATGGAGTCTTTGCCCTGATCTCCGCCGTTGTCGCCGAGTTCGGTGCCGGAATTCTGCTTGCTCTCCTTAAGTACTCCATAGTAGTAATTGCAGGGCTCATGCTCCACGTAATCATCGTTTACTCTTCGGCGATAAGAATTTTCAGCAAGCAAAAAATCGCAGCCTTCTTCAGAGGCATTCGTCCGGCCCAGTTGATCGCCTTTAGTTCCGCCTCCAGCTCAGCCACGCTGCCCGTGACAATGGAATGCACCGAAAAAAATCTCGGAGTCTCCGGCAAAATATGCAGCTTTGCACTGCCGCTGGGGGCCACCATAAATATGGATGGAACGGCCCTCTACCAGGGAGTCTCAACCGTCTTCCTTGCACAGATATATGGCATGGATTTGAGCATCGCCCAGCAATTGGCAATAGTCCTTACTGCCACCTTAGCTTCGGTCGGTACGGCAGGCATACCGGGCGCGGGAATTATTACTTTGGCAATTGTACTCAAGAGTATCGGCGTACCGCTCGAAGGAATTGCGATCATTATGGGCGCCGAACGCTTGCTGGATATGTGCCGCAGCGTCGTAAATGTCACGGGTGATGCCTCCTGCGCCGTGGTTGTAGCATCAACCGAAAATGAAATGTAAAGCTCGTATGATATGGTAGTGAAAATGACTGCAAGAAAGAAACTCGCCGGAACATCGTTTGCAACCGTCGCACTGGCATTGATTCTCCTGCTGCTTACACTGACAGCACCGTGCTACGGATGCTTTTCAATCGTGGTGGGTAAGGATGCCTCAGCGGACGGATACGTCATCATGGCCCACAACGAAGATGACCCACCTCCCCAGATTGTACACCATCGCAAGGTCCCACGAAAAAAGCACTCACCACAGGAAAAAGTAGAGCTACGCAACGGCGGCCGGGTGGACCAAGTCGCGCAAACCTGGGCCTACTTATGGTCCCACATGCCGGGCATGCTCTTCTCCGACGGTTACATCAACGAATGGGGCGTCGGCATAACTTCAGATAACTGCCCCTCACGAGAAGACAAACCCGAAATTACCGACGGCGGCATCGGCTACATGCTCCGACGCCTTGTGGCCGAGCGAGCCGGCACCTCGCGCCAAGGCGTCCTGCTGGCCGGGAAACTCGTCGAGCGCTTCGGCTACATCGACTCAGGCCGAACATACATTATCTGCGACGGCGAAGAAGGATGGCTCTTCTGCGTCGTCAACGGAAAGCACTGGCTCGCCAAGCGCGTCGGCGACAACGAGGTCGCAATGGTAGCAAACATATACACGATACACGAGGTCGATCTCTCCGATAAGCGCAACTTCCTCGCCTCGGACGACATCATAGAATATGCCGTCAAGCGCGGCTGGTACGACCCAAAAAAGGACCGCCCTTTCGACTTTGCAGCCGTCTATGCAAATCCCAGGTCCGCTTCAAATCCATCCAACTCCGGCAGACAGTGGGCCGGTCTAAACTATGTTAGCGATAAGCCTATCCAGCCCGGCTCAAATCTGCCCTTCTCCGTCGTACCGCGAGGCAAACTCGGCCCGGCCGACATCATGAAAATCCTAAGACACGACAATCAGAGCAAAATAGCCCAATCCCCATTCTCGGAAAAAGTCGTCTGCGATACCGGCTGTCCAATTTGCAGCGGCGCCACTCAGACCAGCTTCGTTGTTCAACTGCGCAGGAACATGCCCCTGGACATAGGCATCGTTTACTGGGCCTGCCTCGCCTCACCCCGAATCTCATTCTATTGCCCTTTTCACTTCGGCATACCCGATTTCCCTGCGGGCTTCTCCTCAAAATCGCAAAGACCGTCAGTGGATACCTATAACCGAAAAGTCACTTCTCCTTTTCGAGCCGATCCGCTCCAGGGGTTTTGGACATTCTACAGTTTCTACAACAAACTCGATACCGCCCCTGCCGAGACAATCGCACTCGCAAAAGCCGGAGCTCAGCAAATCGAAAAAAGTGCCTTCGCCGTGCAGAAATCGCTTGAAGAAACCGCTCGCCGCCTGTACACAAAGGATAGAGAAGCGGCAATGCAAATATTGGCCGACTATTCCAATGGAATGTACCTGTCCTGTCTGCAGGCTATGGACAGGCTCTTATCAAAGAATTAACATTTTACGTAGGCCCCGATGTCGCCGGCGGACAGTTGGGCAAGCCTGTCCGCGCTGGCTTTGCCGACGATAGTGGACAAGATGATTATTTGTGAGGCCGATACACTATGAACAGGAACAAAAAAGCCCTCTTGTGGCTTGCAATTGTCGTGCCGACCATCTGGATTACCGGTTGTCACCGTCAAATCAATATCGCAGCAGATGCCGAGCTTAGAACAAAGGCCAATAATCTGGCACAGAAGTACATAATCATCGACACCCACCAGGACGTGCCGTGGCGCCTGCAAAAAAAGACGCAGGACATCTCAAAGAGAACGCCAACCGGAGACTTTGACTATCCAAGGGCAAGGCAGGGAGGTCTCGACGCGGTCTTTATGGCCGTCTATGTCCCTCCCGATTACGAAGAAAAAGGCGGAGCCCGCCTTTTCGCCGACGAAACAATCGATATGATAGAAGGTTGGGCCCGGACCTGGCCCGACAAGTTCGTTCTCGCCGACTCCGTCGCAGACGTCAAGAACCAGTTCGACCGTCGCAGAGTATCAATCGTCATCTCAATGGAAAACGGCGCGCCCATCGAAGGCAATCTCGCCAATCTCAAGCACTTCTACGACCGCGGCGTTCGCTGCATCACACTTGTACATTCAAAGAACAACCACATCGCTGACTCCTCTTACGACCCAAAGCCCAAGTGGAACGGCCTGAGTCCGTTCGGCAGGCAAGTTGTTGCGGAAATGAATCGCCTCGGAATGATCATAGATGTATCACACGCCACAGACAAAGCATTTTACCAGATAATGGAGCTCTCCAGAGCGCCCGTCGTGGCCACACATTCATCCTGCCGCCGTTTCACTCCGGGCTGGGAGCGCAATATGGATGATAAAATGATAAAGCTGCTCGCCAAGAAAGACGGGGTCATTCAAATCAATTTCGGCTCTTTCTTTGTGAACAAGCAGGTGTACCGCAAATTTATGGACCGCAAGAAACACATAGCAGAACACATCAAGGCCAATAATCTCCAGGGCGCCGACAAGGACGCATACACCAAGAAGTACGCCCGCGACCACCCAATCGGCGACGCCGACGTCTCGGACGTCGCTGCAAATATCGACCACGTCGTTAAGCTGGTCGGCATAGACCACGTGGGTCTGGGTTCGGACTTCGACGGCGTTGGCGACAGCCTCCCGAACGGCTTGAAGGATGTCTCCGGCTATCCGAACTTGATCTATCAGCTCATAAAAAAAGGCTACACCGAAGAAGATATAAGAAAAATCTGTTCCGACAACCTCCTCCGCGTATGGTCGAATATCCCAAAAACCGCTCGGCAGCTACAATCGGGTAGATAGACACGCGAGCACGTTGTCGGCTAATGGTCATCTCGTATATCGCATAAGTCTAAACCTCGCTAGGAAGAGACCAATGCCTGGAAAACGCATCGCCTCCCATATCCTGCCTTTATTGTTGCAGAAATCACTCTTCGAAACTTAACGCCCCACAAAAACGTTGAAGTAATTCCATTAAACGGTGCAGGCAAATCACTCGGACAGCCAATTGGGGCACAGAAATCCCCGACCGGCTGGACTTTCGGTTGGGGGCCTACCGGCATCTCTGCCGACGGCCTTACCATCGTCGGCTACGGCACAAACCCCGACGGCTTCACGGAAGGCTGGATCGCCACCATCCCCGAACCAGCCACTGTTTTACTCCTTGGCCTCGCCGGCTTGGCCTTGCTGAGAAAGCGCAGACAAATACCCTTCTGACTCACATCCCGACTTCCCAGGACCCTAAGGGCACAATATCTCCCCCCCACAAGAGTGCTGTTCATATCTCACGGTGTTTCACTCTTGAAACACTACAAGTGTAGCATTTCCAGCTCCCCTGTCTGCTGTGGCAACTACGTGATTTCCGCGTTTTTTTAAACTTTTTCCTTGAACTAAAAGGGAAACTGCCTTATCATACTGATATATTTAGTAGGAGGTAAACTGTATGGATACCTTGGACAATCGTAAAATCAGCCCTGTCCTGGTGGGATTCGTCTTTCTAAGCCTCGCTAACATTTCGATGGCCGGCATCTGCCGGTTTCAGGGCCTCGGAGACCTGCCGGGAGGAGACTTCTTCACCAAGGCCTATGCCGTCTCTGCCGATGGCTCGGTTGTCGTCGGAGAAGGCCATTCCACCTCGGGGACAGAAGCCTTCCGCTGGACACCCTCTGACGGAATGCAGGGCCTTCGCGACCTGGCGGCCGGGAACGCCTGGAGCGAAGCCTATGGCGTCTCGCCGGACGGCTCGGTTATCGTCGGCTCAAGCAGATCAGCTTCTGGCCCGGAAGCATTTCGCTGGGAAAATGGCCTGATGACCGGTCTGGGCGACCTACCGGGCGGATACTTCCAAAGCTTGGCCTATGGCGTCTCGGCCGACGGCGCGGTTGTCGTGGGAGAAGGCAGGTCCGGATTGGGCACGGAAGCCTTTCGCTGGACGGAATCCGGGGGTATGGCCGCCCTGGGCGACCTGCCGGGCGGCGGTTTCTGGAGCGAGGCATGGGCCGTCTCGGCCGACGGACTGGTCGTCGTGGGAATGAGCGATTCAGGCTCTTCCGGAGACGAGGAGGCCTTTCGCTGGACCGAGTCGGAAGGTATGGTCGGGCTGGGATTCCTGGGGGCCGACCCCGAGGAGCCTATGCTAGCCGGTAGCTCGGCCAGGGCCGTCTCGGCCGACGGCTCCGTGGTCGTCGGGTCAACCTCAACCGCTACCGCCACGTCCCATGAACCATTTCGCTGGGAAAATGGCGTGATGACGGGCCTGGGTATCCGCGGCAGCGCCACAGGCGTCTCGGCCGACGGCTCTGTCATTGTGGGGGGCGCAGTGTTCGCCGGCAGTGTCTATGAGCCCTTTATCTGGGACATAACACACGGCGTGCGCAGTCTCCGAGGCGTCCTGGTTGGTGACTGCGGCCTGGACCTGGCCGACTGGACCTTGGAACGTGCATCCGGCATCTCTGCCGACGGCCTTACCATAGTCGGCTACGGGACAAACCCCGACGGCCTCACGGAAGGCTGGATCGCCACCATTCCCGAACCAGCCACTGTTTTACTCCTTGGCCTCGCCGCCCTCGCCTTGCTCAGAAATCGCAGACAAACCCCCTTCTGACTCACATCCCCTCTTTGTCTCGAACCAGCTCACGAAATATCCGCAATAGAAGCTCCATCTGTCGGCCCGTAGAAGTATGAAACATCCGCTTTGTTATAGTTGTACCCCCCGCGCGCTCACTTGTGTCAACTACTAATCCCCACAAAAACGTTGAAGTAATTCCATTAAACGACGGATAACTGAAAGAATAGGTATTGTACTGCCCGCCGATATTTGATACCCTCTTCTGGTCGGTGGGCTTAGCAGCCAAGCTGACCGTTCCAAAGAAGGAAATCGCACGTGTTACTGCGGTCTGATTATGGCCTCTCAAGAAAAGGTTGAATACAAAACGACGGTGCAAGATCAGCACTGGCGAAACGAAGAGCTGCAGTGGGCACGGATTCTCCGCTCGGGAAATCCCGCCAAAGGTATGGTCCTGCTCTACATACAGAAGGCCTGCACGGCATTCCATGAGTTTGAGCCGGCCTGGAAACAGGGCGCTCTAAGGCAGAAGCAGGTCGATTTTTTTCGCCGGCGATTGGCAAACAGGGTCAGGCACGTACTGGTAACGATGGAGAACAACGGTCTGGATAAAATAAACGGAGCGGCCGAGCTGACTCAGATATTGCGCTCTATCGAATCCGCAAAAACCGCAGACGACCTGGCCGGGCTCACCGAAAGAGTTCACGCCGTCAACCACGTGCTCTTAGATTCTTTAGAAGGGAGATAGATTATGAAAGGCTTCACCCGTCGTGATTTCGTCAAGCGTAAGCAGAAGCTTGCCGTCTGACTTGGGAAGAGGTGTTGTTGATCGTTGGCTCACACTGAACTCAACCGGCGAGTCAAGCGCCAGCGGTGGCCGAGCGGGCACATCCTGCTCCGCTTGTCTGCGGCCGCACCCGAAAAACGCAAGCACCAAAAACAGTACATAGCTTCTTTTCATTCCTTCAGCTCCCCAACTACTGATTATGTAGTTTCTGTATAAATCGCAAAAACGCAAGATCCTGCTGCATTAACCTCATACGCCGATTCATTACGGTCATACTCCCGGCCCATAGAGCCGCAGCCGATGGGCAATTCAGCGTTTGTTCTTCCGCTGGTCGAGACGCTCGCCCAGCGGCCGGCGCACGGGAATCTCCAGCCCGCCCCCGCCCTCGAGCTCGTCGAAGAGCTGCTTCTTCATCGCCGCAATCCGCTCGCGGTACGCCGGGACGTTGATCAGGTTGTGCCGCTCGTGCGGATCGCTCTGCAGGTCGTAGAAACCGTCGTGGTCCCACACGCCGTGGTAGAAAATGTACTTGTACCGCTCGCCGCGGATCGCAAACACCGTCGGCGTCGCAGGAAAGTTCCACTCCCAGTAGTACTCGTAAAAGATATGGTCGCGCCACCGAACCGACTCGCCGCGCAGCAGCCCCAGGAAGGACCGCCCGTCCATCTTCGCCGCCTTCGGCGCCCGCACGCCCGCCGCCGCAAGCAGCGTCGGCGCGATATCGATGTTCTGCACCATCTGCGTGACCTTCGTGCCCGGCTCAATCATCCCCGGCGCGTACGCAAGCATCGGCACCCGGATCGACTCCTCGAACGCATCCCGCTTGTCGTAGAAGCCGTGCTCCCCGAGCG
>CAYWOD010000154.1:0-8696 GCA_964459805.1 uncultured Pirellulales bacterium
GCGGTAATGTCTTAGGAAGCCCTAAGGGCAGTCCTGCACCAAGGAAAAGTACATTTGCCCCTTCATCCACAGAACACTGGACAAGGTCATCGAAATCTGAAAGGGCCACCATTACATTTACGCCAATAAGACCGCTCGTCTTAGCTTTCGCCTTTCTTATTTCTTCCCGCAAGGCCCTTTTGTTCGCATCCTTCGGATTTGCGTCCCAATCGGGTTCGAACTGACCAATTCCAGGGGTTGCAATAACTCCAATACCGCCGGCATTTGCAACCGCAGAAGTCAAACCTGATAGTGAGATTCCGACCCCCATTCCTCCCTGTACAATTGGTATCTCGGCTTCCAAAGCTCCTATTCGCAGTGTTGGCATCTTGTTAAGATTCATATATTGTTGCGCTCCTTCGGCCACTTATGCTATTATCTTGGTTTCCTGTGTCTTGCAGAGAGCCGAAAACCCGGATTTGCTCACAGTCACACTATAGTGCTCTTGATTGAAAAATCCCGTATTTTTCAATCAGAAAGCACCTTGTGTTTGACAAACAGTGTATATGAAGGATTATACGTTGTCAAAAGAAATAATCGCTGAAGTGGAAAAACTTCATCGTTCCCTGCCTGATAAACGTCACGCCGACAGCTAATACTATGGCCCCGACGGACATCCCCACTATGATCTTTTTCATAGTCCCACCTCTATCTAAAGTTATTCCTACGCCACAGGTAGCTCACACCCGCAGATAAACGCCCTCGTAATGCCCCCGTATATACAGAACAGGCGCTTCTGCTGAATCTTCCTGATGTCCGCCATACAAACTACCATTATACAATCAATTCGCCCGATAATCAAGAAAAAAGCCGGAACCTCTCCACTAAACTCGCTCTATATTTTCAGATTCCTTCCTTCTGTTGTCTATACTATAATCACTATCCGCCGCAGAGTCTGCCCGGATGCCGGCAGCCTTAGCGGCGGGCTGTCGTGGGCCGGGTTGTAGTGTGTTCGGGCCTGGTTCCAGGGGTCTTGCCGAGGGCACAGACGATGAGCGCAGCAACGTTGCCCGGGGCGGGACGTGATGCCGGGGCGAGTGAAGCTCGTTTTCTAAAGAACAGTGGTGAGCCAACGAGGATTTTGAATGAAGCCGACTTTATTGATTTTGGCGGCAGGTTTGGGTGCTCGCTACGGCGGCCTTAAGCAAATCGATCCGATAGGTCCGAACGGTGAAATAATCATCGATTATTCCATGTATGACGCCATAAACGCCGGATTTGGCAAGGTCGTTTTCGTTATTCGACACTATTTTGAAAGTGCTTTCAGAGAAAAGATCGGCAGCAAGTTCGACAAGCTTGTGGAAACGGCCTACGCACACCAGGAGTTAGATGCATGGCTTGATGGCGTCGAACCACCGAAAGATCGCGACAAACCCTGGGGCACCGGGCACGGCGTGCTCGTTGCCGCCGATGTAGTCGGCGAGCCTTTTGCCGTGGTTAATGCCGATGACTACTACGGGCCCGGCTCGTTTAAGACAATGGCCCGATTTCTCACCGACAAAGACCTCTCCTGCGACGATTACGCGATGGTCGGTTATACGCTCAGCGATACCCTAAGCGAATACGGACCTGTATCCAGAGGGGTGTGTCAGTGTGATGGACAGATGTTCCTAAGGAGAGTTGTTGAGCGCAAGAAGGTCGAAAACACTGCGACCGGCGTCCGCTATTTTGATGATGACGGGAGCGAGCATCTTCTGACCGGCGACGAAATCGTTTCGATGAATCTGTGGGGATTTCAGCCATCGGTCTTTAATCATCTCAAATCGCACTTCAGGCGATTTCTCAAGGAGCGGGGCAGCGAAAAGAGTTCGGAGCTATTCATACCTACTGTGGTAGATGAGCTCGTAGAAAAAGGAAAAGCCACAGTGAAAGTCCTGCGCACAAATGACAAATGGTTCGGAGTTACTTATCGTCGTGATGCGGCCACAACGGCAAGATGTATTCGTCAACTGATAGACCGGGGTCTTTATCCGGCGAACCTTTGGGAGCAATCGTGAACCGCGAGATCAAGTCAATAGCAAAACATTTTTGTATTTGCGGCCGGTTAACTGAAATAAGGCCTCTGCCGCACGGCCACATCAACGACACGTACGCTCTGACCACCAAGAAGAACAAACATACTGTCCGATACATACTGCAACGAATAAATCATACTGTCTTCAAAGACCCTCGGTCGCTGATGGAAAACATTACCCGTGTTACCAGGCACATAGGCAGCCGGATGCAGAAAATTGATCCGGACCGGGCAGCTCGCCAGTTGACCGTTATCGACAGTGATGATGACACGTGCTTTCACAAAGACGCTCAGGGCAACTTTTGGCGCGTGTACAATTTCATAGAGGACGCTGTTACATACGATACCGTTGACTCTGTCGAGCCAGCGTATGAGGCGGCGCGAATGTTCGGCTGGTTCCAGAAGATGCTGATTGACCTTCCGGGGCCGGCTCTGCACGAGACTATTCGTGACTTCCACAACACGCCCAAGCGCTTTGAGACCTTCCAGCGGGTCCTTAAAGACGATGCGTGCAACCGCGCTAAGAATGCAAAATCCGAAATTGACTTCGTGTTTGACAACGCGGGCATCTGTGAGGTCTTGCTGAATTTGGCGGCCAAGGGTGAAATCCCCGTTCGCATTACGCACAACGACGCTAAAATCAACAACGTGATGCTGGACGAAAGTACAAACGAGGGCGTGTGCGTGATTGATTTGGACACCGTTATGCCGGGCCTGTCGATCTACGATTTCGGCGATATGGTCCGCACTTCGGCTACCTTTGCCGACGAAGACGAACGTGATTTGTCAAAAGTCGCGATAAGCCTGCCGATGTTTGAAGCGCTCGTTCGCGGCTATGCCGAGCAGGCCGGAGATTTCCTCCTGCCTGCTGAGAAAGAGCGCTTAGTCTTTGCTGCGAAGCTAATCACCTTTGAACAGCTCATCAGGTTTCTTACCGACTATCTGGCGGGTGACGTCTATTACAAGATTCACCGCGAAGGACACAATCTCGACCGCAGCCGGACGCAGATGAAACTTCTCCAGTCGATTATCAAACAGCAAAGCGCTATGCACGAAGTGACCGAAAGGGTCTTTCAACGGGTCGATTGATGTAGAATGTGAGGTGATAATTATGAGAGCTTTTCTGAGAAATTTCAATATCGTTCCGCTTTTCATTGTGGTGCTTGTGCTTGCCAATGCGAGCAGAACAAGTACCGAGAACTCTGCAAAGAAGCACTCTCGATGTCAAAATGAACATCTTTGTCCAGGAAATAACGAGGCAACACTATGGACTTAAGCTCTCTTGGAATCCAGACCAATTTTAGCACTTTAGACTGGTGCATCGTCGTAGGTTATCTGGTTGTCATTGTAGCTGTCGGCGTTTATGTAAAACGATACATCACTAACGTTACCGATTTCATCGTAGCGGGGCGAGGCTTGAAGACTTTCCTGGCCGTTGCCACCATGATCGGAACCGAGTTAGGGCTGGTCACGGTGATGTACTCGTCTCAAAAGGGCTTTACCGGCGGCTTCGCCGCCTTCCACATCGCCCTGGCCGCTGCCATCGTGACTTTGGTCGTGGGGCTGACCGGGTTCATTGTCGTACCGCTGCGCCGGTTGAAGGTAATGACCATACCTGAATTCTACGAGAAACGCTTCGGACGCGGCGTACGCATTCTCGGTGGAATCATATTGGCATTCTCAGGGATACTCAATATGGGAATGTTCCTCAAGGCCGGCTCACTCTTCGTAATGGGCATAACCGGTATGACCAAAACTGCTCACCTCAATATCATAATGACTGCTTTATTGGCGATGGTGCTGCTCTACACCTCGCTGGGAGGGATGGTCTCGATAGTGGTTCTCGACTATATCCAGTTCGTGGTTTTATCATTCGGTCTTTTGGTCGCGAGTCTGTTGTCGATCAAGTACTTAGGCTGGAGCAACATTATTGAAACGGTGTCTCAAATCAAAGGCCGGGCGGGTTTTGATCCGTTTGACAGCGAAGGCTTCGGCATGCCCTACGTTGTGTGGATGTTCTTCTTAGGGCTGGTCAGTTGCGCGGTTTGGCAGACGGCGGTGATTCGTGCCTGTTCGGCCGAGAACACACGCACCGTCAAGAAAATCTACACCTGGGCCTCTATCGGGTTTCTCATGCGATTTCTTCTGCCGTATTTCCTGGGAATTTGTGCTTTTGTCTATATCACCCAGCCTGAGCAGGAGACCCTCAAGAACATCTTTATCCCCGCAGGCGGCCCCGCTGATTCACAGGTGACTTTGATGGCGATGCCCGTTTTCTTGAGTCAAATCCTTCCTGCCGGGTTTATAGGTATTATCTCAGCCGGCATGTTGGCCGCGTTTATGTCCACCCACGACAGTTATCTGCTGTGCTGGAGCTCGGTGCTCGCCCAGGACGTCGTGGCGCCCTGCTTCAAGAAACCCTTGTCATCACGAGTCCGCTTATTGCTGGTGAGGATTTTTATCCCATCCATCGGGATTTTTATTCTGGTCTGGGGATTATGGTATCCGCTGGGGCAGGATTTATGGGATTATATGGCGATTTCCGGGGCCATCTACTTCACGGGGGCCATCGCCTTGTTGGTCTTTGGGCTCTACTGGAAGCGGGCAAGCAAAGTCGGGGCCTACTCGGCCCTGATCTGCGGCTTTCTCGCTGTTATCGGTTTGGCGCCTGTCCAAAACAGGCTCGGATTCCTGTTGAACCCGGTGAAGCTGCGCTTCGGGTTTACAAAGGAAATCCTCATAGAAAAGCTTACTGAAGAGATGGTTCTTGTCGTTCCCCTTGAAGAGATTACCACAGAGACTGCCTTGATCTATGACAAGATTGGAAGTGAGATCGTGGGGCTTGTTGTCATAGCACTTGCAATATCGGCAATGATAGTCGGCTCTCTGCTGTTTCCCCAGGGCCGCACCTCTTCTAAAGCGTAAGGAGTAATGAGATATGAATTTTTGGATATACTTCTGGACCGGGTTTTTCCTTGCGAGCCTTGTTCTTTTTGCAGGGCTTGCGGTGGTCGTGACAATTGGAGGCTTCTTCAACATTCGCTCGCTTTTCAAAAGCCTTACAGAGCGTTCTGAACAGTCGGAGGAAGGTCCCCGCAAGGAAGATGGTTGAAGGTGATAAAGCATTAGCACGACCTAATCATGATGACCAGACGCGAAAGATTGATGGCTACGTTGTGCGGTAAGCCGGTTGACCGACCCGCCGTAAATTTCTATGAGATAGGTGGATTCCAGGTTGACCCATCCGATCCCGACCCGTTCAATGTTTATAACGACCCATCGTGGCAGCCCCTGCTCCAGTTCGCTGAAGAACAGACGGACCTGATCCGAATGTGCAGCCCCGTTCGGTCGCGGTCCCACGAACTGATATCCGGCAAGCCGGAGGGCGACAATTGCCGTGATGAATTCTTCAAGACCAAAGAATATATGCAGGACGGCTGTCATTTCACTTCCACGACGTTGACAATCGGCGGCAGAAATATGACGATGCTGACACGTCGCAGTCCCGAGGTTGACACCGTCTGGACGGCCGAGCACCTGCTCAAGAATCCGGAAGACCTTAAGGCCTACTTGCAACTGCCTGATGAAATATTCGCCGAAGACGTTGACGTAGGCGGCCTCGTTGAAGAAGACAAGAGACTGGGCGACCGTGGAATCGTAATGGTGGATACGGAAGACCCTCTGTGCGCGGCGGCGTCTCTTTTCAGTATGGAAGACTTCACCGTAGTGGCCCTGACCGAGCAGAAGCTCTTCGGTCGTTTGCTTGAAAAGCTGTCGCGGCATATACAGGCCAGAACGGAAAAGACCGCAAAGGCGTTTCCCGGGCATCTGTGGCGCATCTACGGGCCGGAATACGCCACCGAGCCGTACCTGCCGCCGCATCTTTTCAAAGAGTATGTGGTTCGCTACACCGGGCCGATGGTGGAGGCTATTGCCGAGCACGACGGTTTCGCCAGAATTCACTGTCACGGCAGGATTCGCGCCGTCCTTGATTATATTGTCGAAATGGGCGCCGCAGCCATTGACCCCATCGAGCCGCCTCCATACGGAGACGTGGAGCTTGCACACGTTCGCCGAGACTATGGCAAGGAGCTGGTACTCTTTGGGAACCTGGAGATAGCCGACATAGAGAAAAGCGAGCCAAGCGACTTCGAGAAAATCGTAGCAAAAAGCCTGACAGATGGCACGAGGGGCGAGGGCAGAGGGTTTGTCCTGATGCCGTCGTCGGCCCCGAACGGCCGGGAAATAACTCCCAGAACGATGACAAATTATCAAACAATGATATGCCTGACCACCAGGTTCAACTTGTGAGACAATAAGATTGGGGGCAGGGGAATTGGGTTTGAATTGGGTCCGTTTTGGGTTCGTTTTGGGTTCGTTTTTCATTGTCCGAGGGGGGCCAAAATGAAACTAACCTTCTATTCGGCAAAGGCTTATGAAAATAAACCACGCCTCCGCGCTCCGGGAAAACAAACCCAATTCAAACCCAATCACTCTCCCCCAAACTCCCCACCCCTCCCAATTGCCAGCAGCCGAAATTAAAGCCCTCCGCGGTGCATTTCTTGCTCTCGCATATAAAATTATCTGTCCTGGGTCGGGGCCGACCGTCGCCGCTTGACAACCGCGACCCAGTCTTTATCCGTGTCCTCCGGGGCATTGCCGATGGCAACCGAGCCCGGACCGGTTACCGCCGCTACCGTGCCGCTCCGCAGAGGCCCGCCGGTCCGCGGATTGTACCATTTCACGGCGAACGTCTCGGAACTCTTGCCCAGATCCAACTGTGTCGTGCTACCCGCCGGCAGGTATATCGCGTACACTCGCCCCGGTTTGGCGAAGCAGTAATCGTCCTTGGCGGCAGTCAGATCGTCGTGGTGATCCATCTCGGTAAAAGGAAGGTGGTGGCCGAAGAACTCAAGCGCGTATCGCGTCAGGTCCCAGAGATGGTCCCGGCTGCGCCAATCCTCGCAGTTGAGGTCGTTGTGAGCGAATTTGTAGCCGAAATACCATTCGACCCCGGCGCCGCCAGCCATCAAATGTCCCCAAAGGTGTTTATGCCGCACCTCATCGTGCCAATAGTCATCCTTGTCGGGCTTGACGCCGGTATGGGCCGGGCCGATCTCGTCGAAGCAGACGAACCACTTTCGACCTGCTTCGACCGAGCGGTCGATCCACTTGACTGTCTGATTGTGTGTGTCATTGGTCTGCAGCGACAGCCCGTCAAAGTATTTGTAACCCAGCAGGGGCGTGTAAACCTGGTCGTACTTGCCGGGGTACGTGTGGCAGACAATCGGATGGTCATACGGATCGAGGTCCTTGATATACCGGCAGAACGCCTTGCGCTGCGCATCGGTGTTCGTACTCTCCTCGCCGAGGTTCCAGACCAGCGCAAGATGATGGCCGAACCGCGCTATCAGCTCACGGTAATACAGCTTGCGCTGCGGCCCCAGCTCACCGCCGTCGAGCCCCTGGTCGTTCTCCTGCTCCTGAGTAATGATATGCAGCATCAGGCCGAGTTTGTCCATGTGGGAGAAGACGATTTCCCACTGGTCGAGCTTACTGCAGTCGAAGCGGTATTTCTCCTTCGGCCCCGTCCAGGGCCAGACGTCCTTGCCGTCGCCGCCGTCAATGTTATACGGGATAAAATAAACGCTGTTCATACCTTTGGATGCGAGGTAATTCAACGCCCCGATCATACCCTTACCTTTTCCGCTCCTCCAGGTCGGGTCGCCGGGTTTGAAGTCCTTTACGTGCGACCCGTAGTGATGTATGAACTTGTCGCCCGCGGCCTCGCCTTTACGTTTGAGCTCGGCGGTGTCGAAGGTCGCGTCAAAATCGGCGTAGCCGAGGAAGTTCTCCGGACTGTCGGCCCCGCCCTTGAGAAAATACTCACCCGTCTCGGCAAATTGCAGATACCGCCGGCCCACGTACCTCAGCATCCCTTTAGCCCGATGGTCGCGTCCGCTTTTGTCGCTCGGCCCGATGGTAAAGCTTCCTCTGGCTCCGTCGAAGCCCACCGCCGAACCTGCCGCCGCATCGCTATTTAGCGCGATATCCCGTCCCTTGCGAAATGAAGCGGTGTATGACCACTTGCCCTGCTCATCCGGAACAAAATGTACGCGCCATTTGTTCCCCGCCGTCGCGCCGCTCTGGGCGGCATTGCCGTCGGCCGCGTAGTAACCCGCTGCGACGTACCGCTTGGCGCCCTTGGAGAAGGTCACGTTCAGCCGATAGTCGCGAAAAGGATTGGTCTCGGCGTCCTCACTCGTCTTGGGTCCGCTGAAAGTAAGCGTGACATTGTGCCACTTTTTCAACTCTCCCGAAACAACCGCACTTTTGTCGGCGCTGAAAGCGCAGCGTTTGCCAACGAGAACAAGACAAATAACGAACAATAGGAACAATGTGTGCCGTTTCATTTCTTTACTCCTAACCCGGCGTAGCCGGAACCAAAGAGGGTAGATAAAAGGCTGACGCCTTAACGAAACCGCCTTGCGCTCATAAGCATCCGTCTGATTCGCACGACCGCAATCTCCCTGCCCACCCTCTTCGAGGGAGGGAGATTGCTTGTTCTAAAAGTAAAAAGCCTCGCTACTGCTGCCGGGCCGATCAAAGCTGTCGCCAAATAAAAGACGATTTGGCACCATCT
>CAYWOD010000155.1:0-8677 GCA_964459805.1 uncultured Pirellulales bacterium
CGCCGTTCCGAAACCAAACCCGCAATACGCTATCCGCTACACGCTACACGCTACACAAACCCCACCGCGCCCCCAAAGTCCGGCGCTTGCTTACTACCCTGCTTACAAATAGAATGGTGCGCAAAATGGCAATAATATCAGCAATGTCTAAGGCCCCGGCTCGTGCGGGTTAGGAGTGCAGAATATGGACAAGCGTTTGGTATTGATGGTGGCAATGGTGATGATGGTCTCTTGCGGCGTCCGCGCGGATTGGCCGCAGTATCTCGGACCAAACAGGAACGCAAATTCCCCCGAAACCGGATTGTTGCGGTCCTGGCCCCCCAACGGCCCGAAGGTCCTCTGGACCTTCCCTCTCGGCGCCGGATACGGCGCCGCCGCCATTAGCCACGGCAAGGTTTATGTCCTCGACCGCATCGGCAACGAAAAGGACATTCTACGGTGCATCGACTTGCTCAGCGGCAAAGAGCAATGGTCATACGCCTACGCGGCCCCCGGCAGGGTAAGCCACGGCGGCTCAAGGTCCGTACCCGCAATCGACGACGACTACATCTATACCTGCGGGTCCTTCGGAGACGTCCACTGCTTCAACAAGCGCACGCACAAAGTTATCTGGAAAAAGAACGTCTGGAAAGACTTCGGCGCAGGTAGAGTCCCGACGTGGGCTATCAGCCAGAACCCGCTGATCTACGCCGATTGTCTGATATTAGCCTCGCAAACCGAAAAAGCAGGCGTCGTGGCATACGACAAGGCTACGGGCAATGTAAAATGGGCTTCGCCCGCGCTGCCCGGCAAAGTCGGCTACGTCAGTCCGGCCATTATCAATATCGAAGGCGAGGACCAACTGGTTATGATAACCGCCTCCTCCAGAAGCGCCGCCCCGGATGGCCGTTCCGGGCGGCGCCGGGGACCCAGTGGCGCAAATGATGACTACACCCCCGGTACTGCCCTTGGAATGGACCCCAAGACCGGCAAAACGCTTTGGGAATACGAAGGCTGGCAGTGCCGAATCCCAGTCCCCAACGTCACGGAGATCGGTGACGGACGCCTGTTCATTACCGGCGGCTACAAGGCCGGCTCGGCTATGATCAAAATCGAGAAGAAAAACGGCACATTTGCCGTCACCGAACTCTACAAAACAGACGAATTCGGCACCCACGCTCATCCGCCCGTCCTCTACAAGGGCCATCTCTACGCCCACTGCACCACCAACACCCGCAGGGACGGAATGGTGTGTATGGACCTCGACGGGAACGTGAAATGGAAGACGGGACGCTCGCCCGTTTTCGACAAAGGCGGCTTCATTTTAGTTGACGGACTTATCCTGAGCGTCGATGGCGTCGTTGGCATCCTGAATCTTATCGAGCCCACGCCCAAAGGCTTCAGGAGGCTCGCCAGTGCAAAGCTGCTGGCCACGAAGGAATGCTGGGGCCCGCTCGCCCTGTCCGACGGCAAGCTCGTAATCCGCGACCAAAAGCAGATGAAATGCGTAGTCGTCCGCCGGGAAACGGAGAAATGACTGCCCACCTCCATATCAGGTCCGATATATTGTTCTTCGTTGCGAGCGACCTTCTCCGGGCGTTTTCGTTACCTAAAACGGCCAATCTTGCTTCCGGATGCAGACCAATATGCGTTGGCCTTTTTTAGAGATTCGGATTCCCGCCTTCACAGGGACACATTGCCCTATCTCCTTTTGGACCAAGTACTTAGGTTAGTGTGTTGTCCAAAAACAACAGGTCTCGATCTGCGAATTTTTCTCAAAAGCTGCAATAAAGGACCTTTCCGCATTCGTCTTTATATTTGAAACCTCGGCCTTACAAAACAAAAACGGTGTCTATTGAGGCAGGGCCAAAAATGTTAAGAAAAATAACTGCTGAAATTGGAGCGGCGGTTAGGGTGATAGTGGCGGAGAATCGCAATGTCGTGCGGAGCTTTGTCAAGGACGTAGCAAGTTTGCTCACAAGATTCGGCCAGCCGCAAAAGAAACGAAAGACCGCGTGATGGAAAAAAGCTGACCTGGAAGGGAGCACGAAATGCTAAAGAAAATTACACTGGCTGCCGTAGCTGCGGTCCTGCTGATAGGGTCCGCAAACCTCTTCGCCCGGGAGACGAAGAAAAAACCCCAGGCCAAACCGGGACAACAACAAAAGGCTCAGGCTGAGAAGATCCGCGTGCAAAAACAAAAGGCCCAGGCTGAGAAGATCCGCGCGCAAAAACAAAAGGCCCAGGCTGAGAAGATCCGCGCGCAAAAACAAAAAGCCGACCAGAAGCTCGGACCCAAGCGAGCGGAGGCTTTGCAGCGGCAACGCCGTCAGGAGGCGGCCAAGAAGACGGCGGCCCTCCAAAAGAAACGCCAGCCGGCAGCTAAGAGAACACAACCTGTGCGGAACAAGCAGCAGCGGGCAGGGGCCAAAAGGAATCAACCACTGCAGAAACAACGTCAAGAGGCGGCCAGGAGAGCAGAGGCTCAGCGCAGGGTGCGCATGCAGGCGGCGGCCCGAAGATCCGCGCCCGGAGCCAGACCCGACAGCAGAGTTCAGCAGGCCCGTCCGGGGCTTTATCAGGCAGGCCCACAGATGCTCAGCCGGTGGCTGGATGAGCTTACGCAGGCCTATCGTGCAAATGACAGAGAAAAGATGGGACTGCTTATCAAGAAAATGCACGAGGTCAGACAAAGAATCCAGAGGGTGAGGTCTGCTCAAGGTCAGCTCTGGCGGGGAGCGGCCCCTCGCTGGCGAGCGCCTCAACACAGAGATATCGACGCGCCCAGCCACCGCGGCACGCCCGAGCGCAGTGTGAAACCGGCCCCACACGAAGTGCCGCATGCGGACGTGCACAAGCCGGAGCAGCGCCAGCACAAGCGACTATCGGCAGGCGCGAAAAAGCCGCAGGGCTCGCCGCCGAGACGGCCGGCACCAAAAAGATGACCGAAGCGTTTTGAGCGCTGTCCTGGAATTAATAGCCCTCCTTAAGGCGACTGGGTGTGCATGTAACTCGTGCACATCCAGTTTTTTATGGAGATCAAAGCTCGGCGCAACCGTTCACGGGGTGATATGTTGAATTTTGGCCGTTTTTCGTCATTGCGAGTAGCGAAGCAAGCCACGCCCTGAGCGCAGCCGAAGGGAAGCAATCTCGATTTTCGAGTGCCTGAGATTGCCACGGCCTTTGAAAAAGGCCTCGCAATGACACAGAAACTCAGTTTATACCCCCTGAACGGTTACAGCTCGGTGCGCACGTTGTTTGGCGTAATCGTCGAGGGTCTTGTTACTGCCAGTTCTTTGGGTAGCGGATGGATTTGGGCTGGATACGAAAGCGCTGGCACAACTTGTCCACCAGTGCATACACCCTCTTGATCTGATAATCCGTTGGTCGGGTGGCTATGCCGTCGGCTACAACGCAGATACGTATGGCCTGACTCCTGCCGTTCCATGTTCGGCCCGGCGTGACTGACCATTGCATTTGCCACTTCTCGGTTGACAGTATTCGTCCGTTGCCGCCGCCGAGCCCGTTACAGACCACAAAGTGACAGTTGAGATCCTCCGGCCCGGCCAGTCCGCTGAGAGAGGCCAACTGTTCTATATTGCCGGCTTTCGTGCCGCTATAGTAAATCTCGACGCAGTCCCATCGGTTCGGTTGCTGGGCAGCTCGAGAACAAATAGTCTCTTTGATTGGGTCAAGACGATCAAGACCTACATAGATCGAAAGGCTGAATGGACCGGCCGAGGGGGGATTGCCGCTCAGGGCCATCAAGACTATCGCGCCGGTCGTCATCGAGATCAACAGTGCCGCCAACACCTTTGCAACTCTCGGCTGATTTGACATAGTCGGACCCAGGCACACAGAAAAACATCGAACTTAACTGCTTTAGAAAGCTCATGCAGTTATAATCTAAACATCGGCAGGTACTAATGTATTACTCCAAATTTTGCCGAGAATTTTATAATTTCTCTTCATCGGAGCAAAAAGTCACAGTGTTGTCCGAAAAGACGCGAAAAACTCTCCGAAATTTTTGAGCGCCGCAGCACTTAGCGAGAATCTCAGAACCAAACTCCTCACAGATAACTTGTTACAAATCTGTTGATTTATGGGACTCGAGTTTGTATATTCCCTTCGTGAAGCTGAGCGCCGGATAAAAGTGGTTGTTCTCGGCGTCGAGATCAGCGTTCTTGCGTTGAAGGTTTTATTGGCCAAAAGCGAGGTGCAAGGATGGCATCGGAATTTTGTGCAAAGACAGAATGCAACGAGAAGCATTTGGAAACTCGTTCATTATCGGCAGAGGAAATCTCCAAACTGACCGATCAGGGCTGCAGTTGCGTGGACTGGTCCATGGTCGAAGTCGCCGAGGGGTTCGATGCTGAAAGAGTAAAGGCGACGCACTTCAGCGGACGGGTGAAGTTGGGCGCGTTCAACAAGCGCATAGCTTTTTTCGGCGGGGTTGAGAAACCCGCCGGCATCAGGAACGCGACAATCCACAACTGCACAATCGGCGACAACGTCTATATCGACCAGATCAGAAACTACATCGCCAACTACCTTATTGAAGACGACGTGATAATCGAGAATGTCGATTTGCTGGCCGTCGAGGGCGAAAGCTCATTCGGCAACGGCACCGAGGTGGCCGTGGTCAACGAGGCCGGAGGTCGAGAAATACCGATTTATGACCACCTTTCCGCTCACACCGCCTACATAATAGCGTTTTATCGCCATAGGCCGAAAGTAATCGAGAGCCTCAAAAGAATGATCGCCGAATATACTGCCTCGGTTACCTCGTCCGTGGGTCTCGTCTCTGCCGGCGCCAGGCTCATCAACTGCCGAATCATCAAAAACGTCAGGATCGGTCCGGCCGCCGTGATCGAGGGGATCAACAGACTTGAGAACGGCTCGGTCAATAGCTGCGCCGAAGACCCGGTTTACATTGGACCGGGTGTCTATGCCGAAGATTTTATCGTCTCCAGCGGCTCGAAGATTACCGACGGCACGATAATATCCGAGTGCTTTGTAGGCCAGGGCACGGTATTGGCCAAGCACTACTCTGCTGAAGGCTCGGTGTTCTTCGCCAACTGCGGCGGCTTCCACGGCGAGGCCTGCGCGGTATTCGCCGGGCCTTATACCGTCACACATCATAAGTCCACCCTGCTTATCGCAGGTCTGTTTTCCTTTCTCAACGCCGGCAGCGGAACCAACCAGAGCAATCATATGTACAAACTGGGGCCGACTCACCAGGGTATCATCGAGCGCGGCTCCAAAACGGCCAGCGATTCGTACATACTCTGGCCGGCAAAGGTCGGACCCTTTACCGTTGTCATGGGCAGACACTACAGAAACTCAGACACTTCGGATTTGCCTTTCTCCTACCTGATTGAGCACGAAGATGAAAGCATTCTCGTCCCCGGCGTGAACCTGCGCAGCGTAGGAACCGTTCGAGACGCTCGAAAATGGCCCAAACGGGACAGGCGAAAGGGCAGGAAGAAACTCGACCATATAAACTTTAAGCTCTTGAGCCCTTACACGATTCAAAAGATGCTTAACGGCAGCCGGCTGCTCAGAAACCTTAAAGCCACATCCGGAGACAACACCGAATACTTTACCTTCAACAGTGTCAGGATTAAAAACTCATCGCTTGAAAGAGGCATTAAGCTTTACGAAATCGGCACAGACAAATTCCTGGGAAATTGTCTGATTAAACGGCTGGAAGGCAAGCGGCTCCAAAGCGTTGAGAATCTTCGCGCGGCGCTGTCGGGCCAAACCGAAATTGGGGCCGGCAAGTGGATAGACCTGGCCGGCTTGTTCGCTCCGCAGGAGATTGTGGAGAAATTACTGACCGACATCGAAAATAGCACCGTCGTCACGCTTGAACAGGTAGCCGAGGCATTCCGGTCTATGTATGAAAATTATCCCGCGTACGAATGGGCCTGGGCCGCGAGCGTGTTGCAGCAGCGCCTCCGTAAGACAATTGACCGGGTAACAGCCGAGGATATTGCCGAGCTGGTGGCAAGATGGAAGTCGGCCGTCGTCGAGCTCGACCGGATGCTTTGTGCCGACACTAAAAAGGAATTCACCGTCGCCGCCCAAATTGGATTCGGCATTGACGGCGACAACCAGAGCAGACAGGTCGATTTCCAGCAGGTAAGGGGAACGTTCGAAGAAAACAGCTTCGTCCGCGAAATTGAACAGCATATTGCCGCCAAAACAGCGCTCGCCGACGAGCTGATCACCAGGCTGGAAAAGATTTAGCTCCCGGCAAATTGGCCCTTGCCGCTGGAATGGAAACGCAGTAAGAATAGCCCTATGGGTTTTGATTTTGGACCGTGCTTTATAGTTACGCACGGCCTGGGCAAAAATGTGAACCGTTTTTAACAGAAGGACTGCTTATGAGAGTGATAATTGAACCGGACTATGAGACAGCAGCCAAATGGACTGCCGGCTACATCGTCAAGAAGATTAATGAGTTCGGCCCGAGCCGGGGCAAACCGTTTGTGCTGGGCCTGCCGACCGGCTCTTCTCCGATAGGTGTCTATAATGAGCTGGTCGAGCTTTACAAGGCGCAGAAGGTATCGTTCGAGAATGTCGTCACCTTCAATATGGATGAATACGTGAATCTGCCCGAAGACCACCCGGAAAGCTACCATTCATTTATGCGGACATATTTGTTCAGCCATATAGATATTCCGGAGGACAACGTCAACATTCTCAACGGCAACGCGTCGGACCTCGAGGCAGAGTGCGCGAGGTACGAACAGAAGATGAAGGAGATCGGCGGCGTCAAGCTGTTCCTCGGCGGCATAGGCCCTGACGGCCACATAGCGTTCAATGAGCCGAGCTCCTCCCTGTCATCGAGGACGCGCATCAAAACACTGACTTACGACACCATAGTGGCCAACTCGCGCTTCTTCGACAACGATGTCAATAAGGTCCCCAAAACCGCTCTGACCGTGGGTGTCGGGACCGTGATGGACGCTGAGGAAGTGCTGATAATCGTCAACGGCCATAACAAAGCGCGGGCGCTGCGACACGCCATTGAAGAAAGCGTCAATCACATGTGGACAATAAGCGCCCTGCAAATGCACCCCAAAGGGATTATTGTCTGCGATGAGCAGGCAACGATAGAATTAAAAGTCGGCACGGTAAAATATTTCAAAGATATAGAATCAGCCAATCTGGACCCGGCTACTTTGTTGAAATAACCCGGCCGATTGTCGATTTCGACTACGCACACGTGAAATGGAAAACGGAAAATCCACGACCGCTGCCTCGATTTGCGAAGCAAAACGGCGGGGGTGGATTTCCCGTTCTAATCTTTATCAACTATGCCGGCGTTCGCAACCTTCTATCTGACAGGCGTGCCGCCGGGCAAAACGGGCGGCGCGGCGGGCTTGGGCTCCTTGCCGGGCGGATAGACGATTTTTGCCTCGCCCTTGAGCTTCTCGAAGTACTCTGTACCTAATTCAAACAGCTTTCTCTGGACCAGCTCGTTCATTAAGCTGTCTTTGACCTGCTCAAACGATAAGCCCTCCCTGCGGTCGGTAACTTTTATAATGTGGTATCCGTGGGTGGTTTTCACAACATCGCTGATACCGCCCACCTCCAGCGCAAAAGCCGCATCGGAAAACTCCGGAACCATACTGCCCTGGCCGGTCCGCGGGAAGAAATTCAGATCGCCGCCCCCCGGCCCTGATGGGCAGGCTGAGTAGGCCTTGGCCAGTTCGGTAAAATCGGCCCCTTCTTTGATTTGTTTGAGCAGGTCCTCGGCTTTCGCCTTGGCCAGAGCGTTCGCCTCGTTCGGGTCCGAGTTGGGGTCGGACAGGTCCGGCTTTATCAGAATATGGCTCGCCCTGGTCTGTTCCGGCCACCGACTCTTCGTCTGCTCGTAATATGCCTTCGTGTCCTCCTCCGTAACCTTTACCTTGTCCGGATATTCAAGCGTGATAAGTTTCTGACGGCGCAGCGCCGTACGGACCTGGCTCTTCCACTGCTCGAAGTTGTAGCCGTAAGTCTCTATTTTTTTCTTGAGCTCTTCCAGAGTCACCGGTGGCTTTTGGAGTGACGCCATTTTCGTCAGCTCGTTTGTGACGTTTTCATCGGTAACTGCTATATTGGCCTGCTTTGCTTTCTCGTCGAGAAGCCGTATTTTGATCATTTCCTGCAATGCCTGTTTTCTGAGCATTTCCATTCGCTGCTCGAGAAACGCCGGCGGCAAGTTCGCGGCCTGCTTGGCCAGTTGCTCGATGTGCGGCTTGAGCAGCTCATCCACCTGCTTTTCGGTGATATCTACACCGTTGACGGTCACCAGAACGGCGCCCGGTGTCTTCGCGGTGGGTTCTGCTATGACTGCATTGACGTCGGGCCTGACAGTCTCGCCCTCGACCTTAATGGGACCCGGCCCGGGCTTGTTGGCGTCGGATTCGCTGGGCTCCTTCGACCGGCAGCTAAAGCTGCAAACGGCGCAAAATATCGCAACCCACGCCGACGCTCTCAAAAAATAGATTCTCATAATTCTGTCCTTTCGCAGGTACAAAAGAAAAAAGACCCTTCGTCAAGGGTACCTGAACCAATTATCCGACCCCCGGGGCCGTCTGTCAAGCTATTTCCACCTTTTCGCCCCATCTGGGGTGCCCGTCACGTTTCTAGGTGGATTTTTTAGCCCTTTAGCTGCAATTTTCCGTCAATAATAGCTGCTACC
>CAYWOD010000156.1:0-8661 GCA_964459805.1 uncultured Pirellulales bacterium
TATAACTGAACAATCTGTCCGGTCAGAGCCTGCCGATGCTCTACAAGCTCGCCGATGCGCTCGGCCTGGCTTCTCACAACCATTTCCCGCTCATTTTCTTTGCGGTACTTTTCAACCACTTCAGGGGGACCATCAACCGTATATATACTAACGGCGGGCAACTCCGGCTTCTCCTTAGGCAAACCGTACCGCAAACAGAACTCAAGCCCCCGCAGATAAATCTTCGCTGCGTCGCGCCTGCCTTTCGATAATTGAAGCGCATCACCCCAATAAACGAACAGCCGCGCCTTCTTGACGGGGTCGTGAAGATACCACCATCCCGCCCGAGCATATTCTATCGTTTTGCTCGGATTGATTTGCCCGCTCTGGGCATATATCTCGGCAAGATGATAATATATCAGTGCCTGCTCCTCGCGTTCAGTGTACTTCTCGAGCAGCTTCTTGCCGAAAGCCTCGGCCCCGGCAAGGTCCTGTCGCTGCCGCCAGAGCTCATACAGTTCGGCCTGCAGGGTCGTCGCAGCATCACCCTCATCATCAACGGTGCCGGGTCTTTCGCCCGTCGGCAAAACCTCTATTACCACCACATTGCTTTCAATACGCAATTGCTTGAGAACCGGTATTTTGAGAACCGGTATTGTCCCCGGCACGGCCTCGGGAGGTACGGGTTTTGACACGATTATAACCAATTGAACGGTATGCTTGCCGGGTGACAGCTTCAGCCGAAGGTCTGATTCGTATGGGGGAACCCAGTCTTCACTCAGAAGTATAGTGGTTTTATCCAAGTCCTCGCCAGGCTTAAGCTCTACCGGCTCACCAGGATCCGGTCCCTTCCAACGCCAAATTTTACCCGCCACCTTGAGGAAGAAAAACTCCGGCAGGCGCCACGGGTCCCGACCGACATTTCTTGCTACCGCTTGGAGCCTCGGCGCTTCGTCCGCTTTCCAGAGGCGTTTATCGGCTCGCAAACCACACTGCAGACCAGCCACCACCTCGCCCCAGCCCCTCTTGTCCGCCTCAGCAGGCAAAACCTCTATCACAACCGCATTGCTTACCACACGAAGTCGCCGCCAGTTAGCTCGGTCCCTCGTGCTTGGGCCGAAAGACAAACGTACTGTATACAACCCCGGCGTGAACTTCAGAGGTTTGCCATTAATGTTCCACCTTGACCATACTCCCGGACAAAACAGAATGTCATTTTGCTCCTCGCCTGGACCAAGTAGCAGCTTTGGGGATATTCCCGAAAAACTTGCTCCAGCCCTATACCAGAGACCATCGAGTTCCACCTCCCAGGACCCCTGTGCCAAAACCAGTTCCAGTTCGACTGTCCCCTTGTTTCGCATGTCCACAATGAATTTGGGCGTTTCACCTTCATACCACCTCTGCCGCTCGGGTCGTACCCGCATCTGAACCCCCTCGACCACCTCACCCCAAACAAGGGCGCCCTTTTCGCTTGGCGCTTCAACCTCAACCTGCACATCGGTTCTCAGATTCGGGTCGGTCGGTGAGATATTTTTCAATCTATGAATATATTGGGCCCGTAGATTCTTCAGCTCTTCGGTTATTTCGTCAATGTTTTTGCTGGGTACAAATTGTTCCTTGGAGATGGGTTGATCAAGGACAATATTTCTATACGTTTCCGTATTGGTAACTTTTACTTCAGATGCCATTGCGTTGGCAGCGGTTAACATTGCTCTGGCTTTGGCAATTTCTTCCGGAGTAGCTTCTTTGTCGGTCGCTTTCAAGTAATCCTTGATACTTTCGTCGGTAAGTTCATCCTCGCCTCCTTCAACAGGCTTACCATCCCCTCCGGAAACATATTTGTAGCGGCGTATCAGAAAATCCTTTTGGGATACCCAGTAGGTGTAAGTTCTTCTATGCCGACTTCCCGATATAACGTAACAGTCGATACCTTCCAGTTGTTCATCTTCCTGCTGCGAAAGATCCCGCAACACTCTCAATGTATTTAAAGATGTGTCGAAGAAAAGTGAAGATTGCACTCTACCAATACTTTGAGCAGAAATCAAAGCCCTGAGAGGGTCTTCAAACTCTCTCTCCTTCCCAAGGAACAACGCATAACTGCCATCACCTATTGACCATGCATTACCGACCTTGCTTAAGTCGGTATCAATATGCTTATTCCATTCGATACAATAAAGATTTGGCTTGGCCATCTTTATGGTGAATATACTCTTAAGTTGATGCTCTCCCATCTGTTGCAACATTTCCGTCGTCATGCCGAGTATCGCACCCATTGCTCCAGGAGGACGGTCAACATCCGTCAACAACTCACCTATAGCCGAGTAACTCTTAATAGCCGCATATCGATCCAGCACTTTTTGGATAATAAAGGCAGCTTCTGCCGAGGTGCTTTTACCCAAGGCACTATCTTGAACACCGACAACACCAGAAATTTCCCCTGATTCACCTCTAATTTCCACATCAGTCTCAAAACCCGGTTTAAGCGAAATATTCTTAAACTCAGCCCATTCATAAGGCCGGGTCTGGAATTGAAATTCCTTTACGTCCGACAAAGAAATATTATTAAACTTTGCGCTCGTTTGCCTGGCCTTGCCCGCAGAACTCCCTGAACTTCCCACCGGCTTAACCACTTCACCATCATTAGTTATCGCCACCACCCTGCAAGGCCGGCCCAGTATATCATCAGCCACAGTAATACTGATCCCATCTTCAAATTCAAATGCCTTTGTAAAGCTCACTCCGCCTAATTCACTACCACGACTGCCAAACCCCTTTCCATTGCTCTCAGCCACTGCTTGCCATTGGCCCGCTGCAACACCAACTTTCACCGTACACGCCTTAAACTTTTTCGGAAATGTTGTCGCAAGCCACCGGAAATCACTCAGATATTCCCCGGTTTTCTCCGGCGAACTGCCTCCGCCCGCAGAACCGCCAACGCTTTCTTCGCATCTAACTTTTGTATTTACATGTTCTGCCGGAAGATTCCTCAACCTGATAGCAAACTCAAAAGATTTTTCATCTCCATCGGGATAAACATTCCCATCGATCTCATCATAAGGAGCCTCAAGAAGCTCATCTCCATCTGGCCGCCACCACTGCTTGCCTTCGCTCGGATGCTCACAAACCCCCACCAGCTCAACCGTCACGCCGTTGGCCAGTGTTGCAATAAAGGAAAAATTAGTTAAAGCACCTGCATCCGGTTGCGTATCGTCAATCGGTACGATATTGTATTTCTTCTCGTAAATAATCTCCACTTCGGGAGGCAAAAACGCCAGTATTTTCTCTTCTGTGTTTTGCTTGCCAGTGCACCTTGCCAAAGTAATTCTTACATAGCCGCCTTTGACGAAGCGATTGTAACGAATCGGATACTCCAATTTACCCTGCCAGTTTGCGGGAACTTTCTTGATTTGAGCGAGACTCGAAGCTCCCGGAGAGAAAACTTTTGCTACATAACCGGAATCAGTGTAATATTCAAGACCCAGATAAAGATCCTTTTCGGAATTATTGGTTATATCCACGTACATAGTGACCTTATTTGTCCCCATGAAGTCCTTCCCATTTGGTGGAGGCATATAGAGTGAATTGATCGTTAATTCGCCGGCTTTATCCGTTACTTTCAGTTTTTCATCTATTCCCCTTAACAGCTTTTGATTTTTCTCTACTCTTGCCATTGGCAGCAGTATCACTGCGGTAATGACTATCAGAGCCAGCCCGAGGATGCCGAGCTTTGCGGACTTGGGGATGGGGCGATTGAGGATGTGCTTTATTCGGGCGGTGAGCGCGCTCTTGGATTCGACTACGCCGATCAGTCGCAGCGAAAGGGCCGGACGCTTGAAGGCGAGCTTGGCGACGCTTACCAGCGTCTGCGGGTACTGAGATGCCTTTTCGCCCATCACCACGAGCACCGCCTCATCAACGGCTTGCTCGCGGGCCCTGCGGATAACCGCGTTGGCCAGCCACAGCAGCGGATTATAGAAATAGATGATTTGCAGGAGAGTCTGAGCGAGATTGACCCAAAGATCGCCGCGTTTGATATGGGCCAGCTCGTGCAGCAGGACCACCTGCAAATCCTCCGAGCCTAAAGCGGTCGATAGATTATTCGGCACGAGAATCACGGGGCGGAATAGTCCGCAGACGGCGGGAGTCGTCGCGTTCGGCGAGACCTTCAAGCTCGGCCTCCTCTTGACCTTCATACGCCCGCGGCAGTCATTCAAAGCATCGCACATTGGCCGATTAGCATTCTTCGCCTGCGCAACCAGACTGCGCACAAAGATCGCTCGCTGGGCCAATAGCAGCAGCAGAGCGATGACAATTGCCAGCCAGAACAGAAACACAACGCCCTGCCAGGTGATCGGCACTGCCGGCGGAACAATCGATTCGGCCGGGGCGGACTCGGTCTCGCCAGGCGATGGTGTTACCGATGGCGGATATATTGGCGGCCGGACCTTTGAGAGGTCTATGATATGGGGCAGGACCGGCGCCGGCGCCTCGACTGCTTGCGGCTGCGCCTCGGAGGTGCTATGGCTCACATCGACAGACGCTATCTCATCGCCGAACCAGTATCCAAGACTCAAAGGCGCCGATAGCGACGTCGGCAAAACCAGCTTGACAAGGACCAGCATCCATATCCAGTACCGAAAGACTGCACGGACCCTTTTACGCAGCGCAAAATCGGCCAGCAGCAGGAGCAGAATCAGTACGCTCGATTGAATCAGCATCGGCAGTGCGAACTCGACAAATGCGTACCCGGCCGAATTGACATCCTCTATTATGGCGTTCATAGTAATATCTCCTGTTATTAAGACGCCATTTGCCTTTATTCGTTACAATCCATTCCTGCTTTCTTGCTCTTTATCAGGGCCTCCAGCTCCTTCAACTGGTCCGCCGAGAGCTTATTGTTGTCCAGCAGGAACTGCATCATCGGCGTCAGCGCGCCGTCGAACGCCCTCCTTATCGCGCGCATAACCTCCCCGCTCTGGGCCTCGGCCCGCGTGATAGCCGAGCGGTAGAGGATCAGGTTGCGAAGCCGCTCTGTCCTCAGCAGCCCTTTGGCCACCATCCGGTTCATCATTGTCCTGACCGTGCTGGAGCTCCACTCTATTTCAGCTTCGAGGCTCTCCTGAACATCCGGAGCGGCACATGGCTCCTTTGCCCAGACGGCCTGGATGATAGCCCATTCGCCTTCTGTTAATTCGTAATTCTTCTTCGCCATCAGTCTTTCCTCACAATATCCCTAACAACGCTTCTATTTCTAAAACGAGTTTTGCATAAGTCTTGTCACAAATAGCCACCTTGGCTACGGGCTTCATTCCCACGAGCATCGAGTATCGAGAACCTTTACTTCTGTAAAGAATACTCTACAAATGTAGCGATAGCACGACAAATGTAAAGATTCTTTGGGAAAATTTCGCTGTGAGGACAGATTTCGTAGGAAAACGCGCTTTTCAGTACAGAAACCGCCCTTCTTCGCGGTTCAGCAGGCCCCGTAAAAAGCTACGCCCATCGAGCATCGAGTCTCGAACATCCACCATCGAGTATCGATCCGCCCCTTTTTGCTTTCTATGGGCAGCCCACAAGCCATGCCGCTGCGAGTTGGGACAGGTCGAGAAAATCCACCTCCTCATTGCAGTCCATGTCCGCCGCCTTGTACCTATCCACACCCGAACCATTCCAATGCCAGTTGTCGGCAAATTCGCCAAAGTTCGACATATTGGTCCGGCCGCCGGCGTCGAAGTCGGCGCACCTCCGGCAAGGACTGGGCACGAGCTGGCGTATGCCCACAGACCATCTGCTCGGCAGGCTATGCCTATCGAGCAGCCTGACGTAATCCGGCGATACAAATATCTCGCCCGAACTTGACGCCTTATGCGTAATCACGCTGCTGAGCACTATGGGGGCAGCCGTGTGATACAGCTTCCCGTCCAGTTCTATCTCAAAGTACACCTCCAAGCTGCTCGCAGAGCCTGCCGGCAGACAAGTCGAAGGCTGGGAAATGAGTCTAAAGCATTATCATCAACAGGATTTCGCTGTGCCGGAAATATTAGCCACGCCCAGGCTATCGAAATAGCGGCAAACCCGGATTAGCTGCCTCGACAGGCCGGCCACCAGCTAAGGGGCATGACTCAGAGCAGTCTATCGATGATGAATCCGGCACCGAGGAAAACGTCGATTGCTATCGCGCTGCAGAGCAGCACCTGCCGCAGCAAAGTAACGCGCAATTTTGCACGGGCCATAAAGAAGAGGACCCCCAGAGCGATTGCGCCGAGCACGTACATCTCGGCGGTTTGGACAAAGAGCCTTGCGTATTCATCGCCGAGGCCAAGGAATACCTGAAAGTATTTTGTCGCCAGGAATAATGCTGCAATCGAAAGCCCCGCCATAACGATCGCGCCCGCCATCAGCCACTTCTTATCGGCGCGGCCCGCCAGTATAAGGCCCTGCAGACCAACCCCTATCAGCACCGAGCAGCAAAGAACAGGCACGGCGAGCCACATAACCGGGCTGACGTTGAAAAACGGTTTGCAGCAGGCCAATGTCACGCCCAGCGCGAAAATCGCGATTATGTGAAGCCGCCGGGCCGCCAGCAGCATTGCACAGCCCATTATCAGGGCCGCGACCGGGACATGATAGAAACCGACCAGAGTTGTGCTGATATTTCGCTCGGCGACGACTAACGGAGCGAACAGGCCGACCAGGTCGGCCGAGCGCAGTCTCGCCTGAGTCGAAACTGCGAACAAGCGATAGTGAATCGATAGCTGGAAGTATAGCAGTATCGCCAGGAAGGGCAGGATTGCAAATAGGGAGCTGTTTCGCCGCCATCTCGTCTTGTGGCCAAACGCGGCCGGGCAGAACAGCCAGGGCACAGAGGCCGCCAAAAAGCCGGCTGTCGAGTGGAATTTCGTCAGGCCGAGCATAAAAGGCCCGAAGCCGTAGATGGCGCCGGCGAAGAACGAGCCGGCAAATGAAGATACCCACCGCCGGCTAACAACATAACAGCCCATCGCCGCCCAACAAACGTTCACCGGCAAAAGCCACTCCCAGCGATCAAAGCTCTCGAAGCGCCACCAATACAACTCCGCGGTGAAAGCTGCGTATATTGCTGCTGCCAGAACAAATTTGCCGTATCCGCTTTTGCGCATCTGAATTTCTGTTAGCGAGACATCGAAACAGCTATCACTGCGAGCGCAGCGACAAATCTCCTTAGCTTAGCCCGCACCCTTCTTACAGTGAAACCTCTACTTCTGTTGTCTTCTTTGCAGACGGTCTTTTTACATCGACTATGTCAATCGCTGCTTTTGGACGCTCGGTTTCGGGACACTGCCCGGTCCAGCAATAGAGGCAGAGATCTTCTTTGGGCCGCCCGATAGCGTTCACCATATCATCGACAGTCTGATATCTAAGCGTCGAGACATCCAGATCCTCGGCAATCCATTCCACCATTGCCCTGTATTTTTCCGAGCTGTGGTCTATATATTCCGAGACATCCTCTATGTCACGCCCTTCCAGAGCGCGAATGGCTTTGCGGGCCGCAAGCTCATCGATGGAGCGAGTGGAAAGATTGAACCTGCAGGGGAACATCAGCGGTGGGCAGGCCGGTCTTATGTGAATCTCTTTGGCGCCGCAATCCCATAGTTTCTTGACGGTGAAGTTCTTAAGCTGGGTCCCCCTGACGATGGAATCCTCGCAGACGACAATGCTGTTGCCGTCAATTACATCTTTAACGGCGATAAGTTTCATCTTTGCAATCAGATCGCGCGTCTTTTGTGAAGGTGGTGTATAACTCCTGCCGTATCCCGGCGTGTATTTAACGAGGGGGCGCCTGAACGGTTTGCCGGACTCCATTGCATAGCCTAAACCGTGGGCCATTCCGGAATCCGGAACACCTGAGACCACGTCAACGGCGATATCGCTATCCCGTTTTGCAAGGCAGCGGCCGCATCTTTCCCTGACTACTTCCACGTTTATCCCCTCATAGTCCGACGCCGGAAAGCCCGTATATATCCAGAGAAATGCGCAAATCTGGTTTCTACTTCCGCCGGGTCTTCTTTGTACTACGCCGTCTTCGTTTATCAGAATTATCTCCCCCGGCGCAAGATGCTTGCTAATCTCAAAGTCATTGTTTGGAAACGCGCTGCTCTCGGTGGTTACCGCCCATGCATCGTCCCGCTTGCCGACGATAAGCGGCGTATATCCAAGTCTGTCTCTGGCCGCATATATGCCGGCTCTACTGAGCAATAACAGTGAGCAGGAGCCTTCGATAGCCTCGAACATCTTCTCTATGCCGTCTATCAGACTCTCTCCCTGGTTGATTAGCTTTGCTATCAGCTCCGGTGTATTAACGGCCCTTTTGCTTACCTCGCTGAAAGAGATCCCCCTTTTCAGCAATTTTGAGGCCAAGTCCTCAGCGTTTTCCACAAACCCGCCCGTTACTATGCAGAATGGTCCGAATCGCGACTTGAGATAAATAGGCTGTTCATCATAGTCGCTGATGACCCCGATCCCTTTACTTCCCCGCATGTCTTTATAATCGTCGTAGAATTTTGACTTAAACTGGCTCTGGGCCAGGTTGTGTATTTGGCGCGTGAATTCTTCGCCCAGCACTGCTATGCCGCCATATTCAGTCCCCAGATGTGAATGATAGTCTGTGCCGTAGAAAAGAGTTTCCGCACAATTCCCCTTCGA
>CAYWOD010000157.1:0-8539 GCA_964459805.1 uncultured Pirellulales bacterium
GGCGGCGTCGCTCAAATCAACGTCGGGGCTGCGAGTGAGGCGGAAATGAAGGAGCGCAAGGCCCGCATCGAGGACGCGCTGCACGCCACCAGAGCAGCCATCGAGGAAGGTATTGTTCCGGGCGGCGGCGTGGCCCTGATTCGCTGCATCGATGCGGTCGGGAAGCTCAAACTCAAAGGCGACGAAAAAACCGGCGCGGACATTTTAGCCAAGTCGCTTAAGATGCCCTGCTACTACATCGCGTACAACGCCGGAGCGACGCCAAATCTCGTTGTCAACAAGGTGACAAAGGGCAAAGGCGGCTTCGGCTACAACGCCGATGCAGACAAGTACGAAGATTTGCTCGAGGCCGGAATTATCGACCCGGCTAAGGTGACGAGAATCGCTCTGCAGAACGCTGCAAGCATTGCCGGTCTGCTGCTGACGACCGATTGCTTAGTCACCGAGAAGCCGCAGGAGAAGCCCGCGATGGGCCCCGGCGGCCCCGCTGGAATGGATCCCGGAATGGGCGACATGGGCGGCATGGGCGGCATGGGCGGCGGTATGGGAATGGGTATGTAGGATTGGCGAAACCGCAGCACTGAAGCTTAAGATATTGTTCTGCGAGACAATCAGTCAGTGAGGACGAAAATGGATAAGGGACGAATCTTGGTGCGTAGCTATTTGTGGCTACGGACGTATGCAGTTCTGGCTGCGTTTGCTGCTGTGCTGGTATTTGTCTTGTTCTGGTTAGGCTGCAAAAGCGCGCGGGCGCAATCACCGCGTGCGGAGTCAGTTGAGCAGGTGGGCAAGGATGAGCGGATGGAGTGGTGGCGAGAGGCGCGATTCGGGATGTTCATTCACTGGGGCCTGTACGCAGTGCCGGCCGGCGAATGGAAGGGCAAGAGGATCGGGGGCATTGGCGAGTGGATTATGGAAAATGCCGACATCCCCGTGGCCGAGTATGAGAAGCTCGCCGGGCGGTTCAATCCGGTGAATTTCAACGCCAACGAGTGGGTGAGCATCGCCAAGAACGCCGGGATGAAATACATCGTTATCACATCCAAGCACCACGACGGCTTTTGCCTGTGGGACTCGAAGGTCACGAATTACGATATTATTGATGCTTCGCCTTTCAAGCGTGACATACTCGCAGAGCTTTCGACGGCGTGCAAGAAACAGGGCGTCCGGCTTTGCTTCTATCACTCGATAATGGACTGGCATCACGCTGACGCCCAGGCGCCTTTCTATCCGAACTATAACGACGGCAGTCGCTCGAATCCCAATTTCAAGCGATACGCGGAAGATTATATGAAACCGCAGCTCAAGGAGCTGATAACAAAGTACGGACCTCTTGGGGTGCTGTGGTTCGACGGCGAATGGATAAGAGACTGGACCGAGCCGCAGGGCAAAGACCTGTATAATTACGTTCGCGGCCTTCAGCCAGACATCATTATAAACAACCGTGTCGGCAAGGGGCGCAAAGGGATGGAAGGCCTCAATAGGGACGACCAGGAATACGCGGGCGACTTCGGCACTCCGGAGCAGCAGATACCGGCGAAGGGTCTGCCTGGCGTCGATTGGGAATCGTGTATGACGATGAACAACACCTGGGGCTACAAATCCTACGACGACAACTGGAAATCGCCGGAGGACCTGCTTCGGAAGCTGGCGGATATCGCGAGCAAGGGCGGCAATTTCCTGCTGAACGTCGGACCGACAGCCGAGGGACTTATCCCCGGCCCCAGTGCTGAACGTTTGGGCGCTATGGGCGAGTGGATGAAGGTAAACGGTGAGAGTATTTACGGCACAACGGCCAGCCCTATCGGCAAAGTCCCGTGGGGACGATGCACGGCGAAAGCCGGCAAGCTGTATCTTCACGTTTTCGACTGGCCGAGCGACGGCAGCCTGCAAGTGCAGGGCCTCAAGAGCAAGGTCGAGTGGGCTTACCGCTTGGCCGACAAGAAGCGCACCGGTCTGCTGGTGTCCACCGTGCTCGGTGACAGCGGTCTTGCGGTTGAGATTACTGTACCTAAGGCGGTGCCGGATCCTATCAACAGCGTGATCGTTCTGGAAATCGCGGGTGAGCCCGCGATGGCCGGACCCTGCCGAGCGAGCAAAGATGGGTCGTTTGGCCTGCGGGCAGCCGATGCGGTGGTTCACGGGGAGACTGCGAGGTACGAGTCGGGCGGCGGCAAGGACAACATCGGCTACTGGACGAACCTGTCCGATTACGTAGCGTGGAGCTTCGAGATAGAAAAGCCCGGGACGTTCAATGTCGAAATCACATTCGCGTGTGCGGCGGGCTTCGGCGGCAGCGAGTACGCGGTTTCGGCGGCGGACCAGGAACTTGCCGGCAAGGTCCGTGAGACCAGCGGCTGGGCCAATTTTGTTAGCGACAAGCTCGGCAGCATCAAGATAAGCAAGTCGGGGACGTATTTGCTGACGGTCAAGCCCAAGACAAAACCCGGAGGCGCGGTAATGAATCTAAAGTCGGTACGGCTTGTTCCGGCAAAGTGACGACAAACCACACCGGAGGTGTGGAAGAAGTTGTGAAGTCAAAAGTCAACAAGAGTATTATCACGAGAAATAAAGGAGTGAGCTATGAAACTTAGACCCCTGGATGATAGAATTGTTATCAAGCAATCGGAAGCGGAAGAGAAGACGACGGGCGGAATTATTCTGCCGGACAGCGCGAAGGAAAAGCCTCACATCGGTAAGGTAATCGCGATTGGTCCGGGAAAGCTGCTGGACGACGGCAAACGCGCCAAGATGTCGGTGAAGAAGAACGACAAAGTGATCTACGCCAAATACATCGGCAGCGAGGTCGAAATCGACAACGAACAATACGTAATTCTCAAGGAAAGCGACGTTCTGGGAATTGTCGAGAAGTAATATTGCCACGAAGGCACAAAGACACAAAAAAGAACGCAAGAATGGTTGAAGAGTAGAACTGGTACGAAGGCACGAACGAAAGAACAAGAATATTAGAGTGCATAATACGAGGTGATACAAAATGGCAAAGCAATTGATGTTTGACGATACAGCGCGAGCGCAGTTGAAAGACGGGCTGAGTCAATTGGCCAAGGCGGTGAAAGTGACGTTGGGGCCGACCGGCAGAAACGTTATCCTGCATAAGAGCTGGGGCTCTCCGAAGGTTACGAAAGATGGCGTTTCGGTCAGTAAGGAGATTGAGCTGCCCGAGCCGTTCAAGAACATGGGCGCCAAGATGGTCAACGAGGTGGCGAGCAAGACGTCGGACGTTGTGGGTGACGGTACGACGACATCAACGGTGCTTGCCGAGGCGATATATGCCGAGGGTTTAAGGCACGTAACGGCAGGGGCCAACCCGATGGCGATTCAGCGTGGGATCAACAAGGCCGCGAAAGTCGCCGCCGATTTTATCGAGTCGGTAAGCGTCCCAGTCAAGGGTCACGATGACATTGCGAAGGTGGCTACAATCAGCGCCAACAACGACCAGAAGGTCGGCAATATCTTAGCCGATGCCTTTGACAGCGTCGGGACAGAGGGCGTTATCGAGGTCGAAGAAGGCAAGGCGATGGAAAGCGAGCTGAACGTTGTCGAGGGCATGCAGTTCGAGAAAGGTTACATATCGCCCTACTTTATGACCGACCCCAATACTCTCGAGTCGGTTCTCGAAGAGGCCTATATCCTTCTGCACGAGAAGAAGATCTCGAACGTTCGGGAGATTATTCCACTGTTAGAAAAGATCGCACAGGTCGGGCGGCCGCTGCTGATTGTGGCCGAAGACGTTGAGGGTGAGGCGTTGGCGGCGATGGTTATTAACCGTCTGCAGGGCGTGCTGAAGATTTGTGCGGTCAAGGCTCCCGGCTTCGGGGACCGCAGAAAGGCGATGTTGGGCGATTTAGGCATCGCGACCGGCGGACAGGTGATAACCGAAGACCTGGGTATCAAGATCGAGAGCCTCGAGCTCTCCCAATTAGGTCAGGCCAAGAAGATCGTTGTCGATAAGGACGCGACAACGATAATCGAAGGGGCCGGCAAGAAGAAAGATGTTACCGCCCGATGCGATCAAATCCGCGGGCAAATCGAAAAGAGCACGAGCGACTACGACCGCGAAAAGCTGCAGGAGCGTCTGGCCAAGCTGACCGGCGGAGTTGCGGTCATTAACGCCGGCGCGGCAACCGAAACGGAAATGAAGGAGCGCAAGGACCTGTTGGAGGACGCGCTTCACGCCACGAGAGCAGCAGCACAAGAAGGCGTTGTCGCCGGGGGCGGCGTTGTTTTCCTGCGTGCCATCGCTGAGGTGCAAAAGGCCAGAGCGAAGGTCAGGGGCGACGAGAAGATCGGCTTTGACATCGTGACCAATGCGCTCAAGGCGCCGACGATGCAAATCGTGGATAATTCCGGCGAGCCGGGTGACGTTGTTGTCGCTCAGCTTCTGGAAAAGCCGGCTAAGAGCAAGAATATCGGCTATGATGCCAATACCGGTGAGTTTGTCGATATGTTCAAGGCCGGGATTATCGACCCTGCGAAGGTCGCCAGGACCGCGCTGGAGATGGCCGCTTCGGTAGCTGGGCTAATGCTGACTACGAACGTGCTCGTAACCGAGCTCAAGGACGAGGACAAGGACGAAGAGCCGATAGCAGGATCGGTGAGATAAGTTCGGATTTCGTATTGCGTATTGCGTATCGCGTGTCGCGACGGGAGATAGGGAATATGGGAATAAAAAGGTACAGGGACCTGGACATCTGGAAAAAAGCTATTGAGTTAGTTAAGGATATATATAGATCGACGGAGGAGTTTCCGAAACAGGAGAACTACGGGCTGGTCAGCCAGATGAGGCGTTCGGCGATTTCCATACCTTCTAATGTTGCAGAAGGTTTCAGGCGATACCATAACAAGGAGTACAGGCAGTTTTTGTATGTGTCGTTGGGAAGCTGCGCCGAACTGGAGACGCAGATAACGATAGCAAAAGAGCTCAAGTATATGAGACAAGACACGGAGACCAAATTGCTTGAGAAGTTGGACCACATTTGTCGGATGACCTCGAATCTAATTAAAAAACTCTAACGCGATACGCGATACGCACGACGAGACACGAAAGTATGGCTAAGCGGGATTATTATGAGGTTCTGGGTGTAGGCAAGGGCGCCTCCGCGGATGACATCAAGCGCGCGTACAGGCGTATGGCAATGAAGTATCACCCGGACAAGAACCCGGATGATAAAGAGGCGGAGGCGAAGTTCAAGGAGTGCGCCGAGGCTTATGAGGTCCTTAGCGACACAGATAAGCGCCAGCGTTACGATCAGTTCGGGCACGAGGGCCTTCGCGGGATGGGTATGCGTGACTATACGCATATGCGATGGCAGGACATCGGCAGCATATTCGAGGACATCCTCGGCGGCTTCGGCGGCTTTGAGGACCTGTTCGGGAGGGGGCGAAGAAGGACGGGTCGAACGGGGCCTGCGAGGGGATATGACCTGGAGACCTCGGTGGACCTGACGCTTAACGACGTTGCAGACGGGGCCGAGAAGACTATCGAATTTACGCGCCAGGATATATGCCCGGAGTGCAACGGCAACGGCTGCGCGAAAGGCAAGATGCCGGACAAGTGTCCGGCCTGCGGCGGAAGAGGCCAGGTCGTCCGGGGCGGCGGCTTCTTCCAGATGGTATCGACGTGTCAGCAGTGCAGGGGCAGCGGGCAAGTCATCACCGACCCGTGCAAGAAATGCAGGGGCGGCGGGCGCATACCCAAGAAAAGGACGGTCAGCATCAAGATTCCGCCCGGCGTGCACGAAGGTCAGGGGATACGGGTCGCCAGCGAGGGTGAGCCGGGTCGAGGCGGCGGACCGAGAGGCGATCTGTACTGCTACGTGAGAATAAAGCCGCACGAGTTCTTAGAGCGCGACGGGAACAACCTGATTGCCCTGGTGCCAATCAGCTTTACTCAGGCAGCGTTGGGCGCGACTATCGACGTTCCAAGCTTGAACGCCACACAAAAACTGAAGATTCCGCCGGGGACACAATACGCAAGTGTTTTTCGGATAAAGGGCAAGGGGCTGCCGGGCCTGCGAACAGGGCGAACCGGCGACCAGCTTGTGCAAATCGCCGTGGAAACGCCGAGAAGGCTAAACCAAAAACAGGAAGAGCTGCTGCGGGAATTTGCCAAGACGGAGAACAAGCGCGTTTCTCCGAAAGCCAAGACATTCTTCGAGAAACTAAAAAAGCATTTCGATAGTATGCGATGAAGTCCAGAAAGAAAAAAACAGAAGAGCAGAAAGACTCCAAAGCAATGCAGGTGGAACTCGAAGAGCTTCGCGAGACAGTAGAGAACCTTGAAAAGGAAAAGGACGATCTTCTCGATAAGCTGCAGCGGGTCAGCGCGGACTACGCGAACTTCCAAAAACGGGTTCCCAAGCAAATCGCCGACAGTGTCGGGTACCAGAAGGAAAGTGTAATAAAGTCGCTTCTGCCGACTCTGGATAATTTCGAGCATACGGTGGCGAGCGTGCACTCGGCCGAGGACGTCGATGTTCTCGTCGAGGGCATTCGGATCATCTACGACCAGATGCTCGATATCTTGAAATCGCACGAGGTCGAACAGATAAACGCGGTCGGCGAGAGCTTCGACCCTGCCCTGCATGAAGCGATGATGCAGAAAAGCGTGCCGGGACAAGAAGAGAACATCGTGCTGGAGGAGTTTCAGAAGGGCTACAAGCTCAACGGTCGCGTGATTCGGCCGAGCAAGGTGATTGTCAATAAGATAACATCCGAACAGCCGCAGCAGCAAGAGCAGACGACCGATGAATGCGAAACGGTAGATGAAGACGAGAGAACCGACACTGAGTGACCGCTATGCCGACCTACGAATATATCTGCCAGGGCTGTGGATGCGAGTTCGAGCGGTTCCAGAGCATAACGGCCAAGCCGGTGCGAAGTTGTCCGAAGTGCGGAAAGAGAAAAGTCAAACGGCTCATCGGCACCGGAGCGGGGGTAATCTTCAAGGGCTCGGGGTTCTACCAGACCGATTACAGGAGCGAGAGCTACAAAAAGGGCGCCGAAAGCGAGAAGAAAAGCCGCGAGAAACAGACCACCAAAAAAGAAACCAAGGCCGAAAGCAAAGAAGCCAAGCCCTCCAAAAAAAACAAATCCGAGTCAAAAAATACAAAGAAAACGGCTTGATTAGGCCGCTAACTGCTTGAGCTTTACTCCTGAGCTGAGCAGCTCAACTGCGAACCCCACAAGGCAAAGTATCAAACCCACACCGAGGTGACTTCCCGCACGTACCAGAACGCTGACGACAAGAACCAAGCCCACGAGAATCAGGAAGATCTGCAGCATCGAAATCTTATAGAGAAAGTCCTTAGGCGTTATGAATATCGGCACTGCTGAGACCAGCCCTATTATCAGGACCGCCCAGCCGAGCGCGCCGACGTGATAACCGGCCTGGTAAGCCGAGAGCTGCCCGAAAATACCCGGCATCCCAGAGACGTTGGGCATCCTGATATACGCCCAAGGCAAAAAGAACCCAAGAACCACCAACGCCACGCCGCAAAGCATCGCTATATCGAGCCGGGAGAATTTGTCCTGGCCCTGAAGTGCGGTTGAGCGGCCCATTGCGTCAAGGAGTTCGGCGCCTTCGTCGGCACCAATCTTGCCGTCATCAACCATCTGGAGGATTCTGTTTCTCTCGGCGGTGTTGACACGGGTCCCCTCGGCGCCAGTGGTAAGAAGCCAGCCAACGAATTGGGCGATGAGGATAATCGTACAAATCGCCGCAGGCAGAAGCACCACCGAGCCTGTCTTGGCGCGACTGCCCGCAAAGGCTCTTATGCCGATCATTGAAACGACCGTTGCCACCAATACGGAAACGCAAATCGCTGTGAGCCACGGCGTTTTAGCTGCTAATCTCAACAGCATTAGCATAGCAGCAAAACAAACAAGCGTTATGAGGATGGCAAACAGCATCGATAGTACAGTATGCATCGATAGTGATAGTACAGTATGTTCCAGTCCAAACATTGTATTCTCCTTATTTTCGGGTTTTTAGGATGAATGCAGCTTCTTTTACACTCATCTCGCCCTTTTCGATGGAGTCGAGGATTTCTTTTCTGGTGAGGGGCTTTTCTGCTGCGGCGGCGGTGGAGCTAAGGGCGTTGTTTATGCTGTCGAGCATTTTGTTGATGGTCGGGTATGAGATGCCAAGCTCCTTTTCGACCTGGCTGATGTTGCCGCGGTGGCGCAGGAAGACGGTGATAAACTTCTCATACTCGACGGGCAGAACGCCCAGGCCTGCCGTTGCAAACGAGCCGTTGATTTCGCTGCCGCAGCCGCTGCACTTTATCTGCGTCACTTGAATCGATTCGCCGCAAAGCGGACAGCCGGCAGGCAAACTCAGTTGTTTAATGCTTTTGGTCATAGGTCGCTTAATTCAATCATATCGCTAATTCTACTCAATATATTCAATCTGTCAATTAACATCCTTCACTTTTTGCAAAAAAAACGAAAATAATTCGTATCGTCCCAAGATTTGTGGGGAAAATACTATCGGGTAAAAAAGCGTTTATCGCATTAG